>JAISWZ010000169.1 GCA_031270945.1 Clostridiales bacterium | reverse complement strand
CCGTGTCGACGAAGTTTCCGCCAAGCTCAAGAAACCGCTCCAGCTGGGCCTCGCATTCGTCCTGGGAAAGAGTCAGCCCGTAGCTTACCGTGCCGATGCACAGGTTTGAGACTTCGAGATCTGTGCCCGTCAAAAGCATTTTTTTCATCTAATAATGCCTCCTTGTGTTCGTGAGCGTAAAGCAAGCAAGGCGCTTACGCTCCTATGGGATAGGGCAAGGCCAATGCGTGTGCGCTTAACGCTTTGATCTCATGGTTGCATACTCAGAGGCTGCTGTCAAGACGTTTTATAGGGATAGGGGGGCTTGGAAAGGGACCTTGGGCAAGTTAAACGTTTAACCTGCGGCGGGCGGCCATAAACTTCGCGTGACTGTCCGCATATTCAAAATAGAAATTATGGCACAATAAAAGAATATATTCCAGAAAAACCGCATCCCGCAAAGCGGTCGGGCAAAAGATCCCGAGACTAAAAGCTCCAAACGGCATTTTGCTTTAATCTGCACGTCAAAGCATACCCTGCAGCTAGGCTTTGCAGCTGTCGAAATATAACACGGAAGGCGCTTGACGCTTTAAGAACATGACATAGTTGAGGGTTTTTGAAATGCAAACGCGCCTTAAAGCATGTCCTGACTGTTGCGACCAAGCGCTGCTTTCGCTTGCAGGTATACCTAAGTTGCGCTTTTAAAGCCCCAAAATGCTTGACATTCATGCTATTGCGCGCCTAAAATGGATCAAACGGAAATGCGAAAATCGCGGGTTCTAAGCCTTGTCCTAGACGATCCTGAAGGCGCATAAATATAAGCAATTAAATAAAAAAAGCCTGGAAACCTCCAGGCTTTTCAAAAATCTGCTTTATTTCGACAAAAGAAGCTCTAGCGCGTTTGCGTTCTACCTGGGATTCTTGTCAAGCCAGTCTTTCACAGCGTTTGCGATGCCGTGAAGCGAGCCTGGCTCGAAGGGGCTGGCAAGGCCCGCGTCCGCAACAAGCTCAGTGAACGTCTTTGTGCCAGCAAGGCTGACAAAGCGGTGGTACTTAGCCCATGCGGCGTCGTGGCCCTTTTGGTCTTCAACCCAGAAGGAGAGCGCCATGGTCTGCGCCAGACAGTAGTCGATATAGTAGAATGGCAGGCTGTAGATGTGGTGCTGGGCTTGCCAGCCACGTCCTTCATTGAAGAACGGGGTTTCTTCCAGATGCAGGTATGGGCGGTACGCGCCTTCAAGGGCAAGCCAAGCGTCATTTCTTTCCTTGGGAGTCATATCCGGGTTTTCGAAGACCACATGCTGGAACTCGTCTACCATGGTTCCGTATGGAATGAAGATCAAGGCGTCAGCCAGCTGATAGTATTTGTACTTCTCTGTGTCCTTGCCGAAGAATCCGTCCATCCAAGGTCTGGTGAACAGCTCCATGCTCATGGAGTGGACTTCCGCTGTCTCCATCCGGTACTGCTTCAAGGCAGACGGCTTGAGATCCCTGGAAAGGTAGTCAGCGAAAGCGTGTCCAGCCTCATGGGTGAGCACGTCGATGTCTCCGGCGGTGCCATTGAAGTTGGCAAATATGAAAGGCACTTTGTAGCCTGAGATGTAAGCGCAGTACCCGCCAACAGACTTGCCGGGCTTTGAGTCGACATCCAGAAGCTCGTTGTCCAGGAGAGTATCTATAAAGTCGCCTGTGTCCTCGCCAAGCTCATGGTACATCTGCCTGCCAAGCCGAAAGATCTCATCCTTGGGCACTTGGGGTTTCGGATTTCCGTCAGGGAAGCTGTAGGTGTTGTCATAAAACTCAATGCGAGGCACTCCGATCCTTTCGGCTTGCTCTGCCTTGAGCCTGTTTGTGACAGGCACGATGTGGGTCTTGACTCCATTGCGGAACTCCGCGACCATTTTCGCGTCATAGCAGTTCCTGCCCATCCTGTCATAGCCCAGATCCAAGAAGCTCTTGTACCCCAGCTTCTTTGCGATCAAAGCGCGAAGCTTCACAAGCTTGTCGTATGCCTCGTCCAAATATTCTTTGTTGGCGTTAAACCATTCCGCCTTGGCGAAAGCGGCGCCCTTTCTTGTCTCCCTGTCCGGAGACTCAAGGTAAGGCGTTATCTGGGAGATGTTCAGGATCTTGCCGTCAAACTCAATCTTCGCTGACGCCAGAAGGTTCTCGTACTCTGTGACTAGCTTGTTCTCCTCCTGAAGGTCAGGGATGATCTCGGGCTTGAAGGTTCTAAGGGCGATCTCAATGTTCTTGAACATGAGGCTTCCCCAGTCCTTCTCGATCTCGCCCCTGAAGGGTGAGCTGAAGATGGCCAGCGCCGCCTTCTGCATAAGCCCCTTGAAGATGGGTTCCGCGTTGTCAAAGAACTCCTTCTCTTGCTTGTAGAACTCGTCTGTCGTGTTCAATGATTGGCGGATGTGGGCCAATGTGCCCATGGTTTCCACTTGCTCGCCCTCTTCGTCTATCTTTAGGAAGGCTTCTTTGGCTTTTTCGGCTGAGTCAGCGCTCTTCAGCTGCTCAATGAGCCCATCGACAACAAGCTGCGTCTTGTCCAAGTCTGGACGGGTGTATGGCATTTCTGAAAATTTCATATGAGCCTTTCCGCGCGCCTGGCGCTGTAAATGCTAGAATAAGGGGTTAGTTATGGACGGCGACATTCAAAAGCTGATAGTTTGCGCTCTTGAGACGGGATTCTCCCGCGCTTGCGAGCTTGACGCAAAGTCTCTGGTGTTCATGCCGGAAGTCCGGGACATGTGCAAGGATAACCGCTGCGGCAAGTACGGAAAGAGCTGGATGTGCCCTCCCCATTGCGGTACGCTTGAGGAATCCGTTAAAATCGCCAAAAGGTTCTCATCTGGAGTGCTTGTGCAGACCACCGGAAAGATGGATGATGATTTCGACTATGAAAACATGCTTGACACAGGAAAACGCCACAAGGAAATGTTTGAGGCCTTCGTGTCAAAAGCCAGAACAGCTTTTTCAGACATCCTGCCAATGGGCGCTGGGGCTTGCCAGATGTGCGAGACATGCTCTTGCCCGGATAGCCCATGCAGGCATCCGGACAAGGCTATCCCTTCAATGGAGGCGTACGGCCTGATGGTCAATGACGTGTGCGAGAAGTCAGGCATCGCGTACCTTCATGAAAAGCTTACGATAACATACACAAGCTGTGTGTTGCTTTGAATTTTTAAAAGGCTTGCGATAACATGCACAAGAGCTACAGGATCGCTATCACAATAACGGCTATCACAAGAGCTATGCACACCACCAGAGTCATGCAGCCGCCACCGCCCCTGCGGTAGTTGTTCCCTCCGTTATAGAAAGGCCTGGGCCTTGGCCCGCCAAATCCGCGCGGAGGCCCGTGATGCCCCCTGGGGGGCCCAAAGCCGCCACCGCCGCCTCCGTGATGGTGCCCGCCTCCATGATGCCCTCCGTGAGGACCGCCATGTCCTCCTCCGTGGCCGTGATGTCCACCACCACCGCCGCCGTGCCCATGACCGTGCATTAGACTGCCTCCTCGCATAGCGCTAGCGATGCTTTTTGCTCTTTAAAAGCTTAGGCTTTTTGCTTTTTAAAAGCTTATGCTTTTTGCTCTTTAAAAGCTTGGGCTTTTGGCTTTTTAAAAGCTTATGCTTTTTGCTTTTTAAAAGCTTATGCTTTTGGCTTTTTAAAAGCTTATGCTTTGGCCTTTATAAAAATCAAGGCTTTTAAAAAGCTCAAAGCTTTTATTAAAGCTTCGCCTCGCCAGTCGCATATCCGCAAACTGCCAGATCCATGCAAGCGATCAGGTTTGCGGATTTGTTAAAGATCCAGTTCCAGGCTAACCGGGCAGTGATCGCTGCCGTACACATCGGAATGGATGCTTGCGGCTAAAACTTTGTCCTTGATCCTGTCGGATACAAGAAAGTAGTCGATGCGCCACCCTGTGTTTCTCTTCCTGGCGGCGCCAATGTAGGACCACCAGGTGTAAGCTTCGGCTTGATCCGGGTGCAGGACGCGGAATGTGTCCGCGAAGCCGCTTTCTAGGAGCAAGGTCATTTTGGCCCGTTCCTCTGGAGTGAAGCCTGCGCTTTGCGTGTTTGTCTTCGGGTTTTTCAGGTCGATCTCTTTGTGGGCCACATTCAAGTCTCCGCAGGCTACAACGGGCTTGACCTGGTCCAGCTTTTTCAAGTGCTCCCGGAATGCGTCATCCCAGACCATCCTGTAAGGCAGGCGCTCCAGCGCCGCTTTCGAGTTGGGGGTGTAGCAAGTCACCAGGAAAAAGGCAGGGTATTCAAGGGTAATCACCCGCCCCTCCAAGTCGTGCTCAGGATTCCCTAACCCGTAGCTGGCAGCAAGAGGCGCTTCCTTCGAGAAGATCGCGGTTCCGGAATAGCCCTTCTTTTCAGCGCTGTTCCAGTGCTCCACATGGCCGCCAAAGTCAAAGGCGGCCTGGCTTCTTTGCATCTTTGTCTCCTGCACGCAAACAGCGTTCCAGTCTCCGCCGGTGAAGAAATCCATGAAGCCTTTGCCCATGCACGACCTAAGGCCATTCACGTTCCATGAAGCCAGTTTCAGCATGCGCGGCATCCTTTCGCTTGGCGCATAAACACAAGGCGCGAAGCGCTTGGGCTATGCGATTAGTATGTCCTGCTCTATTCAGGCTATGCTATGGAGCGAAAAGAACTGCACTTTTTGCTCCGATTGACGGTTCTCTCGCAAGAGAAAACGCTATGCTTCCAGGCATTCCAAACCTTTTGCAAGCTCGCCAGGACAGCGAAACGCAAGTTTGGGACACGCGCCAAGCATTGTTTTCGCTTGCGATTATAGCATAAAACTCGGGTTAAATCAACAAGTTTCACGCTAGCTTTAGTGGGGTTCCGGGCGCTGGGCGCTTGGGCGGCATGGAACGCTGCCGCTTTGCAAACATATACGCGGGCGAGAAAGTTTTTCTTGCAAATATGATACGGGACGGCTCGTTGGCCAAGCGGCAGCGAGCCCCAAATGGCCGAACAGCGGCAAAAAAGCTTTGGTTCCGCCACGATGCGATCAATTGGCTTAAATTGTTTTAATTAAGAAATTTTGAAAGCATAAAGTTAATTGATTTTTAATCTTCATCTAGCCTGTTTCTAAAGTGAGCGTGGTATTATAATTCATATCCCAAAAAACATTGATTGGCTTGGAAAAGCCGTGTTCGCCCTTGATTGGGCAAACGCCATGCGTTGCCATTTGGGATATCAATATGCCGCCAAAGTCAGTCCAGAGCGCTTTAAGGTTGCCGCGACAAGCATTTGAAGCGCTTGCCAGGACTTTGCCAGGCGATTTTTGGAATTGCTAGCCGATTGCCAAGGCGTCGGCGAGATATTTGCCAGTTCGGCAAATTTGCCGCCATTTCGGCGTGGCTGCCTGCCCAAGCAAATGACATGCCAGTGAGTGAAAGCTGGCGGATGCAACAATTCAACAGGCGTTGGGAGAGAATAGGATGAAAGGTAATTCCGGCATCAGGAAAGTAGTCAAGCCCATAATTACGCTGGTCGTGATCGGGGCCGTGGGCTATGGAGGCTATGTTGGCTATCAATGGTACAGAGACAGGCAGGCTGTGCAAGCCAGCGCGAATGCGGAGAGCAACGCTCCCAGGACCGAGCTTGCGGCAAAGGCTGACATTTCTGAGATCGTAAGCGCAGCCGGCGTTGTGGCCCTAAGGGACGAGATAAACGTCTACTCTGAAACGTCTGAGAAAGTGGCGGAAGTGCTGGTCGAGGTTGGAGACAGGGTTGAAGAGGGCCAGATCATAGTCATCTATGATGTGGAAGACAAAAGGGAGTCTTTGCAAAAGCAGATAAACCAAGCGGAGATCAACCTGTCAAACCAAGAGCTGACATTAAGGTCAATGGTTGCGCCAGCTGCCTCATCCACGTTGAAGTCGTTGCAAAACAGCGTTAAAAACGTTGAGCGCCAGATAGTGGACGCTAACAACAACCTGGCGTCGACTGAAATCAGGATAGCTGACCAAAAGGAAGCGATAGCCAAAGCCGAGGAAACCTTGGCTGACGCTGTAAAGGCTTCTGAGGAAAGCGCTTTGTTTCTTGAAGCGGGAGGGATAGCGCAAACAGATCACGACAAGACCGTAGACGCCATCAAGTCGGCCGAAAATGCAGTCACCAGCGCGAAGAACGCATTGCGCGACCTTGAGCGGACCCTTGAGACCAACAACAGGAGCATTGCCTTAGCCGAGGAGGATTTGGAAAAGGCGAAGGGTGACCTGGCTGACGCAAACGTTGTGCTAAAGGATGAATCAGAAAAGATCAATTACGAAAAGCAGCAAAACCAGATCAAACTGACCCAGCTGGATCTTACGGATGCCAGGGAATCCCTGTCGGACATCCAAGAGTCGGCCGCAAGCCCGATCTCCGGGACGATCACCTCCGTGAACGTCGCAAAGGGAAAGTCCGTGGACACGTCCACGATACTTGTGACAATAGCGGACTTCACTGACCTTATAGTAAAGGCTGACATTTCCGAGTACGACGTGCCGAAGCTCAAGCTTGGGCAGTCCACCGACATGACCTCGGACGGACTTGAGGGAATGCTGTACACAGGCGCTCTAACAAAGATCTCAGACTCCGCCGTTACAACAGGCGCTGGAACTGTGGTGCCTGTGGAGTTTTCCATAAACGAGATAGATGGATTGCTGAAGCCTGGCTTCAACTTGGATCTGGACATAACTACAGCCCAGAGCAAGGACACTGTTTCAGTCCCTATAGTCGCGGTCCAGAAAGACCAAGTGACAGGGACCCATTACGTGTATACTGTTGACACCGAAAGAAACCTGAAAAAGACCGACATCAAGCTTGGGTTGACTGGAGACATGATTGTTGGGATAGCCTCGGGATTAATCGAGGGAGAAGAGATAATATCAAGCCCAACCAGCAACATGTTTGACGGAATGCCGCTTGCGGGATACATAAGAGAAAATCAGCTAGGCGGAGGCCTCTTTGAAATGTTTGGCAATGATGGCGGCGGCGCCAGACAGGCAGCGCCTGCGACAACAGGAAGCTTTAGGGGCGGCACTGGCGGAAACGCCACATTCACCAGGCCATAACCGGAGAGGGCATGCCAATGGATGATGTCATTAGGATAGAGGGCTTGAAAAAAATATACAAGCAAGGATCCCTGGAGGTCGCCGCGCTTAGGGGAATCGAACTTAGGGTTGAAAAGGGCGAGTTTGTGGCAATAATGGGCGCGTCAGGATCTGGCAAGTCCACAATGATGAACATCTTGGGCTGCTTGGACAGGCCGACCGAGGGCAAGTACCTGCTTGAGGGGGCCGACGTCTCAAGGCTCAGGGATGACAAGCTGGCCAGCATCAGAAACATGAAGATAGGGTTCGTGTTCCAGTCATTCAACCTTCTCCCGAAGCTTAACGCGCTGGAAAACGTGGAGCTTCCCATGGTGTACGCTGGCGCGTCCAGCTGGGGCCGCAGAAAGAAGGCCCTTGACGCATTAGCCAAGGTCGGCCTTTCTGAAAGGGTAAAGCACAAGCCTTCAGAGCTTTCTGGAGGGCAGAAGCAAAGAGTCGCCATAGCCAGGGCCTTGGTGAATGATCCAAGCATACTTCTGGCGGATGAGCCGACAGGAAACCTGGACAGCGCTTCAGGCGATGAGATAATGGCAGTCTTTCAGCAATTGAACAGGGACGGCGCAACCATAGTCATGGTAACCCATGAAAGCGATGTGGCCATGCACACCAAGCGGATAGTGACATTCAGGGATGGATCCATCATATCAGACACTCCCGTGGATAACCAAGTGATTGCTGTTCATGTTGGGGGTGAGCTCCAATGAGCATTGGAATGTGCTTCATGTACGCCATTAAGACCATTTTTTCCAACAAGATGCGCACCTTGCTTACAATGCTGGGCATCATAATAGGAATAGGGTCTGTAATAACAATCATGTCGGTTGGAAGCGGAAGCCAGGCAGAGATAAACTCGCAGTTCGAGTCAATGGGAGTCGGAAACATAACGATAAGCGTCGCCATGTCAAGCGACATAACGCCAAAGGACTTGCTTAAGATCAAGGACTTCAACACTCTGAAAGCCAACCCTGACCTGAAGTACCTGAGCGGGGTTTACTCTTCTTCCAGCAACATCAAGCTCCTAGACAAGTCTGAAACAAAGAGGGCAACGCTTACCGGCATTTACGGCCAGTATCCGGAGATCAACAACCATACGCTGCTCTTTGGGCGGCACATCACTGACAGTGACAATGACCTGGCCACAAAGGTCGCGGTCATCTATGACACCACCGCCATCAACGTTTTCGGCAAAAGCGACGAAAGCGTCATTGGCGAGAAGATCTCGCTGCCAACTTACCGAGGCGTTCAGAGATACACTGTTGTTGGGGTTCTTGAAAACGCCAATGCCACTCTTGAAATGCAGTACGGGGACTCATACCCTGAAACTCTTTTTCTTCCCATGGTTACAGTGCAGAGGCTCTTTGGCGTAGACCAGATAAGCCAGATCACGGCTGTGGTGTCAGACACCGAAAAGATAACAGACATTGCGACAGCGCTCACGGATTCCTTGGATCGCCTCCATGGAACGACAGGGAACTATTACGCGCAGAGCATAATGCAGATCCTGGATCAGATAAACGAGATCACTGGGCTCTTCACCGGTTTCATTTCCGCTGTCGCCGGCATATCGCTCTTGGTTGGCGGAATCGGCGTCATGAACATAATGCTTGTCACAGTGACTGAGAGAACCAGGGAAATAGGGATAAGAAAATCAATTGGCGCCAAGCGCAAAGACATCAGGACCCAGTTCCTGATAGAGGCTGTAATCCTCACCGGGCTTGGCGGCGCGATAGGCTTGGGCTTGGGATATGCAGGCGGCGCCGTGGTAGGGCAGGTCATAGGCATAGAGCCTGTTGTGACGCTCCAGTCAGTGGCGCTGGCCATAGGCATCTCAAGCGCCATAGGAATCCTTTTTGGCGTGTATCCAGCCAACAAGGCCGCCAAGTTAGATCCGATAGAAGCGTTGAGATATGAGTGACGCATAAGCTGGATTTGATGCAAGTGTTGAGATACGAGTGACGCACAAGCTGGATTTGATGCAAGCGTTGAGATGCGAGTGACGCACAAGCTGGATTTGATGCAAGCGTTGAGATACGAGTGACGCACAAGCTGTATTTGATGAGCGTTGAGATATGAGTGACGCGAAGCTGGATTTGATGCAAGCGTTGAGATACGAGTGACGCGCGAGCTCGCTCGCCCAAGGGCGAGCGCTGCTCGCGCAGCGAAAAGGGGTATATGAATGGAACAAGGCGCAATCCCCTCCGCAGCCAAGACAGACGAAAAGCGGATTCTCCTGGTAGAAGACGAAGTCAAGCTAGCCAGGGTTGTCGAGCTTGAGCTTGTGTATGAGGGATACAAGGTTGATGTGGCACACGACGGAAGAGACGCTGTGACCATGTTCAATTCTGGCCAGTATGATCTTGTGCTTTTGGATCTCATGCTCCCAGGCATGAACGGGATGGAAGTCCTGCGCAGGATCAGGAAGGTGTCCGAGGTTCCTGTCATCATGCTCACAGCAAAAGGGGATGTCACGGACAAGGTTGTCGGCTTGGATTCAGGCGCTGACGACTATATGACAAAGCCGTTCGCCATAGAGGAAGTCTTGGCGCGCATGAGGACGGCGTTCAAGAAAAGGGCGTCAAAGGATGACAAGTCAACGCTCACAGTCCAGAACCTTACGATTGACATTCTGAAAAGGGAAGTCAAGCGCGGGGACACAGTGATAGAGCTTACAAAGACAGAGTTCGAGCTCCTGGCGTACATGGCGCAAAACAAGAACATCGTCCTGACAAGGGAGCGGATACTGAACCATGTCTGGGGATATGACTATATCGGTGAGACCAACATCGTCGACGTGTACATCCGGTACTTGAGAACCAAGCTGGATGACAGGTACAGCGAAAAACTCATTTACACAACCCGCGGCGTTGGATACGGGGTAAAAGATCAATAATAAAGCATGCCCAATCAAGGCTTGCGAAAGCGCGCGAGCGCAAGGCACTTGAGTGTTATATTAAGGGGAATTGTTGATGCCTTTTCTGGAAGAGGCGCGGCGCAAGCTTGAGAAGCGCGGGAAGATGTCCATAGGGACCAAGATAGGGTTCATGTACGCGGGCGTGTTCACCTTCGCGCTCATGGGAGTCTCCGTGGCCATAGTCGCCATAATCATGAACGCGTACAAGAAGTTTTCCCTGGACGACCTGGTTCGGACGGCGGAAAAGGTTGCCGCGCACATAGAGAACGGTGGCGCTCTCACCGAGGAAGCCTTGGAAGAGCTCAATCCCGACAACACCACGGAGATAGTCGTAACCTTGACGGGCTGGGATCACTGGCCGGTTGACGCGATAATGCCAGACTTCCCGTCGTTTGTGGGAGACGAGCTCAAAGGCAGGAGCCTGAGGCCGGGGCAGGTGGTCCGGATCCGCGACATCAACTACATGTTCGGGCAAAAGATCGCCCACGTCCAGGGCAGAGCCTATCTTATAATGGTGTTTCGCAACTACCAGAGGGAAATGGAGATGATCAACCTCTGCTCCTCCATTTTCCTTGCCCTGAACATTTTCGGGCTGGGCGTCTCCGCTGTTGTCGGCAGAGGCATGAGCCATGTCACCCTTCGCCCGATTAGGCGCATAATCCAGACAGCCGAGCGGATAGGCATCGAGGATCTAAGCCAAAGGATCCAGATAGACGGGCCCAGGGACGAAATAACAGAGCTTTCCATATCATTTAATGACATGATAGCAAGGCTTGAGACATCGTTCCTGCAGCAGAACCAGTTCGTCTCTGACGCTTCCCACGAGCTTCGCACCCCTATAACAGTGATACAGGGGTATGCCAGCCTGATTGACAGATGGGGCAAAAACAACCCTGAGGTTCTGCAGGAGTCCATTGACTCCATAAAGCTTGAGACCGAGCATATGGCTCTTTTGGTAAAAAGGCTTCTTTTCATGGCCAAGACTGACCAGAAGCGCATGGTTCTACAGAAAAAAGAGCTGGACCTGGCGGCGGTCGCAGAGGAAATGGCCAAGGAAATGAATGTGATGCAGCTGGAGGCCAGCGTAAAGGTCGAGTCCTCAGGCAAGAGCGTGATATACGGAGACTACGACCTAATCAAGCAGCTTATGAGAATCTTCTTGGAGAACGCGATAAAGTACTCAAAAAAGCCAGAGGATCCCATCTTGCTAAAGACAAAAGGCGAGAGGGAAAGATGCATCCTGACAGTAAAAGATTACGGCATAGGCATCAAAGAGGAAGACCTGCCTCACATATTCGAGCGGTTCTACAGGGCTGACAAGGCAAGGTCAAATGGAGTCCCTGGAACCGGGCTAGGCCTTTCCATAGCTAGCTGGATCATCAGGCAGCATGGCGCCGGAGTCGAGGTCAAGTCAACATTCGGCAAAGGGACAGAGATCATAGTGACGTTCAAAAGACTGATAGAAGACGAGTCAAAGCGCAAAAGCGACCTCAAGAAGATCGCGGAAGACGAGTCAAAGCGCAAAGGCGACCTCAAGAAGATCGCGGAAGATGAGTCAAAGCGCAAAGGCGATGGAAAAGCTTGACTTGTTTGATTTTTTTTTAATAGAGGGGTGGGGTAAATTGAAAAATTTTTTTGGAAAGCTTCTGGCGGCTGTCTTGGCGATAGCGCTTATCCAAGTGCCAGCGTTCGCCGCCCAAGAGCCCGACAAGCTTGAGGAGCTGACAGTTGACCAGGCTGTAAGCTTAGCGCTGCAAGCCAGCCCGGAGATAAGAAACTTCGGCGACAGCAAGGAAACATTGGAAGAAAACCTGGACACCATGTATGACGATTACTACTCGTCCTATGACTACGCGTCAAAGCTGCGCTATATAAACCAGATCATGGAGCTGGAAGCCTCCCTGGCCAAGAACGGCGAAAACACCAACGTGGCCAAAGACAAGCTGAAGATTTCGGTTATTAACCTTTTCTCCTCTATCATAAGCGCCCAGAGGTCGTTGGAGATAACTGACGACTCCCTGGCCCTGACGAAAAAGGAGCTTAAGATAGCAAAGCTTAGAATGGAGCTTGGCTACATGGCCAAGTCCGACTATGACGCCCAGGTGGCAAGCTATGACCAAAGAGTCAAAAACCGCGAGACTCAGGAGATCGGCATCCAGAACGCCTTTATCTCATTGAACAAGACGATAGGCAGATCCTTGGATCGGGTTTATGACCTCCAGCTGTATACAGTGTATGAGCCCATCCAGAAAACATCGCAGTACCACATCGAGTTCGTCGTGGCAAACAGCGTTGAGCTGGCTGGAATCAGGAAAGACATCGACGTAGCCAAGATGAAGGTTGAGCGCCATGACTCACTGGTCTCAACAGAAACAAAGGAAAGCCTCGAAAAGGCGGTTGCCCAGCTAGAGAGAAACCTCTATGAGACAGAGCGCAACCTGAACCAGAAAGCCCTGAGCGCCTACAACACAATCAAGAACCAGGAGATCCAGCACGAAGTTGAAGTCATGAAGCTGGACGCGCTCAAGAGCCAGGTGGCCTACAAAGAGAAGCAGCTTGAGCTAGGCAGGATAACCCAGCTTTCCCTGGACACCTTCATGTACCAGTTCGAACAGCAGGAAGAGTCGATTCGAAGCATTGAGGTGAGCCATTACATTAACGTATTGACGCTCACAACTCCAGGAACGACATGATAGACGCGCCTGCGCGCAAAAGAAAAGCCTTGGCATATGCCAGGGCTTTTTTAGCGGCGCGCAGGCGCTGGCTGATCTGGAGGCGCTCGAAAAGTTTGGTTATGGCGCCAAAGGAGCTAATCTGGCAAGATAGAGGCGCTGGGCAGCGTCTGTCGGGCGCAGGACGCGCCAGGTTATAGGGATTTAGGCGCTGAAAGCGCCTAAATCCCTGGGATAGGCCAGCGCCTATGGCGAGGGAATAAGAAAAGCCTTGGCATGCGCCAAGGCTTTTTAAGCGGCGCGGGGCGCAGGACGCGCCGGGCTGCAGGGATTTAGGCGCTGAAAGCGCCTAAATCTCTGGAATAGGCCAGCGCCTATGGCGCGGGACTTAAAAAGCCTTGGCATGCGCCAAGGCTTTTTAAGCTGTGCGAGGGGCGCTGAAGCGCCGGAGGCGCTGGAACCCCAGCGCCTCCGGCGCTTGAAAATGCCTGAAATACAATGAAAAAGCGCATCCAGTGGATGCGCTTTTCGCTTAAATGGGCGGTGGGGGACTCAAACCCTCGACCTCCACCACGTCAAGATGGCACTCTATCAACTGAGTTAACCGCCCTTAGCGAAATTAAGTATAACAGAACCCTCGGAAAAAAACAAGCCCTTTTTAAAAAAAATTTTTTGGCTTTTTCTTACAGATCAATCCTGTAATATGATATGCCAGAAATGGCATTTTCCGGCTCATAGCGTTCCAGGCCGTTTTTCTTTATAACCCGCTTTGCGGGCTTGTTCCCTTTGCTGCAAGCTATGACCGCTTCAATAGCGCCAAGCTCCCTTGCCCTCACAAGCGCCAGGCGGAGAACCTCGGTGCCGACACCCTTCTTTCTTTCCGACGGGCGGATAGAGAAGGTGATGTGGCCTTCATGCAATGTTTCCTCAGTGATGAAGTGGCGAATGTCTACTATCCCCACAAGCGTGTTTTCGGGCTGCCTGAAGGCGAGATACGTGATTGACGGTACGGAGGCATCGCTTTTTGCGTTGAGTGTTCCAATCCACGACAAGAAGCTTTCATGAGCCATCAAGTCCCTGGAGCCCGGTATGGAATCCTCGCCTTTCGCCTTGAACTCGTCTCGAAACGCCAACACGGCGGGCTTCATTTCCTGAGAAGGTAGAGTGAGCTTGATTTTGTCCATAATGTCTCCTAAGGCGCAAGTTGGATTCGAATGCGGGGCGCCACGAATAATGATAGCACAAGACGGCGCTGGAAGCAAGCTTTTGTCTAAATTAGATCTCATTATGCCAGGGCGGGGCGTGGGCAAAAATTCCGAAAAGTGCCCGCGAACCCTTTAATCAAGGGCTTCTTTATGAGAAAACGATTAGAGGCTCATTAATGAGCGCCTAAAAATTTATATGCATGAGCATAACGCGCTGAGGTGGAGATTTTGATCAATATGCACAGAATCCACCATGGAATTTAGCAATGGCTACATTTGCGCAAGAAATATTTGCTGACTAGCGATGGCTAGGGGCGCTCGCATCGAGAGGTCGGCGCGTTGAATGCTGGATCGTGATCAAGTTTTGCAACTTTAATATCGCCATGGCACTGGCGCACGTGAGCCGTAACGCGCTGAATGGAAGTTTTGATAGACATGCCCAGTATGCACCATGGAATTTGGCAATGGTAGGGCAAGTGAGGGATATATCAGGGAGTTCCAGCTATGAACGCCAGGGGATGTTATATGTAGGGCGCATAGGAGAGAGCGAGCTGGAGAGGCTTTCAGCGCAGGTCACTTTGACATTCTGGGGAAAACAATAGCCGCTCCCGAGGGGGCGGCTATTGGCGCTACATTTTGTTAATCATAGTATGATTCGGGATGGAGCTGCGGCACTTTGGAGCGCCTTGCTCTCAAGCTGGGCAAGAGGTCACGCAACTTGAAGCTGCGGGTGGAAGGATCTATGGGGATAGTTATGCTAGGATGAAATTCATTGAAATATGAGGCACCTTCCTGAGCGGGTTGTCCAGGCACAACACGACCATTGAATGTCGGTCCAGAATATTGGCCATTAGCAATTCCATCACCATAGTAGTTGATAGCTTCTATGTGATTATTGGTAGATATATTACTATTTATTTCATATTGCTCCAATTCATAGAGCGTTTCAACTCTTTCTAAAACAGCAGCAAATCCTTTGCCTTGCACTTCTCGTACAAGTTTGTCAAATACAACCTTTGCAAATGACGTTGCGTCTTCAAATGACCACTTCGACTGAGGCAAGCTAAATTCTTTCTCTCTCAAAGCGTCAACGCCTGCAGAAGTTGTTACGCCGTTTTCAGGGAATACATTTATATAGAAATTATATTGTTCACTTGACAACGTATTCCCGCTAATATTAAGTGATTCATTTGTTGTTGCTGTATCTAAGAGCTTATTAATAAAGAAAGCGCTCGCAGGTGCGTCATAAGCGCCTGATGTTCTTGTAGAACCATAGGTCGCAGACAACTCATTGTCCGTGACTGTCAAGCCTTTATCAAAGAAGTTGATTAACAAAGCTTGAACAGCGGATGTTGAATCGCCTTTGGCAGTAATTTTGTTTCCAGTAATCTCTATGCTGCTCGGCTTACTGTTGACTGTTCCGCCTACATATATTCCTGAAGTAAAACCTGTGTTGCCTGCAATTTTTATCGCGCTGTCAATTACCTTCACGTTTTGAAGGGATGCGCCACCGCTATATGTGCCGGCGCCTTTTCCTAACAAAATGGCGTTATGGTAATTTCCGCTGGACGACCAATATGCCTGGGGAACTCTCGATGAATCTGTTATATTAATTTTGATTCCGTCAAGCGTTAGATCATCACGCTGAACCCAAACGCCAACTGTTAATTCTTTTGTTGAAGAACCGTGAATCTCAACAGGTTTTGTACCTTCCTTGATCTCTATATAATTTCCAGCAGTGTTAGCATCAACATAGAATTCTTCCAGCAAGTTCAATTCAAGGGAAGAGGCCGTAGTTGACGCGTCATCTAATGCATTGGCAAGTTCTTGCACAGACTTAATTTGAATAGGTGTTGGTGTAGGCGAATTCGTAGCTGTGGGGGTAGGCGTAGCTGTGGCTGTAGGAGAAGGCGTAGCTGTGATTGTGGGGGTAGCTTCAGGAGAAGGAGACACCTCTGGTTCATCAGTTGGAGACGGCTCTGGTACATCAGTTGGAGACGGCTCTGGTTCATCTGTAGGAGACGGCTCTGGTTCATCTGTAGGAGATGGCTCTTCTGGCACAGGAGTGCTCGTCGGATTGGATGATCCGCCTCCGCCGCCGCCACCGCTAGGCGGGATAGGCGTAGAGTAAGCTGGAGGAGTTGTTGATGTCGTATCAATCAAAACCTCGCCGTTGCCCTTGATGGTTACGGAATCAGGCTTCTTCTCGGTGGTGAGATCAGAGGATACGATAGCGCTCAAAATGGTTCCGTTGCCAACGACCTTTGTGGAAGCGTCAACAGAGATGAGTTTTATCAAGCTTCCGGTTTCGGTCTCGATCTTGGTGTTCTCGCCTTGGACTTCAATAGCTTCTATGACACTTGTTGAAGCTAAGGTTATTCTATTGTCGCTTCCTATGATGGTTAGGTT
>JAISWZ010000129.1 GCA_031270945.1 Clostridiales bacterium | reverse complement strand
TTCGGTCAAATGGCTTGAATTCAGCTCATTATGTTATTATTCTAAACCTCCAATCTAGATTTGAACTCTTGCGCTTTTGACCGAACCCGTATATACTGGATATGGCTCTCTACATATTTACTCATTTTTGCACTGGTTTGAGATAACCCTGGGGCCTCATATATTAGTGCATATCGCCAAGGGCTTTGGCCATTGCCAGCGCTTCTAGCAAGAAAAGTTTATGCTTTGGCTTGATGCCTGAAATTTGGGCAGGATATTTAAATGTGAGTACAAGTCACTCAAAATTTGCTGTTTAAGACTTGGGTTTATTGCTTGAAAGAAAAGGCGTTCTTTCAGCGATATCCCCAATCATTGACTTTGCAGGGCAATGCTTGCTTGAAATCATTTTGTTTTCTCGCAAGCAATCACCGATGCGAGCGAATCGCAGTTCTTTTCGCTCGCTGGCGCAGCTTGAAGGCTTGGGCTTGGTTCTGCTTTTGTCTCTTTGCGGAACCTTCCCGAACTTCAGCAAGACAGAGGGGTCTGGCTTAGTGCATATCCCAAAATTCCGAAATGGCAGCGGAAAAATCCTGGCGAACGCTTCAACGCCGGATTTTTCCGCTGCCTCGGATATAATTTTGGGATATGCTCTTAGAGCATTTCCCAAAATTTTTGAGATTGCTCGCAAATTGCCAGCTTCATGCTCATGGGTCCGGGGCTTGGTCTTTAACAGATCTGGCAGCTCCGCCTTGTTCCCATGATCTTTTTCAACTCCTCAGCCCTATCCGGAAAAAAATCGCTCAACATGTGAAGTCCAAAACAGCATGTGAAACATATGATTAACTGTAATGAATTTGACCAAGCCCAGGCGCGAGCGCCTAGGCTTGGAGGCAAGCCCTCCTTGCCCAGCGCTAAGCCCAGGCTCTTTTTGCGAAAAGGATGATCGCTTTGGTTGTGAAATCATTCTGGACTAGCTTGCTCTTGTTTGCCGCACTGTTTCTGGTCTGCGGATGCGCGGCCCAGAGCGGATCCCTGGACGCCGCCAAGCTTGAATACTCCGAAACCCGCCTGCTGGGCATCCTTGCCGCATTGGAAAGCAAGGACAAAGCTGAGGTGCTCAAGCTGTTTTCCGAGACGGCGCTGCAAGTGAACGACAACATCGACGAGGAAGTTGACGAGATGATGGCCTTCTACGAGGGCACTCATGGGTTCTATGAAGGAAATCTGATGGTGGAAATCCAGCTTCAAGAAAACGCTAACAAGGTCGTCAACGGCAAGTACTGGGTCGCGACTGAGACAGATGAGTACCTGATCTGCTTCACTGACCAAGTGATTGACGACAATCCCCTTAACGTAGGGCTGTCTTCGATCCAGGTCGTGAAAGAGTCAGACCTTGCCAACGAATCCGAATGGCGCATTATCGGAGACGAGTCGCTAAGCAAAAGCGAACTCTGGCCATAAAGCATTTGCGCCAAAGGCGCCGGGCGTTGCCGCCCGGCGCCTTTGGCGCTTTCTTGAATTTTTGCTTTTTTTGTTTTTTTGATATTTAGGGTTAAAGTTTAAGGTTAAGCTTTAAGTTAAAGTTTTAAGTTAGGCTTAAGCTTAAAATTTTGAGTTATGAATTCGCAAGGCGTTTGAGATTTTGAGTTATGATTTACGAATTCGCAAGGCTTTTTCGCCTTTTGGAGCTTTGCCTTGCATTAGACTTGCATTTGCTTTTATTTTATCTTGCTCCAGCTTTGATTTCACTCCAGCTCTAGTCCAGTTTCAGCCTTATTTTTACTCCAGCCTTATTTTCGCTCCAGCTTTGTTTTGCTTTTATTGTCTCTAGCCTTATTTTCACTCCAATCTTGCTCCCGTTCCAGTCTTGCTCTCATTCCAGCCTTATTTTCACTCTATCCGCTCCAGCCTTACGGC
Organism: Clostridiales bacterium; assembly: GCA_031270945.1. Taxonomy (GTDB): domain Bacteria; phylum Bacillota; class Clostridia; order Lachnospirales; family WQUN01; genus JAISWZ01. The sequence goes on along the minus strand of JAISWZ010000129.1, from coordinate 1,017 downwards.
ATATCTGGAAACGTCACCAGCGGCACCAGAAGCGTCTCCTCATTTTCGAACAGAATCCTCAAGGCGTTTGGGTAGAATACGTGCTCCCTCTTGCTTGAAGGGGAAAAATCGGGGCTGTACGCGCCTTCAAACGCCCACTGCTCCAGCCTGAGAATGCCCGGTCGCTCTGCGCTAGGCATCTCCCGCACGAAAATGTTTTTGGATGACCCCGGCTGGGGTTGCTCATCCGGCTCAGCTTTTTCCGGGAACTTCACCATCTGCCTTATGTGGCAGCCGTCATCACCCTTCTTCTTGGAGAACGCTGTCCAGACAGTCCCAGCAAAGTCAGTGAGCCTGGACGGCTCTTCGGACGCCGCGAAAAAGCAGTCGTAATTCCCGTTCTTGTCCTTTCCCCGAAACACAGACAAGCCGCACCGGGTCTCCCTGTGCGCCAACTGGCTTGCCCGCCCTACATTTATCCTGATGTCATTGCTGCTTTCCCATGCCACCTCGGCTGTCCACTGCCGCCATGGCTTGAATGGATCGTACTCTATGCCGAACCCTCCAGAAATGTCGCATTTTATCAGGTATGAATTTGACAGCGTGTGCTTCGCTATCAAAAGGTTTCCAGAGGCCATGCCGTTTCCCCTTTCCCAGGCCTTTCTCAAAGCAAATCCAAACGCGCTTTTTTGGGATATGCTCCAAGTCCAGCATATGCCATGACGCGCCTTTTTGCGCGTGATTTGCAGACAAATCGCAAAATCCAGATACAGCGTATCCCAAAATCAATTCTGAAGAATCAGCCAGGACTTTTGCATGCCTAACGGATTTTTGGGATGCGCCGCGCTTGGGCATGGCAAAGCCCGGAGGTTTTTTTCCGCCGGGCTTCTTTGCCGTCACGCAATATTTTTGAGCTGGCTGGCGCTTGAAAGCGCGGCGATTCGCCTCGCGCCTGTCAGCGCAGTTCGCTCTTTGAGCCCACCGGCCTTTATTCGGCCATTCGGCCTTTATTCCACAACCTTTATTATATCGGCTGGG
>JAISWZ010000117.1 GCA_031270945.1 Clostridiales bacterium | reverse complement strand
AAAGGCGATCAGTTTTGAGATCGCCTTTAGCGTCCTCCACTTCTTGCCATTCCTCTATTCATAGATGTCAAGCGGTTCAGGCGTTACGACTCCTTATAACACTACTGTAGCATGCCGCCGTATGGGGCCGCATCGGCTTCGCAACCGAAAAGGCGATCATTTTTTGATTCCTTTTTCGTTTTCTGTTTGCTGTTTGTTCATTCCATATCGTCCGAAAATGCAATGCGCATATTGATGCGCACTGCACATCCTATCTGTCAGGAGGTTTACTGTCGCAAGAAATGTTAACTCCTAACATTCGGCCAGCAGCTGGGGCGTTTGAGAACTCGCAGCCTTTCTATCCGCGCCAAACCTCTCTATTGCTATTCAGCCTCGAAGGCCATGTCCGCCCACTCCTCGAACTCGTCTTCCGTTTCATCTTCTAAGGGGAAGAAGATGTACCCTCTGCCGTCGTAGTACTTGCCGTCTCTGAAGCCGCGTCTGTGCTTCTTCCTTTCGAACTCCCAAGGGTGATCATCAGAGTCCAAGGGTTCTGAGATGAAGTCAATGTACCCCAGCTCTTTCAGATTGAGATCCTGAATCATAAAGATCGCGCTTTTCTCTTGGACATCGCGATTTGATTTCCAAAACCAATCGACCAGCTCATTGTGCTTGTTGATATACGGGATGTCGAAATCATCGAACTTCTTCTTCCATTCCGGCGTCTCATTGAACCCGATGTTGAACTTTATGAGTTTCCTGTCGCTGGCCCATCTGACAAAGCTCGTGACAAAGCCTATGTCTTTAACGTTCCATGGATCTGGCCTTGCTTCTCCCAGTACGCTATCCAAGGCTTTCGCTACAAAGTCCTTTCTGAAGCCATAGTCATTGGCTTCTTCTACAGACTTCATGACCTTTTTCGCAATCGCGATCTGCAGAGTGTTCAGCAATGAGGCGCCGTACAGCAAGGCGTCTCTGTCGTTCTTGATTTCGAGGCTTGCGCCTACGCTCCTGTAGTCAAACGCCTGCTTTCCAGCCTTGTTGGTGGCCAGGTTGGCGTTTACCAGGACGGTAAGCGTGGCTGGGTTATCGCAGTATGTTGTCGCTATGCTTGTCAGTCCCTGATCTGAGCGCGTTTCCGACTCAAGCTTTTCGTCCTTCCTTGTGATCATGAATTCTCTCAAAGTCACTCCTGTTGCCGTTAGGAACCTCTCATCCGCGTTGCTGTACGCGAATGTAATGTTTTTCATTCGCACCCCATTCTGCTGGAGCTCTTTGCTGTAAACCCAAGCATCCAGCTCCTGGTCTATCTTTGCCATTGACACAAACAGAACAACGCTTGTCAGCAGCTCGTTGAACGTCGTGCCTTCTTTCTCAAGTATCTTCTGCAACGCTCTTGTTGAGTAATTTACCATGTCTGCGACCGTCTTCAAAATCTTTGGCTTTTTCATTTTCTTTGGACCCATGGTCGGATCTATCACAATCCTGGCGATCAACTGCACAACCCTCTCGACAAATTGGGGATTCCTGTTGTCATTCATCTTATTCCTCCTCATTCATGCGCTCCCTCATCATTTCCCTGCCTGAGCGCCAGGCAGGGACTGCCAACATATCTGGTGAAGCCTTTTGCAAGAAAACTTAGTGCTTGCTGAGTTTGTATGCCAACATGTTGATTGCATCCATATAAGATATAGGCAGATTCAACGCGCTGTACTCAGAAGCCAAGTCCCACTAGGGGTAAGTCCTGTCACCCCGTGCTTCTGCGCCTTACAAGAGTACTATAGCATAGGATCGCATATGCGTGCCCAGTTGCAAAAGACCGAAAGGCGATCATTTTTTATTTTTCTTCGATTTAGCATTGCTTCTTGCTATTGTTGGCATTTGCTGTCAGACTCATTGTCCGACGAGCCCTTCAAAAACCATGTGTGCCGCCATTTTTGCAATTCCTGAACGTCAAAAAGGGCAGTGCACGACGCGCACTGCCCTTTTTCAAATATTTTTCCATTAACAAGGCGCTCAATCTTCGCATTCTACTATCTCTACCCAGTCCCTCCGGGGTAGCGCACTGTGCAAAGACGATAGTAAAATGCGTATTACAGGCGCGGCAGGCTCTTGGTGTACAATGATAATGAGGCCTCTGGGCAATCTGACTCCCAGGCATATAGAAGCGCCCAGCCTTTAAAAAAATAAAGTCAGGAGGGAAATCTATGCAATACAAGAGAGATCCATTTTGGATAAAGCTTCTAGTTGTTGTCGTTGTATTTGTATTCGTAGCCATATTCGCAAAGTTTCTGTTTGGCGCAGGCAAAAGCGAATCCGAGCCAAGCTCTACCGTTGTGATAGTCCCAACGGAATCGAATATCGCAACGCTGCCAGATCCGGTCGTTGCCACCGAAACACCTGTTCCGCCTACCGAGACGCCTACTCCGCCTACTGCTACTCCTGTGCCTCCTACTGAGACGCCTATTCCTCCTTCTGCTACTCCTGTGCCTCCTCCAAGGTATACTTACCTAAGCCGCCTCGATTGGTTTAACGCTTCCCAGGCAGATGGGGGTCTCGTCAGTTATAATTACGCGAAAGATAACTATGGCGCAGTTTATTCCAATGCCATCGGTGGCGTTCTTAGCGACAAAACAAATTTTCAGTCGTACAGGATTGACGGGAAGTACGAAAGGATGACAGGAACAGTCACGCTGAATTACGACGTCAGGGTTCAAAAGAGCGATGAGGTTTTTGTATGGATATATGGCGATGACATTTTGCTCTACCAGTCTCCCATGATAACTGCGGGTTGCAACGTCTACCCCTTTGAGCTTTCCCTTGTCGGCGTCAAAGATGTACGGGTAGAAATAGAAGGAGCAAACATGGCTAGACTTGTTGATTGCGTCCTTTACCCCGATTCAAGCTCAGAAACATTTTCCTCTGCAATACGCCCTTCTGTTCCAACGCAAAGCGAAATCTACCTCAAAACCCTTGATTGGATAGACGCATCCAACATAAATGACGGATTTCAAATTTATGATCGCGCAAAAGACAACTTTGGCAAGATTTATGACTATGGCTTTGGCGGAACAGACGATGGAGCCTTGCATCCGAAATCCTTTCAATCTTATGCGCTCGAAGGGCGTTTTTCAAGACTCACGGGCACTGTCGTTCTTAACTATGATTACAGAACGCAAACCAATCCGGATACATTTTTGCGGATATACGCTGATGGCCAGTTAATCTACCAGTCGCCTATGATAAAAGCTGGCGTCGATCCCGATTCATTTGATCTCTCCATTGCCGGAGTCAACACCCTAAAGATAGAAATTGACGGGGTGAACATGATCCGGCTTGTCAATTGCACTTTGCGCGTCTAGCAAGAACGGCCCTCTGCCTTGCGCAGGGGGTCGTTTTTTTCAGGTATGGCAATGCTCCATTGCGTGGGCTACCTCTAAATTCCATGGCAAAAATAGCTACTTATATTTACAGCCCTGCCGCTCACAGCAGGGCTGTCTCTATTCAATCCGCTAAAGCTCGATGCCGACTTCACTTCCTACTTCTTAGCTGCAAGCTCATCTTTGTGTATATACCCTGCTTTCCCCATAATCTTTCTCTGGTCAGCTACGCTCATATCGAGCTCATACATTAAGAACTCCATCACAGTAGGCTTCAGCACGAAAAGATTCATGTATGGCTCAAAAGTACACTCGTATTGCAAGGCCTTCAACAAAATGGCTTCACATGCCTTGATATCTGGCGCCTTTTCCGCGTAGGCCCTGAGCCACAAGTTTTCCTCATAGCTTAAATCCTCGCACACTGCCAGTTGCACCAGGAGGTTGTCCGCCTTGATGTGCATGAGTCCTTCGGAAACAGTTTTCATGGGGTAAAACGAAGCCATCTCTTGCAAGCATGGATAGAGCTCGCTTGGGCGCTTGGCTAAAAGGACGGTTGCGGTCATGTCTTCCAACCTGATGCGATTATCGGATGAGTAGAGATAGGCTTCAGCCAAGAGCTTGTTGAAACTTCTCTCTTTGAAGTCAAGGAACTCGCTTCTAATATCGATCAGGTTAGTCTTGCGAAACGCCCTGCCTATGTTGCAGCTAAGCTTTACCCCATCTTTCAGCTCGATAAGAGCATTCAACTCCGAAAACCAGGTTTCGAATCGGTTTGGATGCCACTCATTGATTGCAACTTCCTTTGCGTTTGGATCCTCTTCTATCTCATGCTTGAGCCCCATAAAAATCGCTTCGTTGGATGGCTTGATATAGCCTATTTCTTTCAATTCCATGAAAAGCACCTCATCGCAATTTTTTCTACCGCTACCGTTTCTGCTTGCAGATAGGCCATTTCAAGCGCTCTTCACATGTCACAGTAATGGGCACCATAAGTCCGGTATTCAGATAGGAGAAGAAGATTCTTTCCGCGCTATTAGTCGATACAGAGCCGCCAATCCTCAGCGACGTGAAAAGGCCGATGTTAAATGAGAAATCGAACGAACCGTAAGGAACGCCATTGCAGTTAAAAAAATCGGTGAATTGGTAGAAGATTATCTCAAATCCCTTGCCATCAACCATAATGGGTGCCCCGTAGTAAACATCCGATTCAATCCTGAGCAGCCTGTCATCTGCGCTGTGCAGGTCACTGGCGTGATAATACTCCTTTACATCTCTATAAGGGCATCTCAATCTGACTGCAAATTGGAACGGCCCTCTGCGGATTGCAAAATCCGTATATTCGGTCTCTACCTTTTTAATAATCTGGTATTCTCCCAGTTTGGATTCAGCTATCTCTGTTCTAACCTTGCAGTCTTGAAGAACACCTTTCTTTCCTCGCTCTTTGCCTGAAATGCCATATTTAAGTATCAGGTCTGGAAACAGCTTCTCTAGAGCTCTTACATCTCTTGGGTAAACATATTCAACCTTCGCCAAGACATACAGGTTCGCCTTGTAGTCGTGAACAATGCTTTCCACCCTGGCGATCTGGAACCATTCATTCCGGTTTTTCCTCGTTTCCAGAACCAGATCGCCGACCTTTGCAAATTGCCCGCTCACCTCTCCAGCCTCTGTCAAGAAATATGCGTTTTCAGGAAGCCTGTACACGTTCTCACGCGGACGCTCCAGCGGATAGATTGCAAAAGTCGATCCCTCCGTCTTAATGAAGGCCGTCTCCATTATCACTTTTACCATTTTTATATTTTGCTTCTTATATGCTACTTCTGACAAACTGTCAGCCAAGCTATACTCGCTCCTGCGGTATGTAGCGCAAGCCCTCTCAAAATCTTCAGGGCTTGCGGGCTTGAAGCGGATGATTGTGTCCCAAGCCTCAACGATCTCGCAAAGCGCGACCTCAAGCCTTGTTTTGAAGCCTTCTTCTCCAGACTCTATAAGCATAAAGAATGAGTCGCCTGATATGTGCCACTTCTTATCCTCATTGGGGAAAAGAAGAAAGGCTCTATTCTGAAGGCTATAGGCGACAGAGTTGCTCAGCCTGTACTCCTCGGAGGCAAAGAACGAGATCTTGCCTCCGTAAGACGATTCCCTTGAAAACATGCTCTCGCGCACGTTTTCCAAAGGCGTTTCCAGCTTGAAGCTCATAATCCCTCCCTGATGGTTTTAAATCGGCGTTAGTTATCGGCACGTCCAGAGCATCGTCGCTTTCAGCGCATCATCCTGTCCTATGCCTTAATAGTTCCGAGCCCATTCAAATCCGTACATGTCATTCCAGATGCGCCACTTTTCGCACTCATCCATGTCCATTTGCAAGGGCTCCAGGCGTCCGCTGTAAAGATAGGAGTAAAAGATCCCTCTCACGTTCTCGTTGTCCTTGCCCCCTACCTTGGTAAGCATTGTTTTCGAGAAGCCTCCGACATCATAGGCAAAGTCAAAAATGGCGCAAAGCTCGTCCTTGCACATAAAGAACCTGACAAACTTGTAAACAACTATATCGTACAAGCCGTCAACCTCAATAGGGGCGCAGATGCGCATTTTGTTATCTTGCAGAACCCTGATCAGCCTCTCATCTCCGACATGCACGTCAGAGAGGTGCTCAAACGAGGCGCCTTCAATAGCCGCGAATTCAAACGGCCCTCTGCGGATCGCAAAATCATTGTAAGTGTCCACGACTTTTATGAAGATCCTTCTATCCCCCAGTTTTCCAAAACCCCTTCCCTCTATCACATCGCAGTTTTCATACACTTTTGCCTTTTTCTTTTCAGCGCTCGAAAGCCCAGCATTCACGAGATTCGGAAAAAGCTCTTTTATAACCACTACGTCTCTTGGGTAGACGTACTTGACCTTCGCCATGGCGTATAGATTTCCCTTGTAGTCATGGACAATGCTTGTCAGCTCTGTGATGCGGAACCATTCTTCAAGATCGCCCGTTTCCAGAACCAGACTTCCTACCTGCGCTTCCCTGGCGAATAGCTTTCCTGTCGAACTCATGACCCGGGCGTTTTTAGGAATGATGAAAAACTTGCCGCCATGCTCCACTGGATACCTGACGCAACCTGACTTTTCAAGCCTTATGAATTCGGTCTCACTTACCTGCTTAACGAGACTTTCCTTGCTTTTCGACAAGTACGTGGCCGTTGATAGCGTGTCAGACAAACTGTAGCCGCTATTTAAGTAGGTTTCTGTAACCCGTTCCGCATCCTCAGGGCTTGCTGGCGAGTAGCAAATAACTTCTCCAAATACCTCGCAAAACGCAACCTGTATGCTGGTCTTGAAGCCCGATTCTCCCACTTCTACAAGCATGAAGAACGGGTCGTCTGATATGTGCCACCGTTCTTCCTCATAGGATAAAAGAAGAAAGTCTCTTGTCTGAAGACTGTAGGCAACAGAGTTGTCCAGCCTGTATTCCTCAGAGGCATGGAACGAAAGCTTGCCTCCGAAAGACAAATCCCTTGACAACATGCTCCCATGCACATTTTCCATCAGTGTTTCCAGCTTGTTGTCCATAAATCCCTCCTATATATTGCGATTGACATCGGCCAGTGACGCTTTCAGCGCTTCGGCTCTTTCAGCGCCCTAAACCATAGATCCCATCCTTTATCCTAAGCTTTTCGCTCTCGATTTTAGCATCTCTATCTGCGCCAAAGCCTTCAATCGCCTCTCGAACTCCGGTCCAGACTTATTATCCAACCTCAGTTCCCAATAAAACTTCCCGTCGCTTCTAACCATCTCAGTGCGTTTATAGGCGTAAACGCGCGGATCTCCATCTTCCTCGGCAAACACGTAAAAGTCTTTGTCGTGCGAGTACACTTTGAGATTGTCGGTGAAGTCTCTGATCTCCGGAGTCTCGCCTTCCAACAGGTTCTTGTCTAGCCAAAACCCTTTGACCGGGTAGTAGAGCTCATCACCTCCAAGTTTATTGTGTTGGCGCGCTCTGGGCTCTTGCACATAATGTACAACGCTTTGGGTGACGCAGACAATCATTCCCTCGATAACATGCCGATCCACCAGTTGGTTCTCCCAAACCCGGGGATACGCATAGGCAACCCTAGCCACCGCAACGGCATTGCAGTTCAGGTCAATGCCGATCCTTTCTATCCGGAGAATCTCAAACCCGCCAATTAGATTATTTTGTACCCGGCATACCAGCGATCCCACCTCTACCGTATCCTTGCCGGTGGCGAGCTTTATTTTGGATGAAAAGTTAAAGTTTAGTTCCATTTCGAACCGGCAGTTCCCTATTCTGGTTATCCCGGAAGAGCCATACTTGTCGTGGATCTTTAGCAAGATCCCTATTTCGCCTTCACGAATCTTTACCGGCTCCAAGCTTTTGACAAAGTCCTGGTATTCTACATGCAGCTCGGATCTCTCATATCTCTTATCAATCAATTGCTTGAAGAAGTTGGCCATGAAGCCATCCATTATAGACCCGCCATGCTTTACGGCTGCCTGAACCAACCGCCCTTGGATCTCTGTATCGAGCTCCTTTGATACGCACACGGCATATCCATCGGAACCCTTGCTAACCTCAAACCTAAAATGCTCAAAATGGCTCTTTATACCCTTGTCGAGCAGCTCCACGACTATATATCCAAAGCCGTACGGCTCTAACCAATATTTGTGCGCCGTATCAAGGGCATTGCCAAAATCCCAGTTGACACAAACCCAGTAGGCATAAGGGATGATGAGCATGTCTTCAGTAAAAAGCGTGAAGGTGGCAGAATTGGCGATAGAGTCTCTCTTTCTTGAAACAAAGACCAGCTGGTCATCATAGATATAGAAATTTGGAGGGTTCAGGCGATTGTACTCATCGCACGCTATCACATCTGCTTTCATTTTTTAGCCTTCTTGCCCTCATCCTCGACATGCTTCACAGGCCAAGCCCAGTATTCCTCTGGCAGTACCTTGACAGGCGAAACCATTCCCCGTTCTACATAGGACTGGATCAGAAACATAGGAGCGCTCCAGTTTTCGCCCTTCACTCCTTTATCCAAGCTGAAGAAGCCTGACTCCTCCAGGAACGAAAAACAGGCAAAGTACTCGCCCTGGCACTCTATGAAGCTCCTGAACTCGTACATTATCAGGTTTAGCTTCTCATCCACAGAAATGCAAGTTGCGAGAACGTTTAGCTCCCGCTCTTGCTTGGATACGCCTATTACAAGCTCACCGCTCACAGTCAGCCTGTTCTCGCTTGGATCCAGGGAAAACTGAAAGATTGAGTTTTCTATCGCGTAAGCGGGATACCTTTCGATAAGCTTCTGGCAAACGATTTTATCTCCGAGCTTTCCCATTTTAATCCTGGCCATGAACTCGCAGTTTTTTAGAAACTTCTTCTTGCTGGCCTCGCGGTCAAGTCCCAGCCTATCAAAGTCGGGAAAGCGGGCTCTCATAGCGGAAACGTCTTTCGGATATGTGTATAGAGCCTCAACCAAAGCGTAGAAGTTCGCTTCGTAGTCATGGGCGATCTCCACTATCCTCCCGATCTGGCATCCGTCCTGCATCAGATCCCCTACGTTCGCGTTCTCATCTATAGGCCTCCCAGAGCTCGCAAGTACGTGTCTGCCTTTGGGCAGGCTGAACCCGTCACTCTGTAGCTGGACTGCATGCTTGACCAGGCTGCTGTCTGCGGTTCTAAGAAATTTGGTGTCTGAGCAAGCCTTGATAATCCTGCCGTAGGTGGATATCGCTTTTTCTTCAGACATGATTGCGTTCTTGGCAAACTCATCGGACAGGCTGTCATATTCCTTCCAGTAAATATCTTTGGCTTTCTCAAAATCTTCGGGGCTAGCGGGACTTGGGTTTATGATCACAGTATCCCGTACCAGCTCCACCTCGCAGAAGCTCAGTTCAAGGCTGGTCTTGAAGCCCTCCCCTCCGATCTCCGCCAGTACATAAAAGGGTTCCAGGCCTATCAGCCATCTTCCTCCGTCTTGGGGCATAGGCAGAAAGTCGTTTGTAAAGAGCTTGTAGAAAATGGAGTTTTCAAGCCAGTTGTCTGGGGGATCAGAAAACGCGACAATGCAGCCCAACAAGCAAGTGTCTTCAAACATGCTCTCTTTGATCAAGCTCAAGGGCTTTTTCAGCTTTACGTTCATCAGCAACTTTCCCCCATTCGTCCTGGCTTCTTCCCTGTTGCTAGAGCTACCTGCGCCATCGCAAGCAAATGCTTGTCGCCTCCAGGCTCAAACAGATTCTTTGATGCAAGCTTCAGCTTCCGGTAAGACTTCCCTTCACATTTCAACGTGCCCTTCTCCTTGTACTTGAGTATGTAAAGCCCGTCATCATCCTCAGCCAAGGCGTAAATGAAACCATCGTTATACGGCTGGGTCAAGTCGCGGAAGAATGGGGTATCAAAGGCGCACTTGTTCTTGTTAGCCTTCTGATCCCTGATATCCATGGCCATCACCTGATCTCCCAGTTTTCCGGTCTCGACAGACTTTATTTCCTTGCTCTCATCACAGAACCCAGCCCTTTTTGCGCTCAGTTTTGGGTATAGCTCCGCTATCAGCGCCCTGTCCCTGGGAAACACATATTTGACCTTCATTACGGTCGACACATTGCAGCGTATGTCAACCGCAAACCGATCTACCTCCAATATCTCAAACCCGCCATATATGTCCTCGGCTATCCACTGGAACAGATCTCCGGGCTCTCCTCGCATCAGCCCTTCCAGCCCCTCTCGAATAGGCATGAGCTGCTCTTCGCCTTTAGATGTTTCAAGCCCAATCCTGTCGCCATTTCCCTCGATCTTAAGCTTCTTCTCTCCAGGCCCAAGCCTCATTAGCGGCAACCCCAGGGTTCGCTCCATGTACGCCTCAATGTTCCAGTCCTGCTTCATGGCTTTGGTAGAAAAGTTGTGCCAGAAGATATCCTCAAGCAAGTCGAGAGACTCCCGAAGGCGCCGCGTAAGCGACTCTTTCGTCTTTTCCCCTGTGACCTCCTGAACGCAAACCTCAAATTGACCTGAGCTCTCCACCGCGCTGAACTCGAAAAACTCAAAGCAACTTTTAAACTTCAAATCCAAAGTTTCCGCAACGATATACCCTTTGCCAGGCTCAATCACATACCTGCGGATCATCCCAACGTCCTTGCTGTTCTCGCCAAACCAACGTATTTTCCCATCCTCGTCCTTGCGATGCTTCACTTTTACCTTTTTAGCCTCAGGCGCTGTGAGATCGTATGGATTGATAAGCATTTGCTCCGTCAGCACGATAAACCTGGTCGAGGTGGAAAGAACTTCATTTTCGTTAAACGCATAAGCCAGCGTGCCGTAATTTTCCACGTAAAATTGGGGCGGTTTTAACGCCAGATACTCTTCGCATGCTATTAGTTTGGCTATTTTCAAGAGGGGCCTCCTTTGGTTTTTTCTTTGAATTCAGGTCAATCAAATGAATAGATTTTTTTTATTTAATTCAGCGGCTGTTTTTTATGGAATATGTAAAACGCGTTTATCAAATGTTTTCGCTCTCAAGAATATTAGTCCTTGCGCTCTGCTGGGGGCAAAGGCAGGGTTTAGTTAACGCACACTCCGTATATCATACCACAAAACGGCTTGCTTGAAAGAGCTTTAAGCTCCGAATACGCGCAATCTTTCAGGCTTAGCCTTGTTGGAAACCCCTGCGCATCCCAAGCTTTTGAGAGCGCCTTTAAGATAGAAAAAGCTCTGCAATCCCTGAAATCCATTATAGCATAGCCAGAACAAACATTCAAGCGCAGTTTTATAAACCAAAAAGACTTTACTGCACGCTAGCTATCGCATATAATCAAAGAATGAGCGTTTCTTCGGTGTCGCTAGCCCCCAAGCGCACAAGCGCCAAGCCATGGTCTGGCAAGCCGCAAATCTCATGTTTTCGGCGCAAAACAGGCTTTAACCCTCTGTTCTGACCCACGTCCTTCTATATTATAACACTTCTCGAAGGTTTGCAATAGTGGGAATCAACGAAGTATGCGAGAGTGACCAAAGATGGATATTGCCGATATATCGCGTCTTCTCTAAAGAGAGCTCATGAGGGGCATGAAGGGGCGCATAGCCCTTTCTTCTCAAAACCCATGCCGCCAGCGGAACCCCTACCCTTGATGGCATACCGTGAAATCCCCAAGCGGTGCCGTAAAGCCTTGCGACGCTTCAGCCTGGAGCCCTTGCTTATCTTATCACCCAGGAGGTAACTGTATTGTGTTTAATAGAGACGAGCCTGGCTACCACGACCTAAAAGAGGTCAATTGGGAGCGGGATCTGCCAAGGTTTGATGGTGATCCATATAAGACCAAGTGGCTGGAGTCTTGCTATAATCCTGAGTTTCACATGAGGGTAAACTTTCCGAAAAGGCCTCCCAATACGGAGCTTGCCACAGGCGGGATTGCGCATATTCTTAAAACGTTCAAGGACGTAAACCAGATATTCTGATTTGCGGTATGAGCGCTCGTTAATATATTTTGGCAGTACGCCAGTTCAGCTATGCCCTCAACCGAAATCAGTAAAAGAAGGTGTTTCTTGAAGCAAAAATATGTTCGAGATTCAATCATTTCGACCGTATTAAACATACACAATCTATTCGGAGATCTCGACTACAGGATAACGGGCCTGACAGCTGTCAACTTTTACGGCTATGCCATAGACACCAACGTCTTTGACATAGCTGTCAAATCTGACAAAGCGGTGCATGCAGCCGTAAAGAGGTTGAGCCTCTCTTCCCTTTTCGTAAGGATTTGGGATCCATACATCGCCTGGGATGACAGAGGCCTCTATATAAAGATTCAGGGAGATATCCTGGGGGAGCCGGTTACCCTCAAGGAAGGCGTGAAGTTGCATTCAAAGGACTTGCTTTTAAAACGGCTGAGCATTTACTCGAAATACGATGCTTGCGTTCTCAAGGCATGCGCCTATATAGCCCTAACCCTGGATGATGAGAAAGCGGATAAGTACTGGCATGAATGGATACGGCTTTAGATTTTGATATCATGAAGCGTCCTTGACCAAACATGTGTAGTCCGGAGTTCAGAGCTCCGACGCCCTTTAATAAGCCCCCCTTCTTCTATCCCATCTTATCCCAACTTCAAAAAAGGGAGCGCGTAGCGCTCCCTTTTTGACCTTGCCTTTGACCTTGCCTTTGACCTGCCTTTGACCTTTCCTTTGACCTTTTCTTTGACCTTTCTTTTGACCTTTCCTTTGACCTTTCCTTTGACCTTGCCCTAATGCGAAACCACTCCGTTCAACCTGGCTAAAAACCTTCTTTAATCAAGCATGCCCTGCAACAGGCGCTCCATAAATCAGGCATCTCGAAACTCCGCACTTCCTTTATCCCGCACTTCCTAATGCACAGTCACCGTTCCATCTTCAGCAACAACAACTCTAGCTCCGTCCTTGACTGCATCCAAGAACTCATCGCCCAAGCTGTCAACTGTAGGCATCTTGTTTTCAGACCATACTCCAGCAATGATAGCCCCTGCGGCCGCGAGGGAGTCAATGGGCTTGGAGAACAAAAGGCAAGCGGGCTGCCTACCCATTTCCACAGCGCAGAACAGAACCATTCCGCCAGTAGTTGAGCCAATGGTCTGAGGAAGGCAGAGAGCCTTGCCAGCCATGGGCTTTCCGACTAAATCCTTGTTGTTCTGGTCAGAGCACTTCGCAGTCTTGTCGCCAAACATGAGAGCCTTCTGAAAGCTTGCCAGGGTGTTGAACCCAGCGTGGGTCACAAGCGCCTCAGCGTCTGCCACTCCTGGCACTATGACGCGTCCCTTGAATGTTTTCATGCGAGCGCCTCCCCTGCTACGGCAGACAGAATCTCTTCATCAGTCATGTACTTGGCTGAAGTGTATGTGCGAAGCTTGTTTGAGTTTGTAATGACAGGCATCTTCCCGCAAAGCGGGTTGTTCATGTACATGAGCGGGCAGATGTAGCTGATTACCACTCCAGCCTTCTCCAGCTTTTTGGCGTTTTCACTGCCCTTAAACTTGTCCAGCACCTTGGGCGCGGCAGTCAGAACCAGGGATATCGCCACTTTCTCCTTGCCGTTCTTGGCAAGCCTGGACACTATCTTCTCAGTCCAGTCATTGAGTTGATCCACTGATAGGTGGGGGCATCCTATAAAGGCCAGCTTGGGCTTAGCCGCCTTGTCTTTC
>JAISWZ010000092.1 GCA_031270945.1 Clostridiales bacterium | reverse complement strand
GGGCAAACGCTATCCAGCATTGATGACTTTTGGGATTTGCACTAAACCGCTCAGGCACAGCGCAATGGGGAAGGGGATGTTGCTGGTGTCTTTTATAGATAGCTATGATGATGGTTCTTGGCGCGTAGAATCCAAAATAGGAGAGGGCGCTTATGGAAAGGTGTACAAGATCGTCAAGGAAGAGTTTGGCTACCAGTATAGCGCAGCTCTGAAAGTAATCCCTGTGCCGAGAAACAGCGCTGAGATAATGCAACTGAAGGCGGAAGGGCTTGACAGCAAATCCATACACACTTATATAGAGGGGATGGTAGGGGACATCCTGGGAGAGATAAAGTTTGTCCAGGAGTTCAGAGGAACCTCAAATATAGTAAACTATGAGGATCATAAGATAATCAGCAAGGAAGGCGAGGAAGGGGTAAACATACTTCTCAGGATGGAGCTGCTGGAGAGCCTGGGAAACATTGCTTCCGTGAGAAAGCTGGAAGAGGACGAGATCATTAAGATCGGGATTGACATATGCCAGGCTCTTGTCCTTCTGCATAAGTACGACACCATTCACAGGGACATCAAGCCCGATAACATATTGCTGTCAAGGCATGGCGACTTCAAGCTTGGAGACTTCGGGATCGCAAGGAAGATAGATCGCTCCGCCTCAGCCATGTCCCAAAAGGGCACATTCACCTTTATGGCGCCAGAAGTGTACTGGGGAAACGAATATGGAACATCGGTAGATCTCTACTCCCTTGGAATGGTCATATACAGGCTTTTGAACGGCAACAGGATACCTTTCATGTCATCGCGTTCCAAAGCGGTCACCCATGAGGACAGGGAAGCCGCGATCATGAAGCGGATGAGAGGAGAAAAGCTCCCGCCTCCAGAGTTCGCGAACCGGGAGCTTGCGCTGATTGTGCTGAAGGCTTGCGAGCACGACATGAATATCCGGTTCCAGCTAGCCCAGGACATGAAGGCCGCCTTTGAGGAATATCAGAGATACAAGAGGTTGGGGATACCCAGACCGTGGCCAGTGATCAAGCCTATCCAAGATCCAATAGATCCTGACATGACACAGGTCTTAGGCAGAACACCGCCAATTCCAGACCCAAAGCCAGACCCGATTCCAAAGCCAGACCCAAAGCCAGACCTAAAGCCAATTCCACAGCCAGACCCAAAGCCAGTTCCAAAACCAGACCCGAAGCCGAAGCCTGCTCCAGTTCCCTGCATAGTTATAAGGGGGCAGAGGTTCAAGGAAACAGAAAAAAATGTAGAGCTCTTCAGCATGAAACTGAGAGACAAGGACTTGGAGCTTTTGGGCAAGCTGCCGGAGCTTTCTTCCCTCTACCTGGACAGCAACGACATAACCGATTTGGCGCCGCTTGCAAAGCTTTCGAAGCTATCCAAGCTTTCCTTGCTCCAGAACAGGGTAGTGAGCTTGAAGCCCTTGGCTGAGATGCCGAGCTTGAAGTCGCTTAATGCCGGCTACAACAGCATAAGCGATCTGCATCCGATTTCGGAGCTTAAGGGATTGGTCTATCTTCACATCTGCAACAACTCGATCCGGGACACGTCCCCGCTAGCAGGGCTCAAGAACCTTTCCTACCTGAACCTGGACTGCAACAAGATATGCGACATAGGCGCCTTGGCAGGGCTGGACAAGCTTGTTTCACTATACCTTTGCGGAAACCAGATCACTAACCTGAACCCGCTTTCGAAGCTTGAAGCGCTTACTGAACTCTACCTGGACAGCAACCAGCTCTATGACATCAGGCCGCTTATGCGGCTAAAGAACCTGACCAAGCTTTCCTTGCAAAACACTCTCCTGGTAGATCCAGGCCCTCTGGCCAAGTTGCCCAAGCTAAAGCACCTGCAGCTCCATGGCGAATTCGGAGACATGAGCAAGGTTCGAGAGCTGAAGGACGCGATGCCTGATTGCACGATCTCGGTTTAAAAGCTAATTACAAGAAAATAAAAAATATAGAACTAAAAAAATAAAAAAAATAAAAAATATAAAAATAAAAAAATAAAAAATAATAAAAATAAAAAAATAATAAAAAAATAAAAAAGGGGCGCTGGGGCGAGGTGCGGCGCTAACGGGCTGGAGTGTAGGAAATAAGGAAATATTGCCGTGGGAATTTAAGGGGAAAAGCTCTCTGAAGAGCTGAAAAAGGGGGGGAAGGCGTGCGCAAGCACGCTTTTCCCCCCTTTTTTGGACTGGTTTGGGGTTTGAATTTTTAAAAAAGCTGGAACCAATAATGGAGGCTGATTGTGGCAAAAATGAATACAAGAATGCAAAGTTGTAAGTTTACACTTTGAAAGTTGGCAAATCTTGCAGGAACGCTAGGCTAACATAAAGAAGTATGGCTAAAATTGGCCTGAGATCAAAGTAAATTTGATTCTGGATCCGGATATTTATGCGCATTTATATCTTTTGAATCTTGGAGGATTTCCGGCAAAAAAATTGTCAGGCTGCCTTCAGTTGGTTGCACATGGCACTATTCTTTTGTCTTGAAAGGTGATATAATAGCGTTAGAAAGGACTTTTTAGACAACCGCGTCGACGCCTGGCGGAGATCCTTGATTCTCCGCGAAGCGCTTGCAAGGAAGGGGGAGGCTGATAGTGTCCGTTATTGACATCTACGACGGTGGCGCATGGCGAATAGATTCACAGATCGGAGAAGGCTCGTACGGAAAGGTTTTCAAGGTAGTCAAGCTAGAGAATGGCGCTGAGCGCTTCGCCGCGCTCAAGATTATACCTGTGCCGAAAAGCGATCAAGACCTTGCTAGGCTCAGGGCTGAGGGCTACGAGGGAGAATCCCTGCGCATTCACATAATCGAAATGGCGAAGGGCATTCTCAAAGCGTTTGACTATATCCAGGACTTCAGGGGCGCGGCAAACATAGTCAGCTATGAGGATCAAAAGATCCTTCCCAAAGTCAATGAGCCGGGCTACTACATAATTGTCCGCATGGAGCTTCTGGAAAACCTGGACCAGATCATGAAGACCAGAAGGCTCTCGGAGACCGGCACAGTGAAGCTGGCCGATGACATATGCCGAGCGCTGGATCTTCTCGCTATGGGAAGCGGAATCCATGGCGACATAAAGCCGGAGAACATACTGCTCTCAAAGAACGGGGATTACAAGCTGAGCGACTTTGGCATAGCCAAGCAGCTAGAGCAGAGCATGCCAGGGGGGTTCAGGAAGGTATCAAGGGCTTTCATGTCGCCAGAAGCCATAAACGGCAAATGGTGCGGAACGCCGGCAGACCTTTACTCCCTTGGAATGATCATGTACATGATTTTAAACAACGGAAGAGGCCCGTTCCTTCCAACTACTTCAGCCAGCGTCAGCGCAAGCGAGCGCGAGGCGGCGTTTGAGATGCGCATGAGTGGAGCGAGATTCGCGCCTCCAGTCAACGCTTCTCCAGAGCTGGCTAAGGTCATTCTCACAGCTTGCGCGTTTGAGCCAGAAAGCAGGTACACAAGCGCTGAAGCCATGATCAACGCCTTGGCAGTATACCATAGAACCATGATAGAAAAAGCGGAAGCCGCTGATCCGAAATCTAGGGGCAGGAAAAACGCGGCCCCACCCCCTCCGTCTGAGAAGCCGCCGCTTCTGGATCCAGCAGGAGTGCCATACGGGGCCAAGCTGATATCAACTGAAGGGCCCATCCTTACACAAGCCAATATGAGGGCGAGTTTTGCAAAACGCCAGCAAGCGCTTGCCGTAAGCGAAGCGAGACAGGAAAGAAAGAGCGTTCCAATGCCAGATCTGGAGCCGAAGAAAAAGAAGCCTCTGTTCGGCAAAAACGAACCAGATAGCCCTACGCCATTTCTCAGCGACGCGGATCCAGAACCGCAAAGAAACCAGCCCTTTATGACCGGCATGTCGCCAAAGCCTGTTCCGTTCATGAATGAGGCGAAGCCAGAACCCAGGAGGGCTCCGCAATCTTTCGAAGCCAAGCCGGAGCCGCCTAGAAAGCCGGTTATTCAAGAAGCGAAGAAGGCGCAGTTCGAGAAGCCAGAGCAAAAAAAGCCAGAGCCTCCAAAGAAGGCAACGCGTCAGAAAAACAATGATGACGATGAAATGCCATTCTTTGATAAAGTAGAGCCGCCAAGAAAGTCTGCGCTCTACCAAAGCGCAAGACCAGATCCGCAAATAAGGCCAGACCCGATCCAAGAAACCATGAAGCCGCAGCCGCGCATGAGGTCAGTAGACATCGAAAACCCTAATGTGAATACTAATGAGAAGAAGGCAACCGCGAAGATCAAGAAGAAGCGCAAAGCGAAAAAGAGCCCGCTTATTCCAGCTCTTGCAACCATAGCAGCAAGCGCCGCTTGCATAGTCTTTGCTCTTTCCACCTTTGGACCAAAGCTGCCTTTCGAATTGCCATTCAAGATCCCTAGCATTAGCGGCTTGGTTGAGGAGTCTATGAACCTGGGCAAGTTCGGCTCGGAAAAGGGAGACTTGGCTGATGGCGAGGTAGGCATAAAGGGAAAGGCGTACCAAGTCACTGCCGAAACATTAGATCTCTCATCTGAAGCTCTGGTAACAGCAGACCTGGAGCAGATAGGCCTCTTCAAGAACCTTTCAACCCTCGATCTAAGGTCTTGCGGAGTCACGGACATCTCTCCTGTCAAAGGGATGGCCAGCCTTGCCAGGCTTGACCTGACCGACAACGAGATCTCTGACGTAACACCGCTTGAAACATTGGAAAACCTGTCTTCACTTGAACTATCCCTGAACCCGGTAAGCGATCTTTCACCGCTTACTAATATCCAGACCTTGACTGAGCTTTCGGTGTCAACCAATCAAGACCTATCCGTGCTCAGAGGTCTTCCGTCACTGAGAAAGCTCGAACTGGTTACGTCAGGCATGACAGATCTCAACACTATCGCAGGGCTTAACCTGGAAGAGCTCTATGTCCAAAACTTCTATGGATCTGACATCAGCCCCCTCTTTGATTTCACCAACCTGCAAAAGCTGTACCTTATAAAGCTGGACGCTGGAGACGCAGATCGGATCAGAAACTCAAATGGCGATCTTGGCCCGAAAGAAATCACTAAGGAAGGGCTCAGAAGGCTTGCAGAACTCTATAGGGATCCAACTGCCTACTATGAGGAAGCGGCTGTCTCTGAAGCTTTCTATCAAGACTCCATGCCGATGGACTTGGCTGACATCAGCCATATCGCAGGGCTTAAAAGCCTCACTGAGCTCTACCTGTCCGGAAACAGCATCGATGACATAAGGGCAGTAGGCGGGCTTTCAAACCTCAATACCTTGCACCTGGCAAATAACTACGTAAGTGACATCACAAGCCTCCCGGGATTGGTAAACCTCAGGAGCCTCTACCTTTACGACAATACTATCAGCGACATCTCGGCTCTGTCAGATCTTGTGAACCTTGAAACCCTGTATCTCTTCCGTAACCAGGTAAATGACTTGAACCCGCTCGCTCCCTTGGCTAACCTTGAAACTCTCTACCTTTTTGAAAATGGGATCGAAAACCTAGCCCCTCTATACAATCTCACAAACCTCAAGGAGCTTTGGCTTGGCAGAAACCAGATCTCTGACATCTCAGCCCTTTCAGGAATGCACATGCTCTCCGACCTCAGGCTGGATAGCAACCAGATCTCAGACGTCTCCGCTCTCTCTGGGATCCACTCGCTTAAGTACCTGGATCTCAGGGACAACCCCATAAGCGAGGACAGCATTAATGAGCTCAGGGCAGCCTTGCCGGAGTGCGAGATAGTGTTCTAGGATGATTTAATTTCTTTTAGTTTAAGACAGTGATTAACTGTGATGAATATATGTTTGCGTTTTACTGTTCTTTAGTGATACAAATGTTTAGGCGGGCTCGAAGCGCCCGCCTTTTTGTTGGCGGTATGAGGGGGAGTTTGGGGTTGGCGATTGTAAGTTCGTTATAGGGATTTGGGCATGGGATGAAGAAAGGCGAGCGCGAAGCGCTCGCCTTTCTTGTTGCTAGTGACAATAATAGGTAAAATAGTAGAGTTTCAAATTCATTTCGAAATACATTGAAATAAAGAGGAACCGGAGTTTCAAATTCCTTTCGGAATAAATTTAATACAAGTAGAGAACAAAAGAATATTCTCAAGTCTCTTATCGAGAAATTAAATTTTGCAAGTAAGCCATGGCGAAAGAAAGCGCAAATTCAGCGTGAGTGTGCTGGGGGTGCGACAACAAATCTGAGTAATTTCTAAATATTTTTTTCAAATCTCTTATCGAGAAATTGTTAATCGACTAAAAGTTGGGAACGTTTATCGAGAAAGTGACAGGTTTATAACGCTCAAGCATAGCGATTGGAG
>JAISWZ010000019.1 GCA_031270945.1 Clostridiales bacterium | reverse complement strand
GCTTGAAAGTTGGGATTGATTTGACAAAATGCGCCCTCGGAAAGGGATAGCGCCTTCGCGGCAGTGCAAATACAGGCTACGGCCTTAAAACGCGAAGGTGGTAATATGTTCGAAAGCTTGATGGAAGTAGAAGCCAGGTTCGAGGATCTAGCCAGGCTCATTAGCGATCCCGGCGTCATAGGAGACCAGTCTAGCTGGAAGTCCTATATGAAAGAGCATGCGAGCCTTGCTCCTCTCATAGAGAAATACCGCGAGTATAAGACTTCAGAAAACGGAGTCGCGGAAGCCAAGGAGCTCTTGGAGCAGACAAACGATGAAGAGCTGCGGCAGCTGGCAAAGGAAGAGCTCAAGGAAACTCAGGAAAGACTGGCTTTGCTTGAGGAAGAGTTGAAAGTTCTCCTTCTTCCGAAAGATCCAAATGATGACAAGAACGTCATCGTTGAGATACGCGGCGGGGCTGGCGGCGATGAGGCTGCGCTTTTCGCTGGAGACCTGTACCGCATGTTCAGCAAGTACGCCGAAACAAGGCGCTGGAAAACAGAGATTTTAAGCATGAACGAAGCCGACGTCGGAGGATTCAAGGAAGTTGTCTTTCTCATGCAAGGGAAAGGCGCCTACTCCAGGCTGAAGTATGAAAGCGGAGTGCACAGGGTGCAGAGGATTCCTGTAACTGAGTCAAGCGGCAGGATTCATACGTCAACTGTCACAGTGGCCGTTCTTCCAGAAGCCGAGGAAGTTGATGTCGAGGTTAACATGAACGACATCAGGGTAGATGTGTTCCGTTCTTCCGGAAACGGCGGCCAAAGCGTAAACACAACAGACAGCGCCGTAAGGATAACCCATGCTCCAACTGGCATTGTAATAAGCTGCCAAGACGAAAAGTCCCAATTGAAGAACAAAGACAAGGCGCTTCGCATTTTGCGCGCCAAGCTTTACGATCTGGAGCAAGAAAAGCAGCGCTCCCAGCTTTCTGCCGAAAGAAAGAGCCAGGTTGGCTCAGGCGACAGAAGCGAGCGCATAAGAACCTACAACTTTCCCCAGAACCGCGTAACCGACCATAGGATAAACCTTTCTTTGCATCGCCTTGACTCTGTTATAAACGGGGATCTGGACGAGATAATGGACGCCCTTGTCACCTGGTCGCAAACTGAAAGCTTGAAGTCGCCTGGGGTGGCATCATAAGCGCATAGTTCAAGATTTAAACGCTGGATTTTGGATATCTTTATTAAATTTGGGGTGCTATAAATCCAGTGATTGGGATATGCGCCAAGCGTCGCAAATGCGCTGCCCGACAGACGCAACAGTCTGCCAGGGGTTTTAGGATGCGGGGGTGAAAGCCCCTGCATCCAATAAGCGTTAAAAGGAGGGTGATTGTGGGCAGGGTACTAGCTGTGGCAAATCAAAAAGGCGGAGTAGGCAAAACCACAACTGTAGTGAACCTTGGTGCCTGTCTTGCTCAGGCTGGCAGGAAAACGCTCGCGGTTGACATGGATCCTCAAGGAAACGCCACATCCGGCCTGGGACTTGACAAGAACTCGCTTCCCATTTCCATCTATGATCTGATATTAGGCCAGTGCAGACTGGAAGAAGCAATCTTTGAAACCTGTGTTGAGGGGTTTGACATCATACCCTCAAACGCTGATCTCGCTGGCACTGAGGCAGTGCTCTTTGGCACTCCTGGCAAGGAATACATACTTCAAGGAATCATTGAGGTGGTAAAGAAACGCTATGAGTATATCCTCATTGACTGCCCCCCGTCCTTGAACGTGCTTACTGTTAACGCGCTGGTTGCCGCTGACGCCTTGCTAATACCCATCCAATGCGAGTACTACGCTCTAGAAGGGCTATCCCAACTGCTTGAGACTATTGGAACAATCAGGAACCGGCTAAACAACAAGCTAGAAATAGACGGGGTTGTTTTCACTATGTATGACGCCAGGACAAACTTGGCGGCGCAAGTCGTTGAAGATGTAAAACGAAATATGGAGAAAGTATACAGAACTGTAATACCTAGAAACGTACGCCTGAGTGAAGCCCCTAGCCATGGGCTTCCTATAACGCTATACGACGAGAAGTCCAGAGGCGCTGAGAGCTATGTAGCGCTGGCATACGAGATTATGGCAAAAGCCAGGGAGGAAAAGCCCAATGGCAGCCACTCATAAAGGCCTTGGTAGAGGCCTCGACGCTCTTATTACAAGCAAGGACATCTCTGAAGGCATCCTCATGGTCGAGATAAAAGATATAGAGCCAAACGTCAATCAACCCAGGAAATCCTTCAGTGAGGAGTCTCTTGCGGAGCTTGCTGATTCCATAAGGGAGCATGGCGTACTCCAGCCTCTCCTTGTAAGGAAAGAAGAAAACGGAAGCTTTAAGATCATTGCTGGCGAACGCAGATGGAGAGCAGCCAGAATCGCAAAGCTGCGCAAAGTGCCAGTGATAGTTAAAGATGTCACTGACGAAGAAATACTTGAGCTCGCTCTCATAGAAAATCTTCATAGGGAAGACTTGAACCCCATTGAGGAAGCCATATGCTACAGACGCCTTATAGACGAGTTCATGTTTACGCAAGAGCGGATATCCGAGAAGATCGGGAAAAGCAAAAGCGCCATTTCCTACGCTCTGAGTCTGCTTAACCTGGATCAAAGAGTGCAGGATCTGGTTATGGAAGGCGCGTTGACAGCTGGACATGCAAAAGCTGTTCTAAAACACCCTTTTGAGAGGCAACTTGAAGTCGCCGAAGCCATAAAAGAAAATGGAATGTCAGTAAGGGAAGCAGAATCATATCAAATTCCTGTAGAGCCTGTCCCTGGCGAAGAAGGCGAAAAAGTCCCTCCCAAGGAATTCATAAGGCCTTCAACTGTAGAGTTCAAGAACCTTGAAACAAACCTGCGCGAGCGGTATGGCACCAAGGTGAAAATCAGCGTCGGCAAGAAAAAGGGCAAAATTGAGTTGGAGTACTATACGGAAGAGGATTTGGACAGGCTGTTGAAGCTGCTAAACCGGGAATGAGAGTTTTTACGCAAAGAAAATCGGGCGTATTCGTCTAATGTAGACGATATGCCCGATTTGTTTATAGATTCATACTTAATTCGGTGAATGTTCCTCGCATTTTCAATCACAAATTTAGTTGCAGAATTTTATCTATCCGTTCAAGCCTTTCTGGATATTCTTTGGAGCTAAGATAGTAATCCTTTAGAAATAGGTTTATTTTATCCTTTGAATACTTGAGCGCCTCTTTATCTTTGATTGCATATGCATACTCAGCTAACTGGCTTAAGTAGTATGTGTGAAAACGTTTCACTAACGATTTTGTTCTGTTTGGAAAGTTTTTGTTATTAAGTAATGTCACAATTTCCTCTAGAGCAACGTCAAAACCTAACCTTTTCTTGAAACTCTTGCTACGCATAATCGAATTTTCTCGAATTCGATAATGATACAAAGGCGCATTTGAATATGCAAATTTATTTGCTAGTAAAATGCATTGCGCAGTCAGCAACGAATCTGCACCTGTTGACAAATCAGGACGCATTCGTAGTTTTCCTCGAAACAAACTAGCACGAAACATTTTATTCCATAGATACATCTTGTATCCTCTGTAAACATCGGACTCAAATCCATATTCAAAAGCTAAAGTTTTATCTGTGAATATGCAAGGAATGCATTTTGAGTTCACCATAATCTCGCTTTTATCGCCTTTATCACGAAAGAAATTAACTGTTGTAATATCTGCGTCATTCTCAATTGCTTGACTTACCATTGTTTCGATAAATTTCGGTTCAACAAAGTCATCAGGGTCAATGAAAGTGATAAAATCTATATGGGGATCATGAAGAGCGGAATCAAGTGAAGCATTTAGAGCAGAGTTATATCCACTTGAAGCTTGGTGGATTACTGTAAGTCTTTTTTCTTTAACTGCATAGTAATCCAAAATCTTGCCGCAATTATCCGGAGAACCATCGTCGGTGCAAAACACTCTGAAATTTATATATGTTTGATTACTTATGCTATTAAGATATTCTTTAATGTAAGGTTCAACATCATAGAAAGGAGAGATAATTCCAACAATAGGTTCCCTTAAAATATTTCCGCTCATGCTTTGAACTCCTTACGTTTTATTAGAGCTTTATGATAGATGTTAGAAATCCATTCGGTGGTGATAAAAATCATTATAGCAAAACAATTATATTTTGTCTAGATGTTAGTTTTATATAGCGAATCAATAATGCTATATGATTTTGATTAACATTTTACAAAACCGAAGCGCGGGATAAAGCGCATAATGGTAAATTCGTTCGATTCTTAGTACTGGCAACATAGGCGATCAATGCCCTGATCTTTGAGCTCGTTTGACCAATTTACAAACTTGCGGACTGCTAACCTGATGTAATAAAACTTTGGGAAAAAAGTCGTTGTTGATGACAGAGTCTTTCATGCAACCACAATATCATTCGCTCGTGTTCAGGCGAGGGCTATAGGCTGGGATGAAGGTGAGCTCGTGCCTTGGGTTGCTTTTAAAAACCCCTCAAGTAACTTGGCCATTTTAATTACATTAAATGGATTTATTTGTTTTCAAATTTAGTGAAAAAAGCTTACATACCCAAAATAGTTTTTGTATACTTGAGTTGAAGTCAGGCGCTAAAACGACGTGGGTTGCTAGGTTGCTGGTAGGAATGCCGATT
This sequence comes from Clostridiales bacterium, assembly GCA_031270945.1. GTDB lineage: Bacteria > Bacillota > Clostridia > Lachnospirales > WQUN01 > JAISWZ01. Next base: position 1,276 of record JAISWZ010000019.1, on the reverse strand, counting down.
CTAAAGCAAGAATCAGAATACGCAAAAGAACTAATCGACAAATCCCCGGTTTTGTGGTACATTTATTGCATCCAGAGCGGGGGGTCCTTATATTAGGGACCCCCCTTTTTTGAACTTTGGAATGTGAGTATGAACTTGGCACCCTTGTACTTGCCGTATGTGGGGAAGAACCGCTGCTTAAACAGAATATAGACAATATTCAACAATATATGGGCGTTTTATCGAAAAAAATCGGGTGCATTCGTCTGTAAGTAATAGACTATACGCCCGATTTACATGTAATTGACTATTCTTATGTCATCAATGACACAGATGAATCCGTCGTTATCGTATCTGGTACTGTTAGAGAGTCTATATATATTGGTTCATCTACATCTAATGGCTTGTCTGTAATCAATGGTGCATCTGTAATTATAGGCATATATGTAGCTAATGGTTTATCCGTAGTTGCTGGTTTATCTGTAGATATTGGTTCGTCTGTAGTAACTGGCTCATCGGTAGCTGTTGGTTCATCTGAAGTTGATGGCATATCGGCATCCACCTCATCGGTAGCTTCCGGATTATCCGAAGTCATTTGTGAATCTGATGGATCTAAAGGCATTAATGCGCTTGATGTAGTAGGCTCGTCTTCGCTTAGAAGGCTCCCTGTGTCCGAAATCGCTTCCATTCTATAATTCATGCGGATCTTAACAGTGTCCTCTGTACCCCATTGATTATGAGGATAGGTATTTACTTTGCCCGAAAGAGAAAAAGATAATTTTTGATTGCTTTTTAAAGCGAATGAATATATATCTGTGTCATTGAATTTTGTTACAGATATTGAGCCTATATTTTCATCTTTAAAATCAAGCTCTAGATACATAGCCTTACGATCATAAATCTCATCTAAATCGAGACTACTATCAGATGCAAGTTCAAACTGGTCATCGTTATCTAAAAAAACTTGAATATCTAGTATGCTTATCAAGACATCAGAATATCCAGTATTTATGAAATCATATTCATCAGAATATACCTGTCCACGATTGTCTATCCCATATGGATCTATAACAAAATTCAATGTGTCCGGCACAATAACTTTAGTTAGATCATCCTTATTAACGACAAATTCATCATCAGTTATTTGACCATCTTCATGAATCAATCCATTATTTGCTAGCACACTGACAAGAGAACAAAATGCCAATAGCATTAAAGCTATTAAAATCGATTTCTTCTTGGATCTTCTAATTCTATTGATGAAGTGTAAACCGTCTTTCATAGGCCTCCTTCTACT
>JAISWZ010000724.1 GCA_031270945.1 Clostridiales bacterium | reverse complement strand
CCCGGATCCATCGTCTCCGTCTCCAGATCCAGTATCGAGCAAAGCTGGGCCGATGTCTGCATCCCGGTCAGATCAAGCATCTTTTCTTTGTAAAACACGAATACCTTGGGAAGGGTCGCGTTTGCGTCAGAGTAGGTGGTGTTCTCGTCCAGGAACGGGTTAAAGGCCTGCTGCCTCTGGGACTTCTTGAACAACAGGGATTGAGCTTTCTCTTTGCATAGCCTGACTACGCCTTCCCGATCTATGACAGCCAGATGCTTGACTTTGAGCTTGATAAAGCCAAGAGCCTTTTTGGCGGATTCTCCTTCGAATAGATGCCAGCGCCCGGCAGAAGCGCGAAGCTTTACGGACGTTAGCGGAGCGCCCATCGCGTCCGCGCAGATCTCCGCCAGCTTTGCCAAAGTAAGCTTTTCGCCGTGAAGATCCTTTCTCCTCATCTCAGTCGCGCCAGTGGCGATGGCGCGAAGGATGTTTTTCTGCGCGTCTATCTCTATGGAAACATCCACTGTCGCCTCGTTTGCGCCAGATCTAACAATTTGCTCTATCACGTCAGAGCGGATTTTTTTGATGTCATCTTCTCCTGGGTTTGAAACAGTTCGCTCTATCTGCTCCCTGACCATGGCCAAGGCTACTCCTATAGTTGAGATGTAAGGAGCGTTCTTTGCGATCCGGCTCCTGGTCCCCATCTTTTCAGCCAGAGGATTTACTATGACAGAAGCGCTTCCGCCTCCGCCAACCAGGGTGACCAGGTTGCCGGTTAGGCTGTACTCGTCCGTCAGCTCATTTACGACAACCTGAAGCTTGCTCACGGCCAGGTCAATGGCCTTTCTAGCCGCTTCTTTGCCCGTGCAGCCAAGGAGCTTTCCAAGCGCGTCCCAGGCAATCAGGCCAGCCTCGTCATTTCCTCTTGCGTAGTCTCCTTCTTTCACGTATCCCAAAAGATTGGCCGCTCCGGCTAGGGTCAGCGCACGTTCTTCTCCATTAGGAGCAGCAACCACTGCGTATTCGCAAATGTCCCCGGGACGGGGGCTTATGAGTTTTGCCGCGCAGCCTTCCAAGTCTTTTCCATCAGCGAAGCATTCGTAGCCTTTCCCTGCTATGTGGGCGCTTCTTGGCCCCACGTCAACGATCTCTCCGCCAGATACCCGTATCATGCTCCCTCCGGCTACGCCTAGGGTCCTGACATCCAAGCTCTGCAGGTAGGTCTTGTTCCCTCCTACCTGGGCGTGCTTTATCATCACTTTCCCGCTCTTTATTACGCTTATGTCAACGCTGGTCCCCCCAGCCTCGAAGAAGATCCCGTCAGTTATCTTCTCGTACATGAGCGCTCCAGCCACTCCCGCCGCCAGGCCTGACAGCATCGTAAGTATCGGCCGCTTCCGCACCTCGGCTATGCTCATGACCCCGCCGTCGCACCGCATGATCATGAGGCTGCTTGAAATGGATAGATCCTTTACCGCCTGCTCAGTCATGTCCGCTGTTTCCATCATCTTCGGTATCAGGCTCGCGTTGACCACGGCTGTCCTGGTTCTCATCTTCAAGCCGTACAGCTGGCTTATCTCATGCCCTCCTGTGCTGTATAGGCCCATCAGCCCAGCCTGCTCCATGACTTTCAGCTCATTGCCGGGATCATCAACGCCAAAGGCCTCGCTTGCCGCGATCACCTTTGCCCCTTTGCTTGCGAGATCGCCTATGGCGCTTTTTATGACGCTTGGGGTCAAGGCCTTGGAGTCTATGAACGCGCAGGATGTCCGCAAATACTTGCCGTTGGCAAGCTCTATGTCGCTTATGGCTGTCTCTTTCCTGGCGCTGCCGGCGTCCATTCCCGTTCCCATGCCCACAATGCCTACAGAAGCCACATCGCCTTCAAGCAAGGCGTTTGTCGCCTGTGTCGTTCCATGGGCTATGAACACCACATCCTCCGGGCTCAGGCTGTTTTCCTCCATGAGCACGGACACGATCTGCACAATCCCATGGGCAACCCCCTGCTCGTGCGTAGTGGGGATCTTTCTCTTCGCCACAATCTCAAGCGTCTCATCGTCGATTATCACGGCGTCGGTGAAGGTGCCTCCCACGTCTATTCCTATCCTTGCCTTCTTTCCCATAATGGCTCCTTGAGAGAGGGCCTTAGGCGTAGCGAGTATTTTCCGCCATATCCCAAGGCCCGGTTTTTCGAAAAAAAGAATCGGCTTTGCAGAAAAACCAGAGAGGGCAAAGCCCGCCTTAAAGCTTTGCCCGCTGTGCGGGCAAGGCCTATGCGCGGGCTGCGCCCGCGCATAGGCCTTGTTCCGGAAGAACTTTTAAACTCTAAAGTTGATCTCAAAACGATTGGTGCGGCGCTTTAAGCCTTTTGGCCTTTAAGTATTTAAGTATTTAAAGCCCGCTTATCTTACTGTCTTTCTGCCTTTCTGTCTGTCTGACTTTCTATCTTTCAATCATTTCCTATCTTAGTATACAAAAATGCTGGCAATTATCAACCCCACAAATGTGGAAACCATAATCCAGACAATCGTCTTCTTGATGATGTCGTTGACGTCTGTCTTCGTGAAGTCGGAAACCCAAACGTTGTGAGAGTTTGTCGGGTCGCAGACAGCCTGGACGTTGGAGTCAAGGCGAAGAGCAACCATTGCGGCTATCGGGTTCATGCCGGATGCGGCAAGAAGCGCCACTATTCCGCTTCCAAGACCCCAAACGTTAAGCGGGCCGCGGTATATGGCCAAGAAGCTCAGAAGGCCGAAAACAAGGACAAATACAAACGCGTTGGCGGGGATGATGCCCTTTATGACAGGCTCAAGTATTGTGGCCACTTCAGGGGCCATAACGGTCTTCAGAGCCATTCCTATTCCGATCATGAGAGCGGCCGCGCCAGCGGTCTCTTGTATTCCTTCCACAAAACCGCTTGAAACCACTTGAACTACGTTCTTGGGGGTGGAGAGAAGAAGGGTTACAACTATTCCTATCATGATAGCGGGAACCAGCGGCATTTTGAACGCGAAAACAAGAACTACCGGTATTATTGGGCTAATGAGCGCGATTGCCCGAACATTCTTCTCAGATCCAAGCTGCGCGTTGGCTGGCATAGCCCATGCTTTCCTGAACTTTCCCTTGAACTGGATCAGGTAGACGAGGAGCAAGACTGCTACAACTATAAGCGGAGCTCCGCACAGCCAGGAATAGCTGGTCACTGTCTCAAGGGGAAGGCCCAGGGTGTCTATGTAGACGCCAAGGGTTCCTACGCTGAACGTAACGCCTATGCCGTTGGCAAGGAGAACCACAAGACCTGATGTCAAAGGCTCAACCCCAGCGCTTATCATGATTGGAATTATGATTGTGCCGACCAAGATGATCATGCCAAGTCCGTTTGAAGCGGCGAATATGATAGAAGACACAGCCAGGAAAGCCAGCGCTATGGGCAGAGGCCTATCTCCAGCCAGCTCAGCCGCCTTGCGGATTATGGTGTGAGTCACTCCGCACTTTGTAAGGACTTTTCCAAACCAGCCGCCAAAGATGAGTCCAGCTATCGCCGTGCTCATGCGCATGGCGCCTGCTTCAAGCACGTCTTTGGCGATGGTGAATGTTGCTGTGTCAGAGGATATGAACGGGATCCCTGCGGCGAAGGCTATGGCGATAGCCATGACGGGAAGCGCTAAAATGGTTGGAAGCTTTCTGGTCATCATGAGAACTACGCAAGCGAGGAAAATCAGGAATATTAAAATGGCTTGGAATATAATCATTGTTATTCCTCCTGTAGTTTTGAATAAAATGCTTGGCGCTTGAGCATTTACTCGATGTACGCGCCTTGGGCTTTAAGAAGCACTCTTACAGCGTTTGGATCCAGCTTCCTAACGTCAACCTCACCCGATGCGGCTAACGCCGCGCCTATTCCAGCCGCCTGGCCCATGGCCCCGGCAGTGGGAGTCACTCGCATGGCCGCTTGCGCCTCGAATGTCGCTGAAGCGCACCTGCCTGTAACCAAAAGATTGGCGAACTCAAGGCATGTCATGATATGGAACGGAATCCCGTACCAGCCACCCTTTTTCTGCAGGAACGCGGTCATGGTTCCCTCGCCCTTGGGGTTATGGATGTCTATGGGATAGCCTGAGTAGGCTATGGCGTTATCCCGCTTCTCATCAAGTATGTCAGAGGCGGCCAGGGTTTGGATTCCTCGAAGTTGGCGCGAGCTTCTGGCGCCAACGCTTGGCCCTGTAAACTCCAGGATCGCGTTTTCAAAACCTGGAATCCTTGACCTGACAAGCCGGTCCAGCTCAGCGCACTGCCTTCTTCCAACCCTTTCGGCGTCAGACAAGCTTTCCGCGTCAGCGGGGTCATGCCCGATTATTCTCGTGGTGTTCAGTATGTATTCTCCTTGGCGGTCAGTGGCAAACATAAGTATGTTTTCCCTGGCTATGGACATCAAGCCCAGGGCTTTCGCTTCGGCCATCTCTTTTTGGAACCCTTCGACATCCATTGGGATGTCCTGCGAGATCAGCTCTTCCTTCCCTTCCAAGTGCGGGAACTCCTGGGGGTGCTCAAGTATGTATTTCTTCAAGACCCCCGTATCCACGTTGCAGTACTTCATCATCAGGCTCATCGGCTGGCATTCGCCGTCCTCAGGCCTTCCCTTGTCCATTGGGGCGCCAGCCCAGAAGGCCAGATCGCCGTCTCCTGTGGCGTCAACAAAGATCTTGGCGCTTATGGTGTTTAGCCCGTCCTTGTTGCAGACCAAAGCCCCTTTGATCCTGTCGCCGCCAACTTCAGCGCCTCCCAGGAACGTGTGAAGCAGGACTTGCGCCCCCGCCTCTTCCAAGGCTTGATCCAGCAGGAGCTTCAGCGCCTCAGCGTTAAAAGGGGTGATAGTTGGTGTGTACTGCTTGGTGTCAGGCACGTGGCCAGGCGAATTGCCTGAGCTTTTAAGCCTTTCAACCAGCATCCCCATGAATCCTTGCACGACCTGCCTTTCTCCTGCGTGGAAGGTCATCATAGGGCCAACCCCGCAGTTCGTAAGCGTCCCTCCGAGATAGCCTGATTGCTCCACGACGATAGTTGTTGCGCCCGCCCCGGCGGCCGCAACAGCCGCCGCGCAGCCGGAGACCCCTCCGCCGATGACCGCCACATCGTAAGTTTGCTTGTAAATGGGCTTCAAGGGCATTCCTCCTTTTCTTAAACGTCAAAGCAATAATGCCACTTGATCAAGAGCGCTGGCGCGTAACGTTGTCTACTATTTCTGATCTGTGAAATGTTTAACTATATCCGAAGGCAGCCGCTAAAAATCTTTAGTTAAAGTGTATCACGACAATCATAAACTGTCAATGCTTTTGAAAATTTTTTTTATTCAAGTTGATTGATTCTGAAAGGCTGGATAGGATATATTTAAATAAGAAGGGTTAGGATTAAAGGTTTTGTTGAAAACAGCGCAGATTGGGGCTTGCTGGGGCTTTTGAAAAGATCTTTCAGCTGGGGGGCTGCGCCCCTCAGCCCCCCTGCGGGGGGCTGAGTTTTTATTTTTTTAATTTGACAAGGCATAGCCCGCATTGCGCCATTTTATCTTTCTTCTAATCGCCAGCCCCTCATTCATTTTAGCTTTATCATAGCGCCAGTTCGCCAGCCCCTCAAAACGCCAAAAGCCATGGAAGTCGGGCTCCCATGGCTTTTCTTATAATCTATTTATTCCTATTCGAATCAAACCTCAGCCTTAGCGCCTTGCGCCATGCGGCTATACGCCTCTTCCAGGCTGATTCCGGTGGCGTAGGCGAAGTTTATCAATTCTATCGCCTTTTTCAGCTTGTCGCTGTTGCAAAGCGATAGCGTAAGCTTGTTTCCTCGGATAGACCCAGCGCCGGCGCAGAGACTGATCAGAAAGTCAGCGTCCCGGTTTGCCAAGGCGAGGCTTCCAGCCGAGTTGGCGTCAGCGCCTTTTGCCTCAAGCAAGACCCGGGCGCCTTTTGGGGTCTTGAATGCGAAGACCACTTCTTCAATGGCGTCGATGTTAGTTTCGCGGAAGCTGGTCAGGGAGGTTGGCTCGTACATGGACTTGAGAGCCCTTAGCTCGTTCAGGGCGTAGGCTTCAAGCTTTGCGCTCTTGTGAAGCGCCAATGTTTTGTCTGTTCCGGAAGCAAAGGCCAAACGCCTTAACAGCTCGTAGTTTGTGAACATGAACTTGCTGCTTGTGAAAAACTGGCGCTCACGAAGGTCGCTGACGGAGGAAACTATGCTCAGCGCTCCGCTTCCCTCAAGCCACTCCAAAAGCTTGGTTATGAGCTTCAAGGAGATCTTCGAGGTCATATCAAGGGCGGGGGCGGATCCTAGCTCGACCTGAACCTCGCTTAGCGCGTTCGAAACTATAAACCCTATGAGTTTGCTCCAGTCAGAGGAGAAGCCGTAATGGGTCTTCTTTGCTATGGTCTGAATGTAGGAATCCAGCGCCGCGTCTCTGGAAAAGGAGGCGCTTTGCAGACCCAGGGACATGCTTTCAAGAAGAGGGGCGGGGAACCCGCCGATCTCGTTGTAAACCTCCCAGTATGGCTTGGTGGCAGTGAGAGCTTCGGCTGATCCATGGTCTTGGGAAGGCGCAAAAAGATCAGAAGAAGCATAGGACTTAAGCGCTGTGATCGATCCGACAAACTCCCTGTATGTTACAGGAAGCAGGTCAAAACAGCTGACCTCGCCAAGCGGGCAGAGCTCGTAGTTGCTTTCCTTTGAGTCTCCAAGGAAGCTTCCGCAGAAAGCCACTTTGGCGTCAAGCCCTCTGAGGATCTGCTTGGCCAGGTTGTAGATGCGCATGGATTCCTGGATCTCGTCTAGCAGAAGGAACGAGTCGGGGTCGTCAACAAATCCAGGAATGAATTTTTTGAAAACGGCATCCGCGTTCCCTTTGTGGTAGTCATCGTAGATGTTTCTCATGTAGACGCTGTGAAGCTCTTGCTCAAGCTCATTTTTCAGCCGCTGGTCCGTTAGATCTATCGAGTAGAACCTTTTGTGCCGGGTTTGGCCGAACTTCATAAGCAGCGAAGTCTTGCCCGCCCCTTTTAGCCCTCTTACCCAATATCCGATATGAGGCTGGCCATAAGCCAATGAATCCAGAAGCTCGTCCTCCAAGTCCCTCTTGATCCACGGCTTGCCATTGTATGTCTCCATGCTTGCAGTCTCCTTGTCGGCGGTTCCCATGGGCATGGGCATGCCCTGAAGCGCTGCGATCACGAGCGAAAACTTTTGTAATTTAAAAAGATTAAGATTAGGATAAAGATTAAGATTAAGATTTCGCTTGGGGGCGGCCATTGGTGTGCTATACGCTCGATGGCTAGAGCAATTAGATTGGGAAACCTCAAACCGAACTGTCAAGTCCCAACAATTCGCAAGTACTATACCACATGTGTCGCGGATTGTCAAAATAGATGAAATGGGAAAATATGTTGGATGGACAGGGATTTTGATGCAAGGATCGAGGGGATTAAGGCGGGTTTTGGGCGAGATTTGAGTAGAATACCAGATAAGTATTTTCAAGAACTATCAATATTTCGACATTTATATTTGGGATTTTCGCTAGCGGAAATGGGGTGGCAACTGAAATAGGCTGGCAAGTATTCCGATTGGTTGGGAAGATCTAGGGATGGCAACACGCCGCCTAGGGGGCGGCGTGTTGCTGTAAAGAGAGCGGCCCGCCTGGAAAGGATAGGCGGGCGCAAAGGTTATGATGGTATGATTATTTTCTTATCGTTAGCGGAAGTAGTCCGCTTGGTATCGAAGTCCGGGAATAGCGCGCGAAAAATCATGCAATCGCACGTCATCTTTAAGGCCGCTGGCATATCGGGCATACGCTTTTTCCAAGCTCATCCTGTTTGTGTGCGCTATCTCAATCAATTGAATTATTAGCGGGAGCCTGTCTATATTGTGCATTGGCATCGAAAAAGCGTTGCCATGGACAAAGGCTGTGCCTTCGGATATTTTGACAATGAAGTCTGGAACCCAAGTTTCTATTGAGGTATCGGGTGGAGCGATTTCTCTGTCCAGCGCGCCTTTGACGTCTATCACTACCTTGGCGCCTTGTTTGGTCACGAGGGAAAACCCTATTTCCTTCAAGTCAGCGCCTTCGCCCAAGTGGTAAGCTGCCAGGCGCCTTTCCTCGTACAGGTCTTTTAGCGAAAGCAGCTCAGTCAAGACAAGCGCCATTTCTTTGGCTTGCCTTTCTTTAAGTTGGGCTTTCAGCTCGGGCATTCCTGAAACATCTGCGAGGCGGCTCAAAATCTCGTAGTTTGAAAACACATGTTTTCTGTTGTAAGAGCTGTTGGTTTTCGGAGTGACAGAGACCGATTCCAGACAACCGCTTTTAAGAAACCACGCCTCTAAGCTATGCATCAGTGATTCTGTCAGAAAGAGAGGCACGTTTTCCCCAGCCTCAAAAAGATCGAAAGCCTCTGAATCGGTGCAGAAGAGCATGCACAGCGCAAAGCAGCCTATTGCTTTGCGCCATTTTTCATCTGTTAGACCCATTTTGGAATTCTCGGCAACTATACTGACATACAGATCCAGCGCTTCTTCACGCTTAGTCAGGGCGTGTTCGATCCCGTTTGACAGGCCGTCCATCAAAATGTCAGGAAACCCGCCTAGCTCAAAGAAAAAGTCAAAATAGGCCTTGGAGTCTTTGATGATTTTTAAAGAATGCGGGTCTGGATTGCTTCTTGTGAAGTCTTTGATAGAAACATATTCGGCCAAGGCTTCTACGGAGTTTGAGAACTCTCTATATGTGACAGGCAGAACGTTGAACTCGTCAACGTCTTCTGCTGGGAATCCCAAAGGTTTGTGTGAGCCTGCCTCATCTCCAAAGCTAGCGGTGAAAGCTACAGTCGCATCCAAGCCTTGCAGGATCTTGCGAGAATAGTAGCCTGCGACATCGGATTCACGCACCTCGTCGATTATCAAAAACGAATCCTTGTCATCAACAAAGCCGGGGATTTGCCGCTTGAACACTTCATCGGCATAGCCTTTCGAGTAATCGTCTTCATGGCGATTCTCATAGGTTTTTGCCAAATCCTTGTTAAGGCTTTTTCTGGTCTTGTCGTTGCTTAGATCTACTGTGTACACGCGCTTGAAGTGTTCTTGCCCAAATTTGGTTAGCAATGAGGTTTTGCCAGCTCCTTGCAACCCGTTCAGCCAATAGCCTTTATGGGGAGTGCTGAGAAAGTTGGAGTTTAAAAGTTTGGCTTCAAGATCTCGCTTGATCCAGGGCTTGCTGTTGTATGTTTCCAGGGCGGTTGCCTCCTGTCTTATGTGTGAATAGCAAGCGGAGTAAAATATTTGTTAGGGATTTTGGAATACGCCTCGTTTGATCGAAAAGCGAGTGGTGAGGCCTGTGTTGGATAGTCTGCGATGCGTATACTATATCACATAGAGCCTTTTTTGTCAAAATAAAGTTGGAAAGAGAGAAAGAGTGTTACTGATTGCATGCGGATGTGGAATATGGCGATAGGATTCTTCAAAATTTATCAATGTTTCGACATTTATATGCGGACGGAGATATGCTGAGTGGTTGGGAAGAGCTAGGGATGAATAGGGGCGGCAGGGGTGAAGATGAGCAGGGAGAGTTGGCTGGGTTTCGTCGGTAAAAAGAACGGCCCGCCTGGCAGGACAGGCGGGCCGAGCATGTGTTTTAAAGGTGGAATGCCGTGGGGCGCTAGACTGTGAGGGGATTGGCGGGGCTTGATTTTACGATTCTTGTTCGCCCTCATCCTCCGGTTCATCGTTATCCTCATCTTCGTCCTCGTCATCGTGTTTGATTACAATATCTTCAATGCCGCTAACATATCGGGCGAAAGCTTCTTCCAAGGTCATATTGTTTGTGAACGCTATGTCAATCAAGTGAATTATCAGTGAAAGCCTGTCCACATTGTAGATTGGCAATGTGAAAGTGTTGCCCTGCACAAAACCAGCACCCTCAAAAATCTTGATTAGGAAGTTAGCGTCTCCTCGCTCCAGTGCTTTTTGGCTTGGGATAGTTTTGACCTTTGTGTTTTTAACCTCTACCAAAACTATAGCTCCTGCGTTGGTAATAAAAACAAAATCTATCTCTTCAGAACTCGTGACTGAATAGTAATTAGCCAAAGAGTTGTTCTGATACATGGCTTTTAGAGAAAGCAACTCGTTTAGGACAAATGTTTCAGCCTTGACTCCTTTATGCAATGAGCCGTCTGCGCCTGTGGAAGATGCAAGTTGGCACAACAACCCATAACTTGTAAACATGGACTTCGTGGACATATAGTAATTGCCAGTCTCCAAGTTATTTCGTACAGGAATTTGCCTTAAAATCCTGCTGTCTTCCATCCAGCCCATCAACTGATACACTAATTCCATTGTCATAAGGGCAAGAAGTTTTTCTTGCCCTTGAGCTGCCTTGATATTATCTGGGTCAGTCGGATCTTTTCTGCAAAGAATACTGGTGATAATGTACCCAATTGTTTTTGCCCAAGCTTCAGTCGATAGGCCTAATTGAGTTTTTACTGACATAGCAAATACATATGCCGATAGAAAGTCAGCCCTAGCGTTTATAAAGAAATTGCGGGCAACTTGGAGGCCGTCCAGCAACATGCCAGGAAACCCGCCGAGTTCATAATAGATGTCCCAGTAAAGCTTGGAGTTTTCTATAACCTTTTTGGAAGCTGCATCTGGATTGCTTCTTGTGAAATCGAGGATTGACCTGTATTCGGCTAATTCATCCAACGAATTGACGAACTCTCTATATGTTGCTGACAGGGCTATAAATCTGTGAACATCGCCTAATGGAAAACCCCTATAGTTTTTTGTGATTGCGTCTCCTAAAAAGCTTCCGGCAAAAGCAACCTTTGCATCCAAGCCTCGCACTATCTGGCGAGAATGATTGTAAACGACCTCGGATTCTTGCACCTCGTCAAGTATCAAAAACGAATCCTGGTCATCAACAAAGCCGGGGATTTGCCGCTTGAATACTGCGTCTGCATAACCTTTCGCGTAATCGCCCGCAAAGCATTTCACATAGGTTTTTGACAAGTCGTTGTCCAGAAGATTTCTTGCTTGGCTGTCATTCAGGTTGATAGTGTATACGCGCTTGAAGTGCGTTTGGCCAAATTTGGTTAGCAATGAGGTTTTGCTTGTTCCCAGCATCCCTTCCAACCAATAGCCTCTATGGAGAGTATCGAAGATAATGGGGCTCAAAAGATCGGTTTCAAGATCGCGAGTGATCCAGGGCTTGCCATTGAATGTTTCCAGGGCGGGTGCCTCCTGTCTTGTGGGGAAGAGTGGATGGCGGATAGTGAATAGCGAATAGCGGATGGCAGATAGCAGCGTTACAGCGAGAACAGATTCGCAAGCTTAAACAACCTAAGTTGGTCTGCCCACGATGCATATACTTTATCACGTACAGCCTTTTTTGTCAAAATAAAGACGAAAAGACAGGCCTCAAACGCTACCCAGCGCTTGCGGCCTGTTGCTTCTTGGCATCATGGATTTGAGTTCAGATGCTACAATATGTAAAATGCGTTATTATGTATTTTATCCTGCCATTGCTCTTATGTGCCACAGAAAACCCAAAAAGCCGAAAACTCCGAAAAGGCCGAAAAAACGCTCATCTTATTATCGCCTGGAGCAAGGCTTCAGCTTTGCCATTAGGTTGATTGCTTGCATTAGCGCTGCTTTTAGCTTTCTTTCGGGTTTTGGGTTAGCTTCAGAACATGTGGATTTTCCCCCGGACTAATCTCAACCGAAACTGTCTTCTGTATCGGATTACCGTCAATCTCAACCCTTATGTCGATATTCACTTTTATCCTTACGTTTGGATTCGCCATTGGCATTGCCGCTATATCGGCATTGATGTCTATTTCAGGCATCACCATAGCCATTGACTCTGGATCCGGATGAATGGAAATTGATAGGGGAGCTGGAACCGGTTCTATATCTGCTTGTATTGCAGCTATTTCGGGATGCGCGTCTGCGCTTGGCACCATTAATGCTTCTGGTTTTGCTGTTGCATCCGGCATTGCCTCAGCTTCCGACATGGACTCAGCCGTCAGGTTTTCTGCCTCTGGCTTAACCTCTGTCTCTGTCATTGCAACTGCTTCAGGTTTTTCCGCTGCATCCAGCGTTGTCTCAGCCTTCGGATTTTCTGCTTCTGGCGTTGCTACAGCGTACGGTTCGATCTCAGCCTTTGGCTTTACCGCCTCTGGCTTAACCTCTGGCTCTGTTATTACGACTGATTCAGGTTTTGCCGTTGCATCCAGCATTGTCTCAGTCTTCGGTTTTTCTGCTTTTGGATTAGACTCTGGCGTTGCTGTCATGACTGCTTCTGTCTTTGCCACAGCGTCAGCCTTTGGTTTTACCGCCTCTGACTTTGCGTGTTCATTTATCACAGACCATGGCTTAACCTCTGCGCTTGCTGTTGCGACAACTTCTGGCATCGGCACAGCCCCAAATATCGGCACAGCCTCATATATCGGCACAGCCTGAGCTATCGGTAAAGCCTCAGGTATCTGCACTGCTTCAGATGTCGGCACAGCCTGAGCTATCGGCACAGCCTTATCTCTTGTTTCACCCCACGGTTTTGCTGTCCCTGGCCTCCATACCTCGATGACTTCAAGCTCTGACCCTGCATTTCCTATCAAGACTTCTGGCTTTGCTACAGCCTCTAGCCTCGCCTCAGCCTTCGGTTTTGCTGTTCCTCCCTTCCAAACTTCAACAACATCGGGATTCGCTTTAACTTCGCCTCTCGACTCAGCCTTCGGTTTTGACGCTTCTAGTTTAGCTTCTCTCGTAGCAATCACGACTGCTTCTGGCTTTGCCTCTGCCTCCCAATTTGTCTTGGCCATAGGTCTTAAAGGCTCAGGATTAACATCTACTTTCGCTACTGCAACCTCCGGCCATAACACAGCCTTCATCTCGGTTTTCGGCATAGCAAAAGCCTCTGGCCCCAAGGCAGTCATAGGTCTTGCAGGCTCTGGAATAACCTCTGGTTTCGGTATTGCTTCCGCTTCTGCCTCCGGCCATAACACAGCCTTCATCTCGGCTTTCGGCGCAGCAAAAGCCTCCGGCCCCATCGCAGTCATAGGTCTTGCCGGCACTGGATAAACCTCTGCTTTCGCTGCTGCAACCTCCGGCCATATCACAGCCTTCGCGGGAGCTTCCGCCTTCATCTCGGCCTTCGGCATAGCAAAAGCCTCTGGTCCCATCGCAGTAATAGGTCTTGCAGACTCTGGATAAACCTCTGCTTTCGGGATTACATCCTCCGGCCTTATCGCAGCCTTCGCGGCAACTTCCGTTTTCATCTTGGATTTCGGCGTAGCAAAAGCCTCCGGCCCTATCGCAGCCATCAGAATCGCATCTATCTTAGGCCCTAGCTCAGCCATCAGCACCGCCGCAACTTGAGGCCTGAGCTCTGAGGCGGGTCTAGCAACGGCCGCTTTCTTAGGCTGTCCAGCTTCCGGTTTCACACCAGCTTCAGGCCTCGACCCTGAGACAGGCATAGCAACAGCATTTATCTGAGGCTTTGCTGCTTCTGGTTTCACAGCAACCTCCGGCCTCGGCCCTGAGACAGGCTTAGCAACAGCATTTATCTTAGGCTTCTCTGCTTCTGGTTTCACAGCTTCCGGTTTCACTACAACCTCAGGCCTTGA
>JAISWZ010000672.1 GCA_031270945.1 Clostridiales bacterium | reverse complement strand
CTGCCTATGAGCTCGCTTTCCGAAAGCAAGGAGCTATTGCGCCGCTATTCAATAGCCAGGATTCCGTTTATCGCAATAAACACAATCGAGCGAGGCCGGACGCTGGAACTGCTCAAAGAGGTCGCGGAGTCTCTGTCGCTCACGTTTTTCGTGCACACTTTCTCAAAGGGTGTTTATGATATCGCAACTGACAAAGTGGTCTGCGAGGACAAAACCATTTACGGCGCTATCGATTATATGAGCGAGCAGATGAAGCGCCGGCAGTACCTTACGCTAATCCTTACTGAAACACCGGATATGAGCTCTGACAATGGCGACTCAAGACAGATGCTTGCCCTAGGCACCCTTGCCAATGATTCAGGCGGAGTTATAATCACCATTACAACTAACCCCATATGGAACCAGCTTCAAAGGCTTGGATTGAGCTTGAAGATTGACCTTCCCAATGAAGACGAGATGTTTGATGTCATCAAGGAATATATCGATGACTACAGAAACGAGATCCCAATAGCCTGGGACAATAACGATATCAGGGAAGCGGCATCCATGCTCGTCGGCGTAACAAGAATCGAAGCGCAAAATGTGATCGCCGTCCTTATCGCAAACAAGAAAATTACCAAGGCTGACCTAGACGATGTCCGTTTCGCCAAGGATCGCCTCTTCTCAGATATTTCAGGGCTTGAAAAGATCACGGTAGATTCCAGCCTTGCCGATGTCGGCGGCCTGGATGGCTTGCGCAAATGGCTTGATGAAAAGAAGGTTCTTCTTTCACCTGAGAAGCGGGATGAGATGAGGGCCAGAGGATTGCAGTCACCTAGAGGAATCCTTCTTGTAGGTGTCCCGGGTTGCGGCAAATCGCTGTCCGCCAAATCAATATCCCTGAACTGGAAGCTCCCCCTCTATAGACTTGACTTCGCTACTGTCCAAGGAAGCTACGTAGGACAGTCAGAGCAGCAGCTAAAAGATGCCCTGACCACCGCCGAGAACGTCGCCCCTTGCATCCTCTGGATAGATGAGATAGAAAAAGGGCTGTCAGGCGCCGGATCCAGCAATGACGGAGGCGTTTCAACCCGTATGGTCGGCCAGTTCCTGTTCTGGCTCCAAGAGTGCAAGAAACAGGTCTTCGTTGTCGCTACAGCCAACGACGTCTCAATGCTCCCAGGCGAACTCCTACGCCGTGGCCGCTTTGACGAGCTCTTCTTTGTAGATCTGCCAACAGCCGATGAACGCCGTGAGATAATCAGCCTCTACATGAAGAAGTACCTTAAGCTGAACTTTACCGGCCCCCTGGCTGACCGGGTTGTTGAGATCAGCGATGGCTTCTCAGGCGCTGACCTGGAGTCCACAGTCCGCGATCTAGCCTATCGCCTCTTGGCAAGCGACACCTTTGCCATAAATGAAGAAAATATCATCACAGCGTTCAACAACGTTGTCCCGCTCTCCCAAACCGTGCCGGAGAAGATCGAGGCCATACGCGATTGGGGCAAAGAAAGAGCTGTCCCCGCCTCGGGAAGACCCATCGGAAGCGAAGACATCAAAAAGACAGCGCCTAAAACACGCAAGGTGCTGGTGAATTCCGGCAATAGGCAGCAATAAAACTCGATTTTTTTCAACAGAATTGATTACGGAGGTGAGCCATGCCAAGACCGATGTTGCGCCAAAACCTGCAAACGAAAACTGACTCCGTATTAAGCCTTTCGTCAACAACTCCCGTGAAGCAGGAGCTCTCGGAAGAAACAAAAATGAAGCTGGATCGCCTACTCCGCAAATCCCGCTCAAAGCAGTACATGGACATGATCAAAAATCTCGATGCTGGCGGGCACACGCACAATCAGAAAGAAACTGATGATATCATCAACGCCATATCGCAGGAGTTCCCTGAGGTTGAGATAAGCGGAATCTTGCTTGGCATCGTTTCAAAATGCTATCTCGGAGACAACTATGAGGTCCATAGCATTGATGCCGGAAAAAGAATTATTGAGCATTACCGCCAAGGCCAACTGCTTCCCGGCGGGATGGAGAAGGCCCGCTCCATAGCGATCCATGGCGGCTATAATTTCATAGAGGTCTATATAGACTGTTGTCGCGCGGTGAGCGCCAATGGCACTGTGTCGGTGATAAAGTAAATATAAGTATATAATTGGAAAAAGCAAGCTGTTCTCGCATATTATCGATGTCTCAGGTTCATTGGGACTTAGTGCATATCCCAAAACTCCGCTATGGCACCGGAAAAGTCCTGGCGAACGCTTCAACGCCGGACTTTTCCGGTGCCTCGGATTTAATTTTGGGATATGCTCTTGATATCTTGCTTTGCTATCGTTAAGAAAAGCCCAACGCCTAAAGCGTTGGGCTTTTCTGACTCTTATAGGATGTCGGATTTCGTATTTTGTGAGCATCGCATCATCCAGCTCTTTTTGAGCCTTTTTTGTGTACTTTAAAGCTGGAAGTGAAATTCTTCCAGTGCGTAGCGGTGCGGGCAAACCAAGTGCACTTACGCTTTCTAAATTGTATGCAAGGCAAGAAATGAGCCAGGAACCTTATCATACGGGACGCGGCAAAGCTCTTTCTATGCCTTTTTTGTGTACTTTAAAGCTGGAAGTGAAATTCTTCCAGTGCGTAGCGGTACGGGCAAACCAAGCGCATTACGCTCTCTAAGTTGTGCGCGAGGCAAGGAATGAGCCAGGAACCTCATCATCGGGACGCGGCAAAGCTCTTTCAGTGCCTTTTTTGTGTACTTTAAAGCTGGAAGTGAAATTCTTCCAGTGCGTAGCGGTGCGGGCAAACCAAGTGCGCTTACGCTTTCTAAGTTGTGCGCAAGGCAAGAAATGAGCCAGAACCTCATTATACGGGACGCGGCAAAAGCTCTTTCTGTGCCTTTTTTGTGTACTTTAAAGCTGGAAGTGAAATTCTTCCAGTGCGTAGCGGTGCGGGCGAACCAAGCGCACTTACGCTTTCTAAGTTGTGCGCGGGGAAGGAATGAGCCAGGAACCTTATCATACGGGACGCGGCAAAGCTCTTTCTGTGCCTTTTTTTGTGTACTTTAAAGCTGGAAGTGAAATTCTTCCAGTGCGTAGCGGTGCGGGCAAACCAAGCGCACTTACGCTTACCAAGGAAGCAAGGAATGAGCCAAGAACCTCATCGTATGTGGCGCGGCAAAGCTCTTTCTGTGCCTTTTTTGTGTGTTTTAAAGCTGGAAGTGAAATTCTTCCAGTGCGTAGGCGGGAAAACCAAGTGCACTTACGCTTTCAAAAATTGTGCGCAAGGCAAGAGCCAGGGGCCTCATCATACGGGACGCGGCAAAGCTCTTTCTGTGCCTTTTTTGTGGACTTTAAAGCTGGAAGTGAAATTCTTCCAGTGCGTAGCGGTGCGGGCAAACCAAGTGCACTTACGCTTTCTAAGTTGTGCGCGAAGCAAGGAATGAGCCAGGAACTTGGCCTGTACTGTGGCCGAGTATACGCTAAGTTGCCGAGCAGGTGCCAATGCATAGAAATCGCAACGTCGAGTTCATGCATCGATTACATGGAATGTTAAGCATACAGAGACTTAAATCGAGTGCTGCTTTTGGCGGGAGCGCGATTCTCAAGACTTTGCCTTGACAGATGTGTTCTTGCTCCAGAAATCGAGAGCAACCTTGCGAGAGTCTCACAGCCATCCCTAAGGGCGAGACAGGCTCGCGGATTTTTCGGATCAGCTGTGTTCTAAAAGCATCATTCTAGGTTTGGGGACCAGCAAAAGCAAGAGGACGGAGAAGTAGATTTTCGGCAAAAAACAACCTGTGGATAACTCGAGGAATTTCTTAGCGAGCGGGGCATTGGGTTAAAGAAAGGCTGAATCATGGGCTTCGGCCTCTCTTTTGATTTAGAATTTGCGTTGAAGCACTCAGGATTTAGTCCGATTAGGCGCGTCAAACAGGGGATGGAGAAGATGATTTCCGGCAAAAAAACAACCTGTGGATAACGCGTGGAATTTCTAGCATTTCGCGTGAGCGTGTCAAGAGAGGCCGAAGAATGGGATTCGGCCTCTCTTTTGGTTTTGAGTTCGTTGAAGCACTCACGAGCGAGTCGGATGAGGGCACCTAGATGCGCTTCATTTGCCAAGAGTCTTCCGCAAGCGCTTGGTTCTAACGAAACCCCCAAAATTCCGGCAGTGGCTTGCTTCTACGCGTGACTTTCACGTGCCATAAAATAAATTTTGAGATATGCTCCTAACCACCTTGTTGAGAAACTCATAGCGAACCTCTTTGTTAGGTATGCGATACTCCTTGGATCCAGCCTCTTTAGGAGTCAAATAGCCATAATGAACCAAAATGCTCCACAATGTCGAGATATGGTTAAAATCATCCAAGCATATGTTTTCACGCAGGTCAACTGTCACGGCTTCGCCAAGCAACAATTTCTCCAAATCAGGAAGCATATCGTCGGTTTCTGATTTAGAAATGATGTACGTGATAATATCGTTGCTGCTTGAGTTTGCCCAGTAGTATTTAGGCTCTTGGCCTGGGTTTGACATCAGGTCACCACAGTAGCTCAAGAAAGATGATATGTTAAAGATGCGCTTGGAACCGATAAGGTATCCATCATACCATTCCCGGAAGGTTTCCATCGAGCCCGACAGTCCAAAATCATCTAGAACGCGAGCCGCATCTTCATCGCTCAAGCCAAAACAACTAGAATACTGGGAATCCGATACAGAAGTAACCTTCAAGTTATTGGCACCGGAGAAGATGCTTTCATTGGCGATCCGTAGGCGTCCTGTCAGTACAACGAAGTCTACTTGGTCATTGCCTTTGAAGACATTGCCGAAAAAACCAGAAAGGAACTCAAGAATCCGCTTCTCATGTCCTTTGCCTATTGCGTGGGTCACTATCGAGTCATAATCGTCAATAAGAATAACTATCTCTTTGCCGTAATAATAGTAAAGCGCACTTGTCAGGTTTTCGAGGCCTGCCTTCAAAACGGCAAGATCTGGATTTTCAACCGAACTAATGAGCTTTTCGATATTTTGCTTGTTATGTATGTCGATTTTTTCGCTGTCCAAAGTTAGAAGCAAATTAAGGCTTGCTCCGCTTAACACATGGGCGAGGTCTTTAATGCAATCATTGAAATTTTCGCCATTGATTCCTGCAAGGCTCATGTGCAAAACCGGGTGCTTGCCGAAGTGCTTGTCATGGATCTCTTTCTCGCCCTCGATAGCAAGCCCCTTAAATATGCCTGGATCAGCCCCAATCTCCAGGTAGGCCTTTAGCATGCTCATGTTGAGGCTTTTCCCGAACCGCCTAGGTCTGGTGATCAAATTGACTTGTCCTGAGCTCTCTAAGATTTCCTTGATGAACATGGACTTGTCAACGTAGTAGAAGCCGCCTTTTCTTAAGGACGGAAAATTATCAGATCCTATTTTTATCTTATTCATATATTTAACTCATACCTCGCTTGCAGAAACTTTAACTGCTCAATGAAACCTTTAACATCATATCAAAAAATTCTAATCGTGTCAAATACGTAAGCCCAACGCCTAAAGCGTTGGGCTTTTCTGACACCAAGATTTAAAAACCAAGCGAAAAGTACCCTGAATCTAAACTAGATCCAACTAACCTAAATCCCGCTCTCGATCCGATGTTTCTCCATCACAGCGAATGCCAGCGCGGCAATGCCATAGCTCCAGTTCTTCCCCAGCGGTGTCAAACGGTATCCCAAGGCTGGCAAAATGTGAAGCGGAATAGTCGGAGCGCTTATGCCGTGCATAGAAAGCTTCCCGCCTTTTTCCCACACTCCGCCCATAGCGGCTTTCAGAGCCAATAAGCCCGGATCAAGAAAATCCTTGTCCAGGTACTGCTTTCGCACTCCGTGAATAAACCCCGCCGCGATCAAGGCTGTGGCCGATAGCTCAGAGTAGCTGGACTTGTTTAGGATAGTCCTGAAGCTTCCGTCTTTGCGCTGGCAAGGCAAAATTGCCAACGCGGTTCTCCTGAAAATTTCTTTCGTTGGTTCAAACTCCGGATGCCCTTCTCCTATGCAGTCCAGAATCATAGGCAAAGAGCAAAGAACCCAGCCATTTCCTCTTCCCCAGAATATGTCTCCTGCAGGATGCCCTCTCTTGAAATTTACCCAATAGCTGTGCCTCCATAGCCCGCATGGATCCTGAAGCAGACTGCTGTAAAAGGCGGGCTGCCTGGCCGCGTAGTCCAGAAGCTCGGCGTCGCTGTTTTCTGAAGCGTATATAGCGGCAAATACTCCAAACATCATTAGGCTGTCAACCCAGACTGACTTCGGGTAAAACCGTGATGCCGGGCTGTTTCCCAGGTGGTTCACAGCATCGCCTATTACCCTGGGCTCATTCTTGATGTAATCCAGAACTTTTGAAGTCAAAGCTTCGCAAACTTTACTCCCTGTCTTTTTGTAAATGGCGTAAGTGATCAAGCCAGGGGCCGCCCGATCAGCGCAGTCCACGCTAACCGAGCGTTCCGACCAGTACTCGCAGTACCTTAACAGAAACTGAGTAAATATCTCGGTTTTCATCAAAGAGTCCAGATCGCTCATGGCATGCCCCAGAAGGGCTTCTCCCCACATCCATTTTAAGGTTTCGTGCCGCGACATCTCACAGGTGAGAAGCTTTGTTAAAATTTCTATATCGCTCATCCGTCTGCCTCCCGGATAAGCTTCTCAAAGTCCAGCCGAAGCTTCGAACCGAAGAACAGAGACATTTCGCCAGGATTCCGGCCTATGTCCCCGTAGGGGCTGGATAGCCGCCCATATTGGGTATCCTGCAGCTCGTCGTTCACATAAAGGCCTTTCTTGTACGCCAGCCTATAAGTTTCTGGTTTAACGCCATGCGTTTCAAAAATTAGGTCTCGCCTTGAGTACGATAGCCGGCTTTCTTTAGTCTTTTCTAAAAACAAAGCAAAGCTTCCAGAGCTCGCTTCATCTCCGGCCAAGCAAGCCCAAGCGGTTACGTCTCCCCGTTGTATCAGCTCCGAATCTCCAACTCTTTCGAATGGCCTTAGGGATATCAAAGCGGCATATCCTCTCTCGCTCCTGCCAGCCGCCAGGCTGGCGCCAAAGAAGGTCTCATCGAACTCCTTCTCTGGAAACCAAGCATGTGAGAACATCTGCCTGGGCTTTTCCATAAAACCCTTTCGAACTCTCAAGTCATGCAGAACCAGGCATATTTGCCGATGTTGCGCGGCATGCGGCAGTATCCCGTTTCCGACCCAGTACGAAGGAGAGAAGTTTCTGGCGTTGTCGCCAAAGAAGGCGGCACCGGGATGGGTGCTGAAAACACTTACGCCTTTCCCGACAGTCAACTGCCAAATATGCTGCTGATCCCCGAACTCCCCAGGATGATGGTTTTGCGCACATGAAAGCATAAAGTCCTGTGTCTTGAACGCGCTGACATTCCCTCTCTGTATGGCGATCCCCTGGGTGGCGGGGTTCAGGATTCTCACAACAAGAGGAAGAAGCCCCAGCCTTCTGGCTATCGGTATGTTGGTCTTTTTCAAGTCCTTCAAGAATCCGTTTGTCCCCAGCTTCCAAGCGTTGAAGATGTCTACAGCCAGGTTTATGGACTCAGGGTTTGTAAATGCCTCCATGGCCCATAAAAACATCCCTCGCTGAAGCATGTCTTGCTCTTTGCCTGATCCTGCCTCATACTTTTCTGTCTCACTTTTGACCTCCGAAAGGTCAAGCCCCATGGAAGCCTTTATCTCAACGCTATCCCTATCCAGAGCAATGTTTCTGATCACGCCAGGCACCCTGTACTTGATATTCAATAAAAACTCAGCAGATAGCTTGGTGTAGTCAGCAACAGGAACCAAACCCAGCCCGAAGGCCTTGTCAGCGATAGCGCTCACGTCCTGCCTATATGGATCTTTCTTCTGAGCTTCGTAACATCGCCCGCTAGCGGCGCACAATAGCCCTCTGTAGCTAAACAAAGCCATGTCCAGAAGAAGCAGATCCATGGCCATCACGGCTTTTTTCCCTATATGTTCATCCAAGCAAAAGTCTATTAATAACGACAAAGGCGCCACATCTTCTTCGTAGTAGGTGTTGGAGTGCCATTCGCTAAAGCCGAACCTGAACCGGCACCAAAACCAGAAGTCCAGACGGCCTTTCCCCTTTGCCTTATGCTTCAACCCGCTCATCCCAGAGTTCCCGAATGTCTCTTCAGGATAGAGCTGTCCCGCCAGGTATTCGCAGGTAGCGAACAAAAGCTGGTGGTTTTCGCTCCAGTAGCACATGCTGTCTTCTCCCGGCTCATCCATCCAGTACTTGAAGCCCAGGACTACAACTTTCATCTTTTCAAGCATTCCCGTACTCACGAGATCCTGGTATCCCAAAAGTGTCCGAAGTATGCATACCATCCGAAAGTCAGCGCAGTCGTACCTCTTCTCGATATACCCCAAGATCTCATCAATCTCGCTCTCCAAGCACGGCTCGCCGGAGGCGAGCCGTGCTATGCTGGGAAAGCACTTGTTGTTCATCTTAACGTCCATCTTAATGTCCAGATCCAGCGCTATCACCTACTTCCATTCTGCCAGCATTGCGTCCCGCTCGATCATCTCATTAGAATCAAGCGAGATCCCGCTTCGTGCCTTTTCCAGAAAAACCTTGACTTGCTTTGCCTTCTCCGGGCTCAGCTTCAGCTTTCCCGCCACTCTCCATCCGTTGGAGCATAGTATCACAAACGCAAAGATTATTATCAAACGTATCGCAAGGATAGCCCCAGCTGGCTGCACGACAGACTCTCCAGCTTCAGAGCTGACAAACCCTGTAACAGCAAGTATGTTCCCTACAGCGAATATCGCAAAAGCAGAGCTTACTTGGCGTATGAATGCCATAGCCGCGCTGTATGTCCCGGAATTCCTCTCTCCAGTAACAAGCTCTCCTATGTCTACTATGTCCGGGTACATGATCCAGCTCAAAGTCATGGCGCCAGCGAATCCCAAAGCGGTAATCCCGGCAAGCAGGTATACTCCTATCGCAGGCCCCCCTGAAGGATATATCCCTACTCCAATGGCGCCAGCAATAGATAGCGGAAGCCCAAACCGGAATAGCTTTGTCTTGCTTACAGTATTGATCAACTTGTTTATGACCGGAAACATCAAAAGCTGCACCGCCAAAAAAGTCCCAAGAAATACGGTGGAGCTTATCCCTGGAACCACATGAAGCCCGTAGTATATGATCACCGATGATACCGTGTCCATCGTAACTGTCTGCGTTATGTACAAGGCTATAAGCCTCCGGAAAGCCTTCAACCTGTAAGGCCGAACCAACGCCCCGATTTCAAGCTTTGACTTGGTTTCTCCAACAGGCACCCGCTCCCTGCAAAAGATCCCTGCCAGTATGATAGGTATCGCAAAAACAGATCCAAACCCAAAGACCACTATCGAGTAAAACGCTCCAACCGATAGCCTTCCGTCGGCCAGCATCCCAAATAGAGAAGTCGGAAGCAGAGTGCATATCGCGGTAGACGCCATGGAATACAAAAGCCGCGTCAGGTTCACCTTGTTGCAAAGCCTAAAATCCCCGGTTATCTCAGAGCTCATTGAACTGTACGCGATAGCCAGCACAGAAGCCGTGGTCGAATAAAATATGTTCGTAGCAATGATAAACAAAGCCTTGGCCAGACTGGAGTCAAACCGTGCCGGAAGCCATAGAACCGCTATAGCCGCGATCAAAGCCGCGCCTCCGAACATCAGGTATGGCCGTCGCCGCCCCCACCGTGTCCTGGTGTTGTCCTCGATTACTCCTATGACAGGATCAATCACAGCGTCCCAAATCTTCACTACCAGAAGCGAAGTCCCAGCTAGCCCAGCTCCTACTCCCAGCACATTTGTGAGAAAAACCAAATAGAGGACAGATATGATGGTCTGCCCTCCTCCGCCCCAGATGTCCGCCGCCGCGAACAAATGGCGCTCCCTTGCGGTAATCTCCTTCACAAAATCCCTCCAATGCCAGTTTGAGGCTAAACCCTAGACCGGACTGGCATTTTCGACAAGCCAGGCCCGTTTATTCTGTCGTGTTTGTGCCTTAATTATATCACAAAGCCTGGTTTTAAGCTAGGATAAGTTAATGCAGCCAAAACTTTAGGCGCTGAGCAGGATTGGGGAGATAAATTGACAAGGGTGGGGGTTTGGGGTTGGGTAGGGTTTTTCTGGGGTGGGGGAGGGCGGTCTTAGGGGGATGGAGTTCTGCTGCAGAATCATGCAACGATTATTAGTATAAAAAAGATAGGCCGAATAATCCGGCCTATCCTGACAATAAAATATGATAAATATGTAAAACACTCCGCTATCTCGCAACTCGCCAGTCAGACAACTCCATAAGTCAATAATCCTCAGGCCACCAGTACGTCCTAAGCGGCTCCTTGATTCTGAAAAATTTGTCAATTTTCACGCCAAACATGTCTAAAAGCTTCTTCTGATCTTTGTTTAGATTGAACCGCATGTAAAATTTCTTTCCGTCTGAGGAAACTATGATTATGTGTGAAAGCTCGTGGAGTGCATTATACGGGCAGATATCAGAGCTTAAAAGCTTGCTGTTCATGTGCGTGGAGATGATGCTGGCGATAAACGCGATAAAATACTGCCCGTCAGGATAGAATGAATCTCCTGGCATAAAGAGTCTTGGGAACTCGTTGGTGATGACATCCTTGGCGTTGTAGCGCTCCAAGGTCTCAAGCGTAGTCCAGTCTTCTGTTGTAAAGTACCCTATGTGCTCCTGCTTGTCTATGATGCGGATAGCTCTGGCAATGGAAGCGGTGGTTGCCTTTTTGCTCTTTCCTAAAGTATTGCATTTCAGCTCTTTCAAAAATTCCTCAGTGATAGAAGCGAGGGACGCACACGAGTTAGAAGGGCCAAGCTTTTTTGGAAGCACAAGCGACAGCTTGCCCGAAGACCCGATATATTCGGTATCAAACGAAGCATACTGCCAGGCTCCGGAGGGGAACATCTCATACTCCCCTTTGTTCAAAAGCTCGTGCACCAACTTTGGCACTGGTTCCATCCCGCCAGGTAGCCTGAACCCAAACCCGTTTTTCTGAGGGCAAAGCCACCTGTCACCGTCATCAATTATCTGGCTTCGCTTTTTCATGCCCAAAGAGTTGGCTTTTCTGTTCATGCGCACCATGATATCGCTTCTGTTCCTTGTATTCCTATAGACGCGATAGAATAGCGGAACTTTGCTTTTCTCATGGCAGAACATCATCACGTGCTGATCGTCTGGCTCTGAATTGTCGTGATCCAGCATAGGGATGTCAAAGCAAAACCCCGTCGAAGGGCTGTTGTTCACTTTCATCCAGCTCTCGAAAAAACGGTTAACATCAACTTTCATTATCTCGTAGAAGAGATCGTCTACCGATTCCTTTGTGATATCGCTCGCCACGTCTGGAACGAAGGATCTCTTAGCCCAGTCGTCTATGAGAGACATCTTGCCAACGCCTTTTTGCATCGAAAATGTTGCCACCGCAACAATCAGGTTTGCGGCTTCTCCAAAAACACTCTCCAGCGCATGAAATAGCCCAATGTCATGGCATATCTTGTCTGCAACGTATGTAAGCCCGTATTCGACCCAGGGAACTGCGTCGTATAGATCCTTGGGATCGTAAAAATGCTGGTAAAATGTTGACGGCCACATCAAGCCCATCTCGGAGTCAGGATCCAGTATTCCTAGAAGCACGTGCTCCTTGCTGCCGTTTCCGCCCAAGTCTTCTACGATCTTGTAAACACGGGTTTGCCCATCGCTATCTGTCACGCTCAGCACGTCAGGATCCTTGGGCACGTTAGCATGAAACAGCTTTTCTACAAGCATATAGCCCCCGCTTTCAAGTTATTATAGAGAGCGAAAGAACTGCGCTTTTCGCTCTCTCATCTAAAACGGCTTATTTTTGTTTTTTCGTTTTTCTTCTTCTCTTTCTTCTTACTTATCTTTCTCAGTATCATAAGACCATCCATGATCTCCGTGGTATACCATAAGCTTGCTCATCCCGCCATCCACAACAAAGTCCTGCCCTGTGATAAAGCCAGCCTCTTCACTGCAGAGAAATAGCGCCATGCTAGCTATGTCCTCAGGCTCTCCGATCCGCATGACCGGGTGCTGGCTCTTGTCTTGCGAGCTCCATTCACAGACTTTGCCGCTTTCATGATACCGTGACGTATCTATCCAGCCTGGGCTGATAGAATTGACCCTGGCTCGACCTGCCAGGCTCACACTCATCGCGTGAGTCAGAGCTGCGATGCCGCCTTTGGCGGCAGAGTAGCTTTCAGTGTCTTCCTGGGACTGGAATGCCCTCGTGGAGGCGATGTTTATAATGGAGGCACCCTGTGAAAGCATGCCTTTTTCAAGCAAAGCGCTTGTGATATAGTAAGGGGCGGTGACGCCTATCCGTAGCACGTACTCGAAATCTTCATAGGAGCAGCCGGACAGCAACCCCCGTCTGCTCACGCAAGCGTTGTTTATAATGATATCGACTGATCCAGCCAAAGCGCCGATAAACCGATCAAGCGTCCCTTTGTCAGCGATGTCGCCGTGAAAGAATGATAAGCCCGACTTTTCGCCGGCTTCTTTGTCTGTGTCTATGACATGGACTTGAACGCCCAAAGAAGAGAGCCTTTTTGCTATGCATCTGCCTATCCCGTTAGCGCCGCCAGTGACTATCGCTGCTTTTCCATGGAAGCTGGCATTACTCATAAAGATGCCTCGATTCGCTATAGCGAGCGAAAAGCTGCGTTTTTCGCTCGCAAGAAATTAAAAATTTTATTTTGAGCTCAGCTTGCGATTTACGGCTCGTAAGCCCGCAACGGCTGCTTGATCTTCAGGAACTTTGCAACGTTGACCTCGAAGATCTCCAATAGCTTCTCCTGCCTCGGGCCTAGGATGTAGCGTATAAAAAAATTGGTGCCGTCCCCGATTACCAGGATGTGCTTGAGATCTCGAAACGCTTCTTGCATGCTGAAACCTGTTCCCAAAAGCTTGCTGTTCATGTGCCAGAGAATGATGCTTGCGGCAAATGAGACAAATTTGTAGCCCTGGTGAAAGCAAACAGGTTCCGAGTATTTTCTTCTGACTACGGGGAATACTGATGATATGATATCCTTGGCGTTGTAACGCTCCAGGATCTCAAGGGTAGTCCAGTCTTCTGTAGTGAAGTAAGCAAGATACCCCCGCTTTTCAATTATTTTCTTTGCCTTCTCTATCGCGGCGCTGGTTGCCTTCCTGCTCTTACCTAAGCTATTTGACCTGAACTCCTTGAGCAAGCGCTCCGTAACACTGATAGCGTTAGAGAAGTAGTCAGCCGAACCCAGCTTTTTTGGAAAGACCAGAGCAATCTTTCCCGAAGAACCTTTGTATTCGGAATTAACTAAAGCATACTGCCATTCCCCTGCGGGGAACATCTCGAACCCGCCTCGATCTATAAGATCAAGCACGAAATCCAGGCTTTCCTCCATCGCCCCCGGGATCCGGAACGCGAATCCGTCTTCAACTGAATTAAGCCTCTTTTCACTAACATCCAAGATTTGAGTGTTCGCAGGCATTCCCAGAGCCGAAGCCTCAGCCGCGATCTGCTCCTTTGATTCGCTTTCGCTCGACCTGTCATAATATGTACAAAAGAATAATGGCATTTTTGTTCTCTCGTGGCAAAACATCAGCATGTGGTCATCAGTCTCATCGCTGGCGCTGTGCGCTACGATAGGTATGTCAAAGCAGAACCCGTTCTCAGGATTGTGGTTGATCTCCGTCCATCTCTGAAAGAACAGCTCAATTTCGTCATTGCTTATGCTGTCGAAGATCTCTATAGCAACATCTACAGTAAGCGCATACTCCACGTCCGGAACGAATGCCTGATCTTGCCAAACCTCCAAGTAACCTATGTCCTGTGGACCTTCGCATATCACCCATGCTATAATAGCCATGATAGCGTCTGCCCGCTCTCCGAAGATATCGCTCACAAGCTGGTATACCCCGATATCCCGGCTTAGCTTGTCCACAATATATGTAAGCCCGTATTCGATGCAAGGAGATGCTATGCGAAAGTTGGAGGTGCCATAGATTTCGGTGTAGCTTTCCGTAGGCCACATGCACTCCGTATCCGAGTCAGGAACCAGCTGTCCGATGATTACTGGCTTTGCATCTTTGCCATCGGATTCCGCAACCTTGTAAATCAAGGTTTCGCCCTGGTTTCCAATGACTTTAAACACTTTGCCATCGTTGGGCACTTCAACATGAAACAGCTTGTTTATATACACGGCAAACCTCCTTGTGTCTTGCTAAAA
>JAISWZ010000666.1 GCA_031270945.1 Clostridiales bacterium | reverse complement strand
TCAAGCCTTCGACAGCTGAATAAACGTCCCATAAGGAAATGAGCGAAGGATCCTTGGCTAGCCTGGTAACCCCTTTGCCAGCGCATACATTCAAGATGCCAGCTTCCTTCAGCTTTCCGAAGAGCTGGCGGATCATTATAGGATTGACGCCTGTGCTCTCAGAAAGCATTGCGCTTGTTGCTTTTTGATCCTCCAAGAGCATGATCACCAAAAGCATTTGGAGCGACACAGTAAACTGGCTGTTCATTTCAAGCAACTCTCTTTCAAATGCAAAACTGGCTGTTCATTTCATGAAACTCTCTTTCAAATGCAAACGCCGCGCCGGAATCGCTATTTGCGCCGCGAAACCGGGCTTTAAAGAGATCTTAAAGCAAGATCGGCAAAAAGTCAATTGAGGTTGTTGACTGAAGAAGAGAATGGTGCTACAATGCTATTGTAGCGAAGATAGCTACAATAATGCTTGATGAAGGAGCGTTACCATGAAAGAGGAAGCGCTACAGGTTCTTAAGGAGCGCAGATCCATAAGGAAGTTCAAGCCTGGGCAGATAACCCAAGAAGAGCTTGACGCCGTTTTGGAGGCTGGCACATATGCTCCCACAGCTGGAGGAAAGCAAACCCCAATCATTGTTGCGGCGCAGGATCCTGAGACCGTTGCGAAGCTTGATGAGATGAACGCCGCAGTAATAAACGGAGGAAAAGGCGGCGCGTCTTTGCATCCGTACTACGGAGCGCCAACAATTCTCCTGGTCCTTGAGCCGGAAGACGCAATGGTGCCGGATCTGGACTCAGCCTCTGTGGCATGCAACCTGGTGAACGCGGCTTATGCTGTTGGCCTTGGCTCATGCTGGATACATCGCGCGAAAGACATGTTTGCTTCTGACGAAGGCAAGGAGCTGCTTGAAAAGTGGGGCTTGCCAAAGACATTGAAGGGCGTCTGCTCAGTGGCGCTAGGTTACGCCGATGAGCCCCTGCCAACCCCATTCCCCAGAAAAGTGGGATACATCGTCAAGGTCTGAGAATAGGCAAGCTTGCGGAGCAAATGCCAGGCATGGCTAACGGGATTCAAGAATTCAAAAACAGGAAGGCGCGGTCGAAGCATATCCTAAAATTACTTTATGGCGAGGGAATCCCGCGCTTTTTTGGAATTTTTGGATACGCCTGTGGTTGCGCCTTCCTTGTCAATTTATTCTAAAAACCAGAATGCCATTTTAGATGAAATCGCATACCTCAGCTCACATGTGAAATCCGTCGACAATATCGAGACTGTTGTCCATATCTAAGTTGACGGAAGGTCAAGCTGGACTCCAGCGCCGATATCGAGCTACTCTAATTGGTGTGAGCGCTGGTCAAGGAGCGGAAAGACGAGTTGCGTATGGCGTTCAAGGAACTCAAGTGCGGAGATGCTTAAAGACAAAACCAAGGGCAAACATGCAAAACGTGTTAAATTCCATGGTGGAATAAAGAAATCATGGATATACATAACCAAAATTAACTAATTTAGATGAGCTTTGCGCCTCTATGCACTTCTTATCTGGGCTAGCATCCATCCTTCAAACCTGAAAGATTACAGCGATGAATTGTCATGGTAAAAGCAAGCCCAGTCAGCCTAAGCCAGTCCCTTGCCCTGCCTAGCTTTCATCCCAAAACCTAAGCGACTTGAGTTTGCCCGCACCGCTTTTCACTGGAAGATTTTATCTTCCAGTATTGAAATGCGGAACCCCGATTTCTTAAATCGAGATTTAGCCGTCTGTTCTCTAATCTGGGCTACCATCCGTCCTTCAAACTTGAAAGATGACAGCGATGCAGCGATGAATTGTCAGGCGCTTGTCTCTTGGTAAAAGCAAGTCCAGTCAGCCTAAGCCAGTCCCTTGCCCTGCCTAGCTTTCAAAACCTAAACGACATGAGTTTGTCCGCACCGCTTTTCACTGGAAGATTTTATCTTCCAGTATTGAAATGCGGAACCCCGATTTGCTAAAACCAGATTTAGCTGTTGGGTCTCTAATCCGGGCTAACATCCATCCTTCAAACTCGAAAGATGAGAGATGAATTGTCATGCGCTTGTCTCTTGGGTAAAAGCAAGCCCAGGCAGCCTAAGCCAGTCCCTTGCCCTGCCTAGCTTTCAAAACCTAAACGACTTGAGCTTGCCCGCACCGCTTTTCGCTGGAAGATTTTATCTTCCAGTATTGAAATGCGAAACCCGATTTGCTTGAACCGAGATTTAGCTTTCCGTTCCCTAATCCGGGCTAACATCCATCCTTCAAACTCGAAAGATGAGAGATGAACTGTCATGTGCTTGTCTCTTGGGTAAAAGCAAGCCCAGTCAGCCTAAGCCAGTCCCTTGCCCTGCCAACATCCTCTTGGGTAAAAGCGAGCCCAGTCAACCTAAGCCGGTCCCTTACCCTGCCAACATCCATCCTTCAAACTCGAAAGATGAGCGATGAATTGTCATGCGCTTGTCTCTTGGTAAAAGCAAGCCCAGTCAGCCTAAGCCGGTCCCTTGCCCTGCCTAGCTTTCGTCTTTCAAACCGCGACTTGAGTTTGCCCGCACCGCTTTTTACTGGAAGATATCTTCCAGTATTGAAATGCGGAACCCCGATTTGCTTAAACCGAGACAACGATGAATTGTCGTGCTTGTCTCAGGGGCAATAGCAAACCCAGTTAGCCTAAACCAGTTAGAGTAGTTAGAGATCTTCCTCAAAGCCCGCACCGTTTCTTTCGGATTCTTATCTTGTCAACCTATTTGATGACAGCCATGGATTGCCCTGTGCTTGTCTTAGGGCAATAGAAACCTGGTCAGCCTAAACTGCACCGCTTGCTACAGGGTTTAATCTTGGCAACTTTCTGATAACAGCGATGGATTACTATATTTGTCTCAGGGGCAATAGCAATCCCGGTTAGCCTAAGCCAGTTCAAAGCATCCTTCTCAGGCCAGTTAAAGGTATCCTCCTCAAGTCATCCGCACTACTGGATTCTGACCCGCAGAGATGGATTACCATGTGCTTGTCTCTTAGGCAATAGCAAACCCGGTTAGCCTGAACCAGTTAAAGTCATCTTAAGCCCAGTCAGATAACAGACCCAACTTTTTGATGACAGTGATGGATTGCACTGCTGGCCCGTGCTTGTCTCTTGGGTAATAGCAACCCCAGTTAGTCTAAACCAGTTAAAGGCATTCTTCTCAAATCGCCCGTACCACTTGCTACAGGACTTTTGTCTTGGCTGCTTTTTAATGACAGAGATGAATTGTCATGTGCCGGTCTCTTGGGTAAAAGCGAGCCCAGTCAGCCTAAGCCAGTTAAAGGCATCCTCCCTAGATCATCTGCGCTTGGGGAACAGCAACTCCAGTTAACCTAAACTAGTTGATGGCGCTACCTAAAATCATCCGCACCGCTTGCTACAGGATTTTTGTCTTGGCAACTTTTTGATGAGAGATGGATTATTACCCTGTGTGTCTCAGGGGCAATAGCAACCCCAGTTAGCCCAAACCAGTTGAAGTCAAATCAGCATATTCTATGCTTCAGCGAATGGACGAGATCAACCAGTAGATTAGTCTACCGTGCTCAGTGCTTTCTTTAAGGCAGGAGAACGCAAGCTTTTGGACAAATTCATCAAGGGAGACAGCATAGAAGAGAGCGGCTTTGTCGCACTGACTGTAAAAACCTAAAGCGCTACATATTCAAGCAGGCAACATGGTATGCTCTGTCACCAGTGCTCGAGTTTCCGAAACAGTCGCAATGCAAGTCGCCTTCTGACCATGGGCTCGATGGCCATCGCCGCAATTGTCAAGGCGTCTTTCAAAACAGGGGCGGATTGAGTGTTTCTTTTTACGGCGCACCTAAAGTAGGGCATTGCAGACGGGGTTAGCTTTCCTAGCAGATGCATGTCGATGACCGACTATCTCAGCGGCGATGTCGCCACGCGCCTCTCTTTCAATGGCTCAAGCGCCCGATATTGCTTTGCCTGAAATACGGATATATAAGAACAGAGCTCAGTAGAGAGTGATTTGTACGGCTACGGCAAAAAAACGTTGCCAAGGCCTCGAAATTGAAAAGCTCGTTCTCGGCTAGCATGGTTGCGTTAGAGGAATTCGCGGCGTAGAGATAGGTAGCGCTCGGAAGCAGGGTTTATCAGCGGCGCGAAAAAACCGCCCTCATGCGAGTTGAGAAGGATGCGAGGGACAGATTCAGATCTTTTCACCTCGCCTGAGGCAATTCTGCCGTCGCAACTATAGACCCATTTTCTCGATATATGAACGAGGCGCTCTTTCAGCGTCGCTTATGATTCATCGCGTGGGTGAGCGGCAAGCGGCGCGGCCAAGCGCAGGGTAATATGATTTTCTAAGTTGAATGCTCGGCAGGAAGGAGTCAGAAACCTCATTGCGTGGGGAGGTGGCCAAGCTCTTTCTGTGCACTATAAAGTTGGAAGAGAACTTCTTCCAGCGCGTAACTGTGCGACCATATTCCAGTGCGTAGCGGTGCGGCCAAGCTCAGGGTAATTAGATTTTCTAGGTTGAATGCTCGGCAGGAAGGAACCCGAAACCTCATCGCGTGGGGGTGGCAAAGCTTTCTATGCCTTTTTTGTACTTTTAAAAGCTGGAAGTGTAGCGGTGCGGCCAAGCTTCAGGGTACTTAAGGTATCTAAGTAAAAGCTCGGCAGGAGGGAGCTCGAAACCTCATCGCGTGGGGGCGACAAAGGTTTTTCTGTGCCCTCTTTGTGCTTTTAAAAGCTGGAAGTGAAATTCTTCCAGTGCGTAGCGGTGCGGCCAAGCTTCAGGGTACTTAAGGTATCTAAGTTAAATGCTCGGCAGGAAGGAGCCAGAAACCTCATCGCGTTGGGGCGACAAAGGTTTTTCTGTGCCTTCTTTGTGCTTTTAAAAGCTGGAAGTGAAATTCTTCCAGGCGTAGCGGTGCGGCCAAGCTTCAGGGTACTTAAGGTTTCTAAGTTAAATGCTCGGCAGGAAGGAGCTCGCAACCTCATCGCGTGGGGGGCAATGGTTTTTCTATGCCTTCTTTGTGCTTTTAAAAGCTGGAAGTGAAATTCTTCCAGGCGTAGCGGTGCGACCGAACTCAGGGTAATTAGATTTTCTAAGTTGAATGCTCGGCAGGAAGGAGTCAGAAACCTCATCGCGTGGGGGCGGCAAAGGTTTTTCTGTGCCTTCTTTGTGCTTTTAAAGCTGGAAGTGAAATTCTTCCAGCGCGTAGCGGTGCGGCCAAGTTCCGGGTACT
This sequence comes from Clostridiales bacterium, assembly GCA_031270945.1. Lineage (GTDB taxonomy): Bacteria > Bacillota > Clostridia > Lachnospirales > WQUN01 > JAISWZ01. Next base: position 10,524 of record JAISWZ010000666.1, on the reverse strand, counting down.
TAGGGTTCTCTTGATTGAATGCTAGGCAAGGAAGGAACCAGGAACCTGGCCTGTACTGTGGCTATACACTTAGCCGTTTAGTAATCGCAAAGCCGATTTCATGCATCGATTACATAGATTGTTAAGCATACAGAAATTAAAAGCGAGCGCTGCTTTTGGCGGGGCTCGATTATCGAGACTTTGACTTGTCGGACGTTTTTCTTGTCCCGGAATACGAGTAACATTGCGATGGTCTCACCGCCATCCCTAAGCGCGAGACAGGCTCACGGATTTTTCGGATAACGCTCATGGCAACTGTCCGAGGTGTGACTTTCAAAACATTGTGGAAATGGCGGCAAGGGCTCCAGGCGGGACGCAAGCATTCATCTTAATTTCAGGGACGTATCTGATAACACGTATCATTGCGCTGATGACGCTGGCCACAGCGCTTTTGCGAGGATTTCACAGACCATGCCGCCACCTAAGGTGCATTCGCCTAGAAAATCAAGGGCTGACTGATGAAATCGCAAACTTCAGAACGCATTATCGAGACTGTCGTCCATATCCAAGTTGATGCCAAGCCGGACTCCAGCGCCGATGTCGGAGCGCTCTCATCGTTGTGAACGCTGGTCAAGCAAGTTGCTTTCTCAGATTTTCCGCGCCGCTTCTAAAAGGATTCTTATGACGGCAATTTTATCATGCACAGCGAGTTGGATGAGAAACCGTTCCTGTTTAAAGAGGTGCGGGGGAGCCAAGGAGGACAAGCAGTTTAGAATTCATAAGGTTGCCGTTGCCCAGAGAAAAATGCAAATGTCTGCGATGTGCATTTAAAGTTAGACGATAGTCGCTCGGTGCGGGCTAGCTGGGGATATTCCTTAAGAGCATATCCCGAAATTAAATCCGAGGCGCCGGAGTCTGGCATTAAAACATTCGCCAGGACTTTCGCGATTTGTATTGAACATTGGGCAAACGCTATCCGGCGCCATGACGTAATTTTGGGATATGCCAAGGAAACCTCTGTTGAGGCAAAGACAAGCGACTTATATTGAACCCTTTGTTTCTACGATGAACTTGAGAAATTCCATGTGATGAATAACGGACGGCAACGATTTTGGGTATTTCGAAAGATCTTGCGCAAGGCTGTAAATTCGCTTGAGGAGAATATCAGCTCCAACGCTTTCCGCTTCGGAATTGATCATCTCGCCCTTGCCTTCCAGTAGCCATTCTTCATTAATGTAAAAAATTCTGCAAATTGTAGCCGCGACGCTTTCGGGGAGAGGCCTAATTCCTGTTTCATAATGCGAATAGGCGGATTTTTTTGTCCCGATTCGATCAGCCATATCACTTTGCGTAAGCCCAACCGTTAACCGAATCTTCTTCAACCTTTTATGTATTTCCATAAATCACCTCGTATATTTGCTATACTAAAAAAGCGCAACAGGCTTTGCGATCTCCTGTCACCTGGAGTGGCGATAACTAGATTGAAGCGTGGGCAATGGCTGTCAGGCAGCCGGTTGAGAGCCGTTAAGTGCTGGGATAGGCTCTTAGAGAATGCGGAACTCATTGTCCCAATGGGCTGCCGCCGCTGGCTTTAATGTAAAGCTGAACATTTCTCTGACTGCCAAGCCCGACTTTTCAAACGCAGACATGCCATTTAGCCTCAATCCGATTTATCGGAAGTAAAGCTGAAAGCTTTTTTCTCAGGTCGTTTAAGCGCCTCTCGCTTTTTGTAGTCAGCAAGATGTACAAAGGAGGCGGGTTGCATTAGCAAGGAACTGGCCGGAGAGCTCGTGCAGTTAGCTGACGGCTTCGAGCTAGGCCAATCTGCATTTGCGGCGTAGGAATGGACACACATAGGGACTTTCTGCAGACATGCGTCATGGTTCACGTCGATGGTACATTTGTGAAATACGAAGTCCTTCCCCACAAAGCGGGAGAGGCTTGTTAGCGAGGGAGAGCGGGAGAGCGGATCAGGGACACCATCTCTATTAATAGCGCACCGCACGTCGATCCCAGCCCGCTCAGGCATGCCATTGAGAGCGCGTTTGTCTGCCACTTGCCTGTGATGTCAGCGCTTGGCGGCGAACCAAGCATCGTGAACCCGCTCTTGGCAGGGAACGTCGTGCGCAAGACGGACAAGCGCTGGACGCGCGGAATTCGCGTACCAGAACTTGACAGGGCTGCGGGAACCCAGCGCGTTGTGAGCGCGCACGTCCAAACATTAAAGATTTATGAAGCGCGGATGCGTGACTTTAAGCAGTATCGAACAAGATCAGCAATTGCATCCTTAAGTGCTCTCATGCCTTAGGACGCGCTGGAAGGCCAGGTTGCCTTCAGATAGAGCGATGATTGAGGGCATGCGCACAGATGATTTTGAATAAACAAATGATATCAAAAATAATGAAATTGGTCAAGATGTTTGCCCGGATGGCTCGCCAGCCTATGTAAAACTCGTTCTGTTCGAGATGTGTGCGAGCTGGACTTTCCTAATCAAGCGGGAACTGTCCAAGGATGCAGCTATAGTTGATGGATAAGCGTTCCTATCAGAAGCGGTGATGAGGAGCCAACATGAGGTTTATGTTGCGCCAAGAGAGTGCCTATAGCTTAAGCTATCTGAATTGTGATTAAAGGACGGCAGCTACGTCTATGCCAAAGACGCAAAAATTCTTGGTGAAGCGCTAAAATTAAAGGCGTTCCATTCCGCTTGAATCTTGCAGAGTCAGGCGGCCATGGCTTTGGGCTTTTTTATCATTTGGCTGATTATGCTAGCACTTTGCAGCTTTTGCAGAACAGTGGCATTTGAGCTGCATTTTTATTGATTCAAATATGTATGGCATGATTCGCGACAAGACAAGCGAGCGCCTATATAGGGTCAAGACTGCGTAGGCATGCAAACTGCATTTGCAACCTATATATCAGACAGGCAACTGGCAATGCCTTTAGCAGCTTCAGAAGATAAGATGCAGAGCTTTATCAGCACCAGGCCGGTTAGGGGACCCTAACCGGCCTTTAGCGCAATTCTCCTATATCTTTGCAGACAGCCCTTTCCATGGCGGCGCTTTTTGCATAGCCTGACTATTCTTCGCCAAGCCAAGCGTCAAAGGTGTCCATGTAGTTGAAGAACCTTTCTCCAGCCACCTCCGTGCCGCTTTCTACGCCAAGCGTCATGCTGGGCTCGGTTCCCCCCATGTTGCCAGTGTCAAACTTGAAGCGCGAGCTATCTTTATCCCAATAGTAAACCACCCAGTCCTGCTTCTCCTGGACTGACCCTGATTCCTTAAGGCTGCCTTGAAAGCTGACAAAGACCTTGTACACATCCGAGCCTTCTGTTGGATATTGCCTGGTGGTAGAGCGGGAGGCAAAAACCCGCTTGTCGCGAAGCCCATGCTTCTCAGCTTGGAGGCTGGCAAACCTCAGCGCCTCATTCCCATAACGGTCAACCCAAACTTCCTCCTGCCTTTCAAACCCTGTGCCGCCAAGAGTGCTTGAGCTGTATACCAGCCAGACATTCTCCAATCCAGGGGTGTATTCTATGTCCACATACTGATGCTCTGTTGAGTTGACCCATGTGACGCTATCCATGCTCCAAGCGCCATTCTCTTTGACAAACAGCAAGTAGTCGCGGCAGCTTCCTGTGTAGTCAACCGCGATGACAACAGCTTCCTTGCCGTCAGCCTTGACTTCTTTTGCTTTGTGCAGCTCCAAGCCATCGCTGCCGTAATTTTCGCTCTTAAGTATTTTCTCAGCAAAGCCATTTTCAGCAGCCAGACGCTTGTATGCCTGATATCTTTCTCCATCGTTTTCAAGCAAGGGCACTACCATCACTGTGTCTATCAGCTCGTCAGGCGAGATGGCACCCGCTTCTCGCGCCGCTTCAGCGCTGATCGAGGCGGCAATTGCGCCGCTTTGGGGCAAAAGCATCGCAAGGCAAGCCACCACGCCAACCAGTGCCCCAACCACAGCAGATAAGACTATTTTCCTCATCCTTTATCCCCCTTGGGAAGGCCTTGCTCTGCCATAAGCTTGTTGATGTCCGTCATGTAGCTGTAATAGCTTGATCCGCTCACCTGGGTTCCAGCGTCTCTGCTTGCCGTCATTTCAGGAGATGGTGAGCCCCCTTCTTCGTCATCAAACACAAACCTGCCTTCTTCCTGAACCCATCTGTAGACCAGCAAGCCGCTTGCTTCTCGCTTTTCTGCTCCTGTTTCATACGACCCATAACAGCTGACATACACCTTGAACTCATCGGGATCAACTGGCTTTTCAACATTCTTGTCCCGAGCAAGGCTCGCTTCCCAGACTGAGGTGAAGCTCTTGCTGTAGTCCCTGCCATTCATGTCTTCTGATGATTGATACCTTATGGCTTCAGATCCCCAACGGTCAACCCAAACAGCCTGATGCCCGCTGTATCCTGTTCCATGTCCTTCCTCAAGCTCGTAGACAAGCCAAACATTCTCAAATCCTGGGGTATGGGCGATATCAACAAAATCATGAATCCTGGAGTTAGCGTAAGAAACGCTGTTCATGCTCCAGGCGCCTCCCTCTTTGACAAAGAGAAGATAATGCCTGGCCTTTCCGTTATAGTTGGCGGCCAGCACCACAGCCTGCTTGTCCTCGAAGCTCTTCTCGCTTACCTTGTAAATCTCCATGAAATTTGTGCCGACTTCTTTCGATTCGGACAGCTTTCCGGCAAACCCTTGCTTTTCCGCAAGCTCCATGAAGACCTTGTACCGCTTCCCCTCTTCTTGGCGAAGGGGAACCCTCATTACAGCCACTGCCAGCTCATCCGGCGAAATGAAGCTGGCTTCCTCAACTATAGGAACTGTTGCCGCCTCAACTGGCTTCAGGACCAATCCATTCAAGACCCCAAAACAGCCAAGAAATCCAGCGACAGCACTCACTGCCGCAACTATCAATGCCTTGCTCATGACATGCCCCCATTCAAAACAAGCGCAAAGCTCATGCCACAACTGCGGCTAGCGCTCAAATCATGTGCGCTAGCCTTTGGTTTGCGATGATTCCTTTTTGCAGCTGAGATCTTGTGCTGACCGGCGCTTAAGATGAAATCGAGTCCTAATCTTTAGGCCAGTCAGCAAAAATAGCATAACATATTTTTGACGCCTACGCTAAAATTTTACTGTCATAATTTCTTAAAAACTCAATGGCCAAATCCAGAAAAAGCATGGTCATTTCCTGGGCCAGGTTTGGGTTTCTCTCAAACTTGTCCCTGATGTCCCCGTCCTGCATCCCCTGGACATAATAATTCTGAAAGATGTTCAAGTACATTTCAATGGCCATATTTGAAATCTTGGGAGAAAACACCACGCTGGATTTTCCCTCGCCTATAAAGGCCCTCAAGTGCTGGCGCTGGAAATTTATGAACTCGTCAAAATCTTCTTAGAGCATATCCCAAAATTCCGTTAAGGCGCAGAAAAATTCCTGGCGAATGCTTCAACGCCGGAATTTTTCAAGCCATGGAATTAATTTTGGGATATGCTCTTAAGCTTTGGATCGCTGTCCACTGACTCCAAGAAGAACTTGATGCTGTGCTTTCCGTAGTGCCATGTCCTTATCTGCACATGCTTGCCTCGGCGACCTTGATTGCCTCTATGTCATAGCCGGTCAGCATAATCATAGCGATTGCCACAAGCTTGAGCAGAAAAGCAAAGAGCAGACTCCTGGCCTTGAACAAGGATTTTGTCGGGTGCTTTGCAGCCTGACAGATGGATGGTTATATTATTGCAAAATGAAACGATTTGCTGTATAATAGAATACAAGAGAAAGGAGCTGATGAGAGATGGCAAGAAAATCATTGGCAAACAAAGCGATTACCGTTCGGTTGGACAGTGCAACTAAAGAACAGGCTGGTAAGATGCTCGAAGAGATGGGCATCAATATGACCACCTACATTACGGCCAGCCTTAAAGCGCTGGTTCGTGAGCGAAGAATCCCGTTCGCAATGGTGACCGCAGAATACCTTGCCGACCAAACCATCCTTGCAAAGCTGGCCGAAGCCGAGAAAGAAGCTGCCGACCCGAACACCAAATGGCTGACGCAGGATCAAGTCTTTGGCCCAATCAGGGAGCGGTTCGGCGATGAAGTATAATGTCACATTTTTGCCGCAAGCCAACCGAGATGTCGCAGACCTAGCCGATATCCTTGCGGCGTATCCACGTAAAGCCATACGTTTCTTCCAAGAAATGGTGTCTAAGCTAGAGCAAGTTGTTTTTTTGTCATAATCGCGTAGTGAAACCGCTCTTTTTGATCGGAGCGCCCACTAATGAGATCGGGCGCTTTTCTTGTATTCCTGGGGAGTTTCGCCAATGGCTTGCTTGAACTGCTTTGAAAAGTAGGAAGTGTTTTGGAACCCGCATTCCAAGGCTATCTCTGAAATCCCCAGCTTGCTCATAAATTCGACAGATTGAAAGCCAGGAGCATGCTCTTGGCTTTTCTACTCAAGCTTGTGTCAGTTGCATGAGTTTGCTGAAAAAATTATGATCTTTGACGCGCCAACTTTTCCACTGCGTGTTCCTGCCCACGAAAACCGAGCCTGCATCGTCATTGTCCAAGCAAAGGCAAATCTGCGCGTCTGTTCATAAGCCTTGCTTTCTGGGGAATACGGGGCACAATGTATTACCTTTATCTCCAAGTTGTATGCAAAGCAAAGAGGAGCCAGGAACCTCCTTCTGCGGGCAAGCTCCAGTTGTTTAGGGTTTGAGGATGAACGCTAGGCCGAGTAAGAGGTAAGAGACCAGTAGATAAATCGAAGTCAAAGCGAATCGAGATTTCGCCTTTCAACACTGCAAGAGAACTTCCTTCAGTGAGAAGCGGTGCGGGCGAACCAAGTGTACTTACGCTTTCTTAGTTGTACGCAAAGCAAAGAAGGAGCATCTCCTTTGCGGGCAAGCTCCGGTTGCTTAGGAAGATGAACGATAGGCCGGGTAAGAAGTGGGGTAAGAGACTGGTGTTCCGCCTTTCAATACAGGAAGAGAAAATCTTCCAGTGAATAGCGGTGCAGTCAAACTCAGTTCATTAAGGTTTTGTCAGTTGGACGCTGAGCCAGGTAAAAGCCCAGAAGCCAAATCTCAGTTTATCTCGGGTTAAGCAAATCGGGGTTCCGCCTTTCAATACTGGAAGAGAAATCTTCCAGTGAATAGCGGTGCGGCCAAACTCAGTTTGTTAAGGTTTTGACAGTTGAGCTCTGGGCCAGAAGAGGTGCGGCTATACTCAGGTCGTTAAGGTTTTGACAGTTAACACTGAGCCAGGTAAAAGCCCAGAAGCCGAATCTCAGTTTATCTCGGGTTAAGCAAATCGGGGTTCCGCCTTTCAATACTGGAAGAGAAAATATTCCAGTGAATAGCGGTGCGGCCAACTAAGTTCGTTAAGGTTTTGATAGTCGAACGTTGAGCCAGGTAAAAGCCCAGAAGCTAAATCTCAGTTTATCTCGGGTTAAGCAAATCGGGTTCCGCCTTTCAATACTGGAAGAGAAATCTTCCAGTGAATGTCGAACTCCAGTAGTGAGGCTTTGATAGTTGAACGCTAGTCCAGGTAAAAGCTCAGAAGTCAAATCACGGTTTATCTCGGCTTAAGCAAATCGGGGTTCCGCCTTTCAATACTGGAAGAAAAATTCTTCCAGTGAATAGCGGTGCGGGCAAACCAAGTGTACTTATGCTTTCTTAGTTGTACGCAAAGCAAAGAAGGAGCATCTCCTCTGCGGGCAAGCTCTGGTTGGCGGCTATTCTCAGGTCCTTAAGGTTTTGACAGTTGAACGCTAGGCCAGGTAAAAGCTCAGAAGTCAAATCACGGTTTATCTCAGGTTAAGCAAATCGGGGTTCGCCTTTCAATACTGGAAGAGAAAATCTTCCAGTGAATAGCGGTGCGGCCAAACTCAGGTCGTTAAGGTTTTGTTAGATGAGCGCTGGGCCAGGTAAAAGCCCAGAAGCCAAATCTCGGCTTATCTCGGCTCAAGTTCGGTTAAGCAAATCGGGGTTCCGCCTTTCAATACTGGAAGAGAAATCTTCCAGTGAATAGCGGTGCGGCCAAACTCAGGTCGTTTGTATTGCTGGCGGCTTTCCAATGCAAATAAATCGTAAAGCGTGATTTCACGCATCGATTACATAGAATGTTAAGCATACAGAAATTAGAATCGAGTGCTGCTTTTGGCGGGAGCGGGATTCCAAAGCTTTGACTTTCCGGACGTTTTTTGTTGTCCCAGAAAGCGAATAACACTACGAGGTCCTCACCGCCATCCCTAAACGCGAGACAGGCTCACGGATTTTTCGGATGACTCTCTTGGCAACCTTTCGAGGTGTGACTTTGCATGTGGAACAGGCCGATACTTTACCGGAACCAACCTGGGCGGCTAGCCAGGGATGCTGCCTTCTCAAAGGTGAAACGTCGAGAGTGCCAACAGGGGGCAAATATGCAAAAAGTGTTAAATTCCATGGTGGGACAAGGGAATTGTTGATGAATATATCCATAATTTGACGATTTCAAACAGAGCTTTGTCTGAATCCGAGCGAGGCTAACAGGGGCAAACATATAACCATCCGAAAGGTTTGAGGTGTCTTTCTCTGGTTAACGGCTTCTTCTCCAAATCATCCGCACCGCAGTAGCGAATTTAACGCTGGGTGATAATCCTCCAGTTGCAAGCTGTGCGGGCAAACAGGTAGACGCCCTTAAGCCCCCCCTAATCTTTTGCTGTTTCCCAAGGAGACAAGCATCAAATCACTCACTGTGCATTGAGAGCATATCCCAAAATTCCGAAATGGTATCGGAAAAATCCTGGCGAAAGCTTCAACGCCGGATTTTTCCGGTGCCTCGGATATAGTTTTGGGATATGCTCTAAAGTGGCCTGGGAATCACTCCTGCGGAAAGCGGTACTGGGGAGCTGAGTAAGAGATCTAAAGCAGTTTAGGCTTGCTGGGCTTCTGTTGTGCCAGGAGAGAAGAGCAAAGGTCCGATGCTGCGAATTTAAAGTTGGGCAACAATTTTTCTGTTGTAAGCGGTTCGGGCGAACTAAGCTAGACGCGCATAGGCAGTTGATCTTTGCAGGTTGCTGTCCAAGGAAAAGACGCGAAGGCATTTGGTGTGCATCCAAACAGCGGTGCGGCCAGCTTGGAAGATATCCGTCGTAAGCAGTCAGGGTTGACATCTTTAGATAATTGAGATATAATGGAAATATAAATAAGGAGGGTTAAATATGGACAACCTAGCCGAGTTGGTGAACCAAGGCGTTAACGGGAGAATCAGATATTTGAGGAAGACTTCCGGACTCTCACAAAAGGCTTTATCTATAAAGCTTGGAGTCAGCCCTGTGTTAGTCAACCAATTTGAAACATTCAAGAGAAGACCGCGTTACGTATACATCAAAGCAATATCCAATCTCTATGATGTTCGTGAGGAATGGCTTCTTAACGGCACGGGAGAGATGAAGCAAAAAGATGATGATCGTGAGGAGATCGACACTATTGCTGCGGAAATTATGAGCATACTGAGAAACTCATCCACAGAGTATGCCCGAGCGCTTCTCGACTTCCTCAACACTCCAAAATCCTAGCAACAAGAAATTGCCGCCAACTAATTTTTGAAAGTTGGCGGCTTCACGCATCGACCTCCTTTAAGTGGTGTTAAATTCCATGGTGGAATAAAGTAATTCCTCATAGGTATATCCATATCCGAAACTATTTAAGACTCCTTTTTTCAGATTGCTCGCACCGCTTCTAACAGGATTCTTATCATGGCAATGATTTGATGACAGAAATGACTGTGCGCAAAATCTGGTTGGCCGTTGGCATAAATCAGAGAAGGGCACCTATCTCAAATAGCCCGCACTGCTTTTAACAGGATTCTTTTGCGGCAAGGTTTTGATGGCAGCGATAGACTACGCGCCAAACCCGTTTAACCTAACCCAGTGGAAGGCTCCTATCTCAAATGGCCCGTACCGCTTCAAACAGGATACTTATCGCGGCAACGCCTTGATGACAGCGATAGACTACGCGCCAATCCCAGTTGGCCTAAACCAGTGAGGCTCCTTTTTCAATTTGCCCGCACCGCTTCAAAAAGGATGCTTATCGTGGCAACGCTTTGATGACAGAGATAGAATACGTGCCAATCCCGGTTAACCTAACCCAGCGAAAGGCCCCTATCTCAAATAGCCCGCACCGCTTCTAACAGGATTCTTATCAAGGCAATGGGTTGATGACAGCGATAGAGTACGCGCCAATCCCGGTTAACCTAACCCAGCGAAAGGCACCTATCTCAAATAGCCTGCACCGCTTCTAACAGGATTCTTTATTCGGCAACACTTTGATGACAGCGATAGACTACGCGCCAATCCCAGTTAACCTAACCCAGCAAAAGGCTCCTATATCAAATAGCCCGCGCCGCTTCTAACAGGATTCTTATCAAGGCAACGCTTTGAAGACTAACAGGATTCTTATCAAGGCAATGGGCTGATGACAGCGATGGCTACGCGTCAACCCCGGTTGGCCTGAATCAGTGAAAAGCTCCTTTCTCAAATAGCCCGTACCGCTTCTAACAGGA
>JAISWZ010000655.1 GCA_031270945.1 Clostridiales bacterium | reverse complement strand
AGCTCATGCACACGTCTATTTCTTCAAAACGATAGACATAGCAGTCTTCGCCTTTTATGTCTTTTATCCCTGTAAAGGTCATCCAGTAACTTGCTGTCGCATTGTAATCAGGGATCAATCTTTCATCTCTCATTTTATTGAAAGCGCTTATAGCGCCCTTGGCGGCACCCAGATCTCCGAAGGTTTCGATTGCTTCCGCGTATTCAATGTTTTTGTCGAAATCCAGTTCGCTCCAGTACGGTGTTTGCGGATCGGAACGAGGAATTTCTGGGATATCGAAGTCCCCGTCAGAATCGCCTGAATCGTCGTCATCCTCTAATTGCAACGGCTTGTCTGTGGCTCGGGCAATGCTTGGATTTTCAAGAGAAGGGTCTGAATCGTCGATATCCTCTATTTGCAGAGGCTTATCGGTGGCTCGGCCGATTCTTGGATTATCAAGAGCAGGGTCTATATCCTCGTTATCGTCAAATAGCATAGGTTCATCGCTGGAACGAGGAATTTCAGAAAAATTAGAATTATCGTCCGCAGCATCGATAGCATCGATATCATCGATATCATCTGTATCCTCAATATCCTCAGTATCATCGATATCATCGATATCCTCGATAACGAATTCAATATCCAGAACATCGCTTGGCGGCTGGGTAGCCTGGGAGGTAATATCGCCATTTGCTTTGGGTGCTGAATCGCTTGCGCATGCTGACAGTGACGTGATAGCAACAAGAAGCGCCATGAATTTGAGCGTCTTGATAATCATAAAAATACCCCTTTCGTAAAGCAGGGTTAACCTGCGTCTGGAAGAACATCCGTATTTTGAAGAAGCAACGCGTATACCTATTAGGATTCCGTCGCAATAGCCAGCGTCAAGGCGCAAATGGCTTAAACACAATGTTTTGCGTCATCGAGGAAGTGTTTTTGGCAAAACAGCAAAGAATCAGCCCCAGCCTTTCCGCTCCAGGAAAGCTATACTGACGAACGCTCAAATGTGGAATTTTCTTATCGTTGCCCGCCTCAGAACCCAGTCGGGCCGCTCCCGCTAACGATAAGAAAATTCTAAATCATACCGTTCGTCAGTATAGCTGGGCAAACGCACGTGAACGGCTCTGCCCTCATTGGTCTGCACCTTACTTCATATTATATGTGCCATTAAAGGACACTTCGGTGTCATTAAAGAATCCTTCAGTATTGTCTTTTACCGTGACGGTTTTAGATTCACTGTCAAATTTAAACTCAAGAGTGCCATGGCCTAAAGGGTCAACCCATTTTCCGCTTCCGGATTTGCTTATGCTCACAAGGCCATTCGCATCGCCAGAAGATCTGTTGCGCGTAGAGTCCGTATGTGAGTTCGCATAGATGTAGAAATATACGCTTCCTGGCATGGTGCCGACCAAATTAAGGATGCCGTAATATGTGCCGTTGGTAAAGACGTATTTTGATTTTTCCGGGTCAGTTCTTTCTATCTCATAAGTTTCGGTTTCGTCTGCTAGAGGCTTAGACGACTGGCTATTGGCGGATACCCAGGCGCCATTTCCTAGATAATAGATGTTGCCGCTTGTGATGGCGCAGGCGAAGCTCATGTAAACATCAATATCTTGAAAACGATAGACATAGCAGTCTTCGCCTTTTATCTCTTTTATGCCTGTAAAGGCCATCCAGTGACTTGAAATCTCATTGTAATCGGGGATCAATTTTTTATCCATCATTTTTTTGAAAGCGCTTACAGCGCCCTTGACGGCACCCTGATGCCCAAAGGTTCTGATTTCTTCCTCGTAATCAATATTGGAGAATCTCTCGCTTCTCCAATATTGTTGCGCATCGTTACTAGGAAGTCCTGGAAAATATAAGTCCTCGTCTGAATAGGTTGAATCATTTGGAGCCTCTGCATCCTCGTTATCCTTTAATTGCAAAGGCTTGTCGGTGGCTCGGGCGATGCTTGGATTTTCAAGAGCAGGGTCTGAATTCATGATATCCTCAGGAATTATTGAAAAATAAGAATCTGCGTCCGGCTTGTCTGTAGCTCCTATATTCATCATATCTTCTCTGAGCATATTAAATGAAAAATAAACATCAGCGCTGCCACCATGGTCAATGATCACAGGAAGCTTAAGATTCGCAAGACCTCCGGCCTCATAAATAGCATAAATTTCTTCAAAATTATAAGTATTATCGGTATCATCGATATCTTTAAAATTATAAGTATTATCGGTATCATCGATATCTTTAATATCCTCGATATGATCAATATCATCGATATCATTGATATCCTCGATATGATCAATATCCTCGATATTCTCAGTATTTTCAATATCATTAATATCCTCAGGAACCCCAGCATTCTCGGTATTCTCTATATCGAATTCAATATCCAGTACATCGCTTGGCGGCTGGGAAGCCTGGGCAATCTCGCCATTTGCTTTGGGTGCTGAATCGCTTGCGCATGCTGACAGTGACGTGATAACAACAAGAAGCGCCATGAATTTGAGCGTCTTGATAATCATAAAATACCCCTTTCGTAAAGCAGGGTTAACCTGCGACTGGAAGAGCGTCCGTATTTTGAAGAAGCAACGTGTATCCTTAAATTGATTCCATCGCAATAGCCAGCGTCAAGGCGCAAATGGCTTAAACATAAGGTTTTGCGTCATCGAGGAAGTGGTTTTGGCAATTTTTCAAGCGAAAACAGCAAAGAATCAGCCCCAGCCTTTCCGCTCCAGAAAAGCTAGCTGAGCAAACGTACGTGAACGGCTCGTCTTCTGAGCGTGAAACCTAGAGCATATCCCAAAATTTATTATAAGGCTTGGAAAAGTAACGCGTTGAAGCATCGCATGACTTTTCCTGCGCCCTATTTTGAATTTTGGGATATGCTCCTAGATATAGCCGCCACGTATACGCAAACAGATGTTGTGCCTCCCTCTTTTTTTATACTAACGAGCGCTTAATTGCGGAACGTGTTATCGTTGCCCGCCTTGGCGCATATTCCAAAATTGATTTAAGGATTATACGCACTCGGAGTCGTGCAGATTCAGCTAACGATAAGAAAATTCATGCCGCTCGCAAGCATAGGATATGCCTATTATAGCCATGATTGCAAAGATAGTGGATCATACGGCAGTGTTTGGCGCTTGAAACAAAACGATTGCATTTGAGAAAAGCTTGATTTAAAGCCATTCTTAAGGGCGTATTCCGAAAACTTATATAGGGCTTGGCGATTTGCCCTTTGGGCAACGCTATCCGCGCCATCTACGCAATTTCGGATATCCACGAGTTTTTCATATGTTAAAATGCAATCGCTTATTGCGCCATACTTCCGAAAGGTGCCAAAATTAGGCCGTACATATATTATTTCGGCATTGTCGCGTAAAGCATCCAGTTTCTGTTTTAAGTGGGCTAAGCAATCCGCTATCGCAACTGGGAAGTATCTGACTGATTCAGGGAATATGCGGACTAAAAATAAAAAAACACACAAAAAGACTCCGCGCTATCGCGCGGAGCTTTTTGGCTTGGGGTTATCACTGATATTTGCTGTACGCCAAGGGCGGATCCATTTGATCCATGTTGTACGGATCAAAAAGGCATGTGCTGGTCAGTCGTATAAGGTCGTTGGTGTTGCTGTTGTTGTCATTCATGTAAGAATAAAAGCCTTCCCAGACATCAGCGCCGGGAGTGTCTACTGCGATCTGCAAAAGCAGTTCCGGAACGTCGCCGTTTTCTGTTTCATGCATGAGAAATCCAACAAGCCTTACCTCGTCAATGAGAGAGCCTTCGACTTCAGGGACGAACGCTTGCCCGACTTCATAAAGGAGCTCGTCTTCGGACAATCCCAGGTCAAGCACTGACATTGCCCTGTCGGCTTCCCTGTCGTAATTGATGCTGAACATTTCTCCGTCCGTGCCATAAATGGGATATGTGATGTAAGTCACAACAACCTGCAGGTACTTGTCAGTCGTAAAAGGATAGGAGCGTATTTCTATGCTCTCGCCGTCTGACTGGTTTTCCAGGAAATTCTCATAGATCATCTGAACCCCTTGGTTTACGGATCTGTTGAGAGAGTCTATCTCAGGATTCCTGTCTTCAGCATAGACAATGTACGGGATCTCCACAATGTTGGTTCCGTCATACTCCTGGGTGGTAAGGCTAATGTAAGTGCCTGATTGGTCAGTGTTAGGTTCGTCAAATACAGCGTAGCCGTCTGGAGAGGCTTTGCCGTCCGTGATAGCGTATCCGTCTGTGTCATTTCCCAGAAGCGTAAATTCCGCTGGCCAGGATCGAACCAGGTTTCCATCCAGATCCCTGGACTCAATGGTGCCCTTGACTAGCAGGTAGGGGGTGTCGTTGCCAGTGTCCTCGATAATGAACTCTATCGTTGACTCTTCGCCATCTGACGGCTGAAAGCTTACCGATTTCCCGTCATCTGAAAACAGGCTTTCATCTAAGGCAAAGGAGCTTGCGATGTTTTCCGCGAAAAGCTCGCGGGTTATATCCTCGAAGTCCTTCTTTGATACTGGAATGCCAGATTCGCTCATGCCATCAGCAGAAATGCGGGGATCTTTGCCAATGCTGTTGTTGAGATGGCAGTAGATTACGAAGTTTATGACCTCGTCAGTCAGAAGATCGGAATCCTGCGGCGGGTCTGCAATGAGGGACGCACGCGCCACAAGGTTTAAAAGGTCTTGAGCTTTGAGCGAGATAGCCCCTTCCTGCAACCCGTTATCTTCATCTAAGTCATCTTCTGCTTTTGCCGGCTTGGTCTGCTTGGCTGGCACGGGGGTTGGCTTTTCTGATTTTGTTTCAGGCGCTTTATCGCTTGCGCTAGGGTTCGCAGTTCTGCTGGCTATTTCTGAGCCTTCTGGAGTCTTCGAGGCGCAACCGGCTAAGCCGACTAAAAGGCACAGGGTAACGCAAATCGCAAGTAGCTTTTTCAAAAAGAGGCCTCCTAATATATAAATTCAATAGAAATATGTGTTTTTATAAAAAATCTAACTATTTTGCGGCCCTTTCTTTTTGCATATCGTCAAACCCAGCAGCGGCGCGATGCCCAATAAAAAGAACGGGATGCCCACCGCGGGCAGACTCAGCATGAATAGCGGGACACTGCCTATCACGCCGAGAATGGCGGCGGCGACCAAGAACGCTTTTTTGCCAGCGGCGTGCCCCACAATAGCGACAATCGCGCCTAGCAACCCCAGTGCGATGATGCCGGCGTACGAGACAGGAACCTGCCGATCATATCCAGGGCCGGGGGAGCCGCCTAGAAAAAGGGCGAAAAATATCATTATAAACCATATCACGATGGCTATGGCTTCGCCAATGAGAAACATGACTTTTAGCGCAGTCCTCATTATTCTGTGCCGTCCTCTCTGATATATGCGCCATCAAAGGACACCCCGATGCCGCTAAAGTACCCGTCAGTATTGTCATCAACCGTGATGGTTTGAGATTCGCTGTCATATTCAAACTCAAGGGATCCGTGCCCGAAGGGATCATTCCAGCTTCCGTTTCCAGCATCGTCTATGTCCACATGGCCTTCCACTTCGCCAGTAGACGATCTATTGTCTGCAAGAATGGTAAATCTCACGTTTCCAGGCATGGTTCCAATCAAAAATAGGGTGGCGGAATCTATGCCGTCTTGAAATTCATAAGTCTCTCTTATATCCGCGCCATCAGGCACAGGCAACAAGGTATCTGAGGACATCCAGCCTTCATTTCCTATATAATAGACGTTGCCGCTCTGCGCGGCATAGGCGAAGCTCATTGTCGCATCAAAGTCATCGACAAGATAGACGTAGCATTCCTCGAAGTTGATGACTTGCGTGTTTTCTAGCGTCATCCAATATTCTATTGAGTCGTTGTAGTCAGTGATTAAGCCCTTGTCTTTCATATCGTTGAAAGCGGCCAAGGCCCCTTCAGCGGCTTCGGGATCGCCTGAGTATTCAAGGTTGGGGCCGAAATCCAGGCCGTTCCATTCCGGCAAATCTTCGGAGTTTGGGTCGATTTCGTCACCATCTATATCATAATCTTCATCGATATCGATATCATCGCCAACCTCAATGTCATCAGCATCGCTCGAAGTGCTAGGCGGCTGAGAAGCCTGGGCGGCATTTGCGCCATTTGGAGAGTCAGCCGTCTTGTTCGCCGCAGCGCCTTTGCATGCTGACAGCGACGCAATTGCAATAAAAAGTGACAACATTCCAAATATCTTTTTGATCATTAATATGTCCCTTTCTCAACTGATGTACGTTGACTTGAGAAATACCGCTATTCCGGTTAAGCTGGAAACGTGAAAAACAGCAAAGAATCAGCCCCGGTCTTTCCGCTCCAGGAGAGGGTGGCGCTAGCTGGGCCCTGGTATGTGAATGGCTCGTCTTCTGCGTATGAAACCTCGATGTAGCCGGCCACGTATGTGCGATTGATCTCAACCCCGATTTTAACGGGGACAAATCTCGCCGTCATCTGGTCTCCGTCGGCCGGCATGAAGTAAACAGTATTTTTGTCGTTTTTGTCTATAGTGAAGCCGCTGTTTGGGGCCAGGGAACTCAGTGGCAACGCTTGGTCGCCAAAGCAGTCTTCAGCTATGTCCGAAAAATCTGAGGATGATATGGCAAAGCCGCGATCATCCCAGATGTCAGAAATGCGGCTGTCATTGCCGAACAAGTCCCTGTTCACATGGCTATACAGGTAGCTGGTGAAAAACTCTGCAGTGAAAGCTCCGTCTTTCATTGGCTTGCCGTTTATAGTTATGGCCGTGAGCGAGGCCAAATCCAGCGCTTCTTGAATCGAGGGCGAAATGGCGCTCTTGTCAGCTATGTTCATGGAGTGGAACAGGCTGTAATCATCATCTACTATGCTGTATTCCCATATGTCTCCGCTTTCCGTAACGGCAAAACGCCTTTCCGCCGTAAATTTCTCTTTTGTGTTTTTGCCCCAAGCGTAATGCCACGCCTTTTCCCCGCTCTTCCACTGGCTTTCCCTTTCTTGTAAAGTTGCGGTTCCCTCTGTATTTTCGCCTTCGATAGAGAGCGATGCCAGCAGGTACCAAGCGGCGCCGTCGGCAGTGATCAGCTTTCCGGATTCAGCTTCTGAGGAAGCAGCTGCTTTCCATTGGCCAAGTATGTCATCGAACAAGTAATCGGTCAGGATGGCGCTGTCTGGATCATATATGAAGTAGTGATCCTTGAGATGAGCGCCTCCCAGAAACATGAGGATCATGTTGTCGCTGGAGGTCTCAGAAAAGGAAAAGTAGAGCTTGTCAGGATCCGCGTTGTCCGGGAAGTCCAGATCCAGTTCTGCGAAATCCTCAGGGACGAACCTCAGGACATCTCCGCTTCCATCAGTGGCCTCCCAAGTTGTTTCCAAAAGCTGGGCCCAAGACAGGTTGTCGCCGGGATCTCCCATGTTTTCAGAGTTGGACTTAATTCCTGCGGTGTAGCTCGCCCCATCCCAGCTGACAGCGCATCCAAGGCTTTCAGACAGGAAACGCAGAGGCACAAACGTGCGGCCGTCAATAATGGTCGCAGGAACATCCAACAGCTTTAGCTCTTTGTCAACGTAGGCGTCTTTGCTTCCAATGGTCAGGCGCACAACCGTGTCGCCGCGTATTGCGTTAACGGTTCTGGTTTCGCCATTCCAGAAAACCAGAGCGCCCAGCTCTTCAAAAACTCCCCGAAGCGGAACCAGCGTCCTTCCGGACTCCACTAGCGCGGGCGGATCCAGTTGAAGCGCGCGCCCGTCTAGCGTTACATTTACATGCTCTGCAGCGAAAGCAGTGACGCTTGACAGAGATATTGCAATAAAAATGGCAAATAGGGTTTTCATGTTGCGCCTCCATCTTTTCGTGATGCGTATATTTTCTTCGTTTTAAAACTCGCTTGTTTTGAGACATGCCCATTATATCCTGGCTTGCAGGTGCTTGATAGTGACTAAAAGTCACAAATTTCGCGGTATTCAGTCACGATGAATCAAGCGCCGCCGCTAATGACAGACGGACGGAGATTTGCCCCCTGAATTTGCCAAAACAAAATTTCTGAAAAACTCAACCGATTGAAGGAACCCTGCGTATTAGAAAGAGAACCTGATACGACATCAAGCGGTAGCGCTGATGACAGACGGAGATTTACCCCCTGAATTTGCCAAAACAAAATTTTTTAAAAAGCTCAACCGATTGAAAGAACGTTGCGTATTAGAAAGTGAATCCGATATGACAGCAACCCAGCGCTGGCAAAAGCAAAAACCCTAGATTTCACTCGCGAGGAATCTGAGTGCATATCCCAAAATTCCGTTAAGGCGCCGAAAAAGTCATCGCGATGCCTTAACGCGTGACTTTTTCAAGCCGTGGAATAAATTTTGGGATATGCACTAACGCCGCAATACGCTTGAATCACAGCAAAAAGATAAGCTCATAGACAGGCTCGTGCTGAGGGGGGTGCAGAGTTGATTGACGAATGCATCAGCAGATACGGCAAGCGAATTTTCGGCTTATGTCTGAAGCTCTGCAAAAACAGCATGGATGCAGAGGACTTGTATCAAGAGACTTGGATAAAGGCGTACCGCTTCATAGACAAGTATGACAATGCCAGGGAATTTGAGGGATGGCTCACATCCATCTGCTTGAACGCCTACAGGGACATGCTCAGAAGGCAAAGATGGAAGTCGATGCTGGCTGTGTTTAAATCCAATGAGGAAAAGGATTTTGTCATGAATTCGCTGCCAGCTGAAACCGAAGACAACTATTCGCATGTGCGGGAAGCGGTGAACGAACTGCCTGAAAAGTGCAGAATGGCAACGATTCTGTACTACTTCAATGACATGGACGTGAAGAAGGTCGCTGAGATTTTGAAAATGCCTGAAGGAACAGTAAAGTCGCACTTGAGCAAAGCCAGGAAGATTCTGAAAGAGAGGCTGGAGCCGAATGGATGAGATGCTTAAAAACTATATGAATAGCCAAGAGGCAATGCCTCCAACGCTTTCAGAAGCGCAATTGGCAATGCTGGCTGAGGCTAAAGAGAAGAGGGTTATTTACTGCCTTCTTGCGATTGGCGGTTTTGTCTGGATCGCATTGTTTTTCGCTTTCTCGGCATTGGTCTGGCAAAGGAGCCATTTGCTTTCGGCTCTCATAATTCTGGTGCTCGTTTATTGCTACGTTTGCGCCGTTTGCTTCATCGCGACATATATCAAGGCAATGGAAAACGTCTGCTGAGGCAAGTTATTGGAAAAAAGCAAAGATACGCAAAACAAAGCTATCAAAGCTAAATATGGAAAGGTGGTCTTTTACATGGCATTTAACTCTATTATAGTATTGATTTTTGTCGCTTTCGTGATTTTAGTGGGAGGGGTGCTTCCCTGCATGATCGGGTTCTATGTGCACAAAGACGCAAAGGCCCGCGACATGGACGCCACTCTTTGGACTATCATTTCAGTTGTCTTGGGTTTCCTTGGCCTAGTCATATATATAGTTTCCAGAAGCAGCCATGAGCCAAGCGAATGCCCGGTCTGCCGAAAGCCTGTCAAAAGCGATTTCGTTGTTTGCCCCCATTGCGGCACCCGTTTGGCGGCTTCATGCCCGTCCTGCGGCATGTCAGTTGATCCGCAATGGAACCTGTGCCCGAAGTGCGGAGTGGATCTGAAGCAGATAGGCGCTCAGCAGATAGTTGCTCCTAGGAGAAAGGCAAAAGGAGCTGATGAAAGGCTGATAGTGCTTCTGGTTGCGTCTATTGCAACTGCTTTCTTGCTCTTTCTTGGAATAGCGGTAATGCTCATAGTCTGAGCTGCTGATGATCGCTGTTGCCCGCCTCAGCGCATATCCCAAATTTGATTTAAAGGCGCAACGGAATTTTGGAATATGCGCTCAGAACCCAGTCGGGCCGCTCCCGCCAACGATAAGAAAATTCCAAATCATACCGCTCGTCAGCAAAAAGCCATGCCTTTTGGCAGGGCTTTTTAGCATGTCATTAATGATTTTGAAGTATGGCTTTTCGAAAGAACTCAGGCTGATTTTTACCTTACAATGGATGATAATGGATGACAATGGACGGTCATGAAAATCCGACTCAAAATTTACCTCTTGAAAAAGGTTGAAGTTTGGCTTATCATAGAACTATAAAGCAACCTTAGGGAATGCAAATTTTAGCGCTTATGCTAGCGAGAGGCCAGAACAGGGGGACTGGCATTGGCATGGCATAGCGGCCCAAGATTTGCTCGCCAGAGTGAACCAGGAATGAAAAACCCTTTTTACGGCAACAATTCTTGATAATCATAAGAGTGCTGGAGGTGAGGAAATGAACACTATGCAAAAAATGGCGCTGTGTTTTGGCTCATTGCTATTCGGGCTTGGCGTCGGGATAATGTTTAGCAGCTACAAGGTCGGGCTGGTTGCGGCAGCTGGGTTCTTTGCCATTTTGCTAGGAATGCATGGCTTGCGCATATTTGCGAGAAAGTCGATGAAGAAGTCAAGGCATTAAGAAAATAACTACAAGACCATCTCGGAATCAATTATCTAGCTTGTAACTTTGTGACTAAGCATGATTTCCAAAAAAGGCGATAAGCCGTTAAGTTTTTGGATGA
>JAISWZ010000599.1 GCA_031270945.1 Clostridiales bacterium | reverse complement strand
ATTTATTTTTCTTACAATAGCTTCCATTTTATATCCGATGATGATCAAACAGATCCACCTTTTGAAAAAGGCGGCTGCCTTCGCATAAGCCCCACTGGATATATTACGAAGATAAACTCATACAAATTCAACGCTACTGAAGCGTGCTTTATGGTTTTCAGCGGCGAGTATGAAATTTAAAACCGAAGTTAAGAGTATATCCCAAATTCCTCCAGTGGCGCAGCAAAAGTCATCGCGATGCTTTAACGCGTGACTTTTGCAAGCCATAAAATTAATTTTGGGATATACTCTAATTTGATATATTAATGATTTAAAAGAACTGCGCGTTTTGATCACTCGTGAGCATAGCGCAATTCTACAGGGGGCTGTTTCCCATGAACTTGGTGAAATTCAGGAAAGATCTTGATTTCAAAGAATTTACAGCGCTAGCCGAGAAGGATGAAAGCACAATTTACTTCATCAGGGAGTCAAACAAGGTGTTCCTCGGCCCAATCCGCTACGGAAGCTCAGTTTATGATGTGGGTGAAAGCGAGAGCATAGTCTTAACCTTTGATGAAGATGCTGTCTTGACAGCTGTTGTCAAGATTTCTCAAGAGCCAGGCAATGCGATTGAGCTAAAGGCTGACGGCTTGTATGCTCCCCCAGGAAGTGTTACGAAAATTGACAGTCCTGAAGACGGCGATCTGGTTATGGCCACTTTAGGTGATGTAGATGACGCCAGAATCGCAATAATCGAAGAGCTTACAGCAGAGAGCAACAACTGGGAGGTGCCAAGCCTTGCGGCAGTTCTTAGCGCCATTTCCAAGGTGGCGCCTATCTGGAATTCGGAAACTGTTGATGACAACATCTTTCCACAAAACGAATTGCCCGACGATCCTGCCACTGTTCAAATGGAGATTCATGATTGGCTAGACTACATGGATCTCGTCGTTGAGGAGGACACAGCTCCCCTTTTAAGAGAGCGTTCATTTCTTTGCTCAAACGGTGAAACAGTCGCGTTCGCATTCACTTTCAGGATCAACGATTTCTTCACCTATTCGCAATACCACGGCGATATCGCAGCTGAGGCAACTCTGTATCAGATGCCGGCAGAGCTTGCGCCAAGGGCTGAGCAAAGGCATCCTTTCTCAGCATACAAAGTCCTGCAGGACGGCACAATCGCATCCCTGTTTTGCGGCTACCTCCTCACAACCGTAACGGGCGCAGCAAACTTCTTTTATCCATGCACCTTTAATGTTTATACCACCATTGACTTTGATATTTTTTTGACATGCAACAGCTCTTATGTGATATAGCGGATTTTTTCGCCAAGATATATAGAAATCCAGGTTGGCGCAGAATTTAGCCTCATGTTTTAAGCATATTTCATCCAGGAGAGAAAAACGGCGCTTTTCTCTCCTGGAAAAGCTCTTATAGCTAAAGGAGCATTGCCATGGGCTTGGTCAAATTTAAGGAAATCACCAATGATGAGTATCAAAGCTTAAATCCCAAAGACCCGGAAACCCTCTACTTCATCACTGATCTTCACTATATTTGCCTGGATGACCAGTATTACTCGGGAAACGATCCCAAAACCGGCAATACCGATTCCGTTACGCTTCAAATCACTGACGGTCTGCTCGGCAAATTTGTCCTCTCATCAGAAGAGGGAAACTCCCTGAAATATGAAAATGGGCTTTGGGCGCCGCCTAAAAGCATACCCCTAATAGAAAACCCGATAGAAGACAACTTCTCAGCGGTAAACCTTACAGGGACTCTTAGGGACTCTGGCTATTCCTTGGCAACCGCAGTGTCAAACAACCCTGGCAACTATCTGCCCACTGCGGCCTCTGTCTATGATGTCTTGAACACTTTGCCTCTTTACTGGGACGCAACAAGGGTGGATCTTGATGGCACCTCAGATGCCCCAACCTGGAAAAGCTACCTGCGCTACGTCGATATTTCCGGCCTTGTCAAGAATGAGAGCTACATCTATTCAAACGGGATCTGGGTCAGGTTTCACTTCAGAATCGACGCCCAATTTTACGATCCTGAAAACTCGAAAGTCTATCTGCCTTGGACCAATATGATCTTCCCTTTGTTTTACCAATATGGCGACGCCGGTTATGGAGTACTTTATTATTTTTTCGGATCATCGCCAACTGAGGCAGGTGCCCTTGCACCTGAGTTTGTGGATGGCGCAGACTATGTAAATCTTCGCATTAACGATTTTACAGGCTTACTTGTCGATTATGCTCGCGTCAGAGTTCATGTGTCAGGTTTCTTTCCTGCACATAACTTTCCTGCCGCTTAATGCATATCCGAGCCGTTTCGACTAGGAAAGGCTCTTTGCTGGCGTTCGGGTGGTTCCGCTCCCGCCTTTTCTCTCAAGTGATTGGACATTCACGAGCAAAAGCAATGAATGCAGTTTTCTGATGTTTTCGCTCGTGAGATGCAAAAAATCGTGTTATGCTCTAAGCCAAAGGAGAATAGCTATGGGCTTGGTCAAATTTAAGGAAATCACCGATGCTGAGTATCAAAGCTTAGATCCTAGAGATCCAGAAACCCTTTACTTCATCACTGATCTTCACTATATTTGCCTGGATAACCGGTACTATATGGGAAACGATCCCAAGACCGGCAATACCGATTCCGTTACGCTTCAAATCACTGACGGTCTGCTAGGCAAATTTGTCTTCTCATCAGAAGAGGGAAACTCCCTGAAATACGAAAATGGGCTTTGGGCGCCGCCTGAAGGCATACCCCTGATAGAAGACCCGGTAGAGGACAACTTCGCCGCAGTAACCAGCGCAGGGGCTCTTAGGGACTCCAGCTATTCCTTGGCAACCGCAGTGTCAAACGCCCCTGGCAACTATCTGCCCACTGCGGCCGCTGTCTATGATGTCTTGAACACTTTGCCACTTTACTGGGACGCGACGAAGGTGGATCTAGAGGGCACCTCAGATGCTCCAACTTGGAAAGACTACATGAGCTACGTCGATATCCCCGGCCTTGTCGAGGATGAGAGCTTCATCTACTCAAACGGGATCTGGGTCAGGTTTCACTTCAGAATTGACGTCACGTCTTACGATCCCGAAAGGTCTAAAGTCTATCTTCCTTGGACCAACACCATCTTCCCTTTGATCTACCAATACAACGAGCCTTATGGAGATGGGGGAAGTTTTTACGGATTGACGCCAACTCTGGCAGGCGCCCTTACACCTGAGTTTGTGGATGGCGCAGACTATGTAAATCTTCGTTTTAACGATTTTACAAGCTTATTTGAGGACTCTCTTCACATCAGAGTTCATGTGTCAGGTTTCTTTCCTGTCAGCCCGTTCCCTGCCGCTTAAGGCATATCCGCGCCGGTTCGGCTACAGCAAGTGAAAATAAGCGCTTTTCTCTCATGCTCACGAGCGGGAACAATGAATTCATTTTTCCTGATGTTTTCGCTCGCGAGTATGCGTTGAATTCGGTATATAAGTCTGATTATGCTCGTCGATTATGCTGGCGAGCGATATGAATTAGAAGTCGGCCCGACTGGCTTCTAAGTGCATATCCCAAAATTCCGTAATGGCGCCGAAAAAATCCTGGCGAATGCTTCAACTAGTTTGCTCGGGCTTCTTCGTTTCCTGCCGTTTAAATACCCGCCCAGTCGATTTGGAGATGTTTTAAATGAGGCTAGTCAAATTCAAGAAAGAGCTGGATTTCGCCTCTTACGAGGCTCTGGAAATAAAAGATCCAGATACCCTTTACTTTACCTCAGACACCCACGAGGTATTCCTAGGCGAGAACAGCTATGTTGCAGAGCCCTATTTCAGCTCGTATTGCGATGATAGCGAAATAAACTTTTACCCTTCCAGCAATGGATATGTAGCAGGCGAACCCAAGCTCTCATATACTGGAAGCTCATTGGAAATCAAGCCGGATGGCCTCTATGTTCCCCCTCCCAGAATAAACAAGCCCGACGCTGTTCCTGGGCATTTCCTTCTGGAAAAGGCGGACGGCCAAATCAAGGACTCAGGCCTGACTTTGACCAAGGCCCTGTCCAAGAACAGCACAAACGACCAAGTGCCTAGCGCCGCCGCTGTCTATGAAGCGTTGACAAGGGTAGCCCCTTTCTGGGAAAGCATCGAGACACCTGAAGACTTGGCCGATTGGAAAGCTCATAGATGGAGGAACATGCTTCCGCGTGTTCGCATATGGGATACATGGGGCCCTTATCTAGTATACATGCTTGAGCCAACTCTCTTGATTTCCGACGGGGTCACAGTTCGTTTTAACTTGACTTTCAACTTTGATCTTTATGGATTGTATCAATGGGGCTATGATCGCATCCTCCTCTTTGTGCCGAATTATCTCTGTCCGCCATGCACCATGTCTTTTCAAGGGCTTATGACCTATGACCTTAAAAGCGGCGGTCCCGGCTCATGCGGCTTCACCCTCATCATTGACAGTGGAAGATACCGCGTGGGGCAGGATCGAGTCACCGACCCTATGGATACTACAACAAAAACGAAGAGCACCGTTTTTCATGTTGCAGGCTCTTACCCCTTAAGAAACACTGTTTTTGAAAAAGGCGTGTTGGCAGATGGCAAGTACGAGTAACGGCATGCCTTCAAACCAAGGGCCTATCCCTTTGGCGATTTGCTCTTGAGCATTGAGCGCCTTTTCATAAATTTTGGGGCATGCGCTAGGGAGGTTCAAAATGAGGTTAGTCAAATTCAAGAAAGAGCTGGATTTCGCATCTTACGAGGCTCTGGAAATAAAGGATCCGAACACCCTTTACTTTACCTCAGACACCCACGAGGTGTTCCTAGGCGAGAATAGCTAT
>JAISWZ010000553.1 GCA_031270945.1 Clostridiales bacterium | reverse complement strand
ATCCAGCTGGAAGAACTCTTGAAAGAGAAAACATGAAACGCTCTGGCGCTGAATTCATGCCGTAGATGTCCTTGTAGCAGTCAAGCGGGATGCCTCCGCAAATATGAACCCGGCCAACCATCTCCGGGTACAAAGCCGCCAAGGCGTAAGCGTATGGCGCTCCAGCAGAGACTCCCAAAGTGTCAAAACGGGCTAACTCAAGCTTCGCAACAAGACCATTCAGGGCCTTCGCGTACTCTCCGACACTTTTGTACTTTAGCATACCTGATTTTCCATACCCTGGCCGCAGGACCTCCAGAACCCTTAGATTGTTTTCTTTGATCACCTGCGCCAGTCCGTCTGAAAATGGCATCGGCGTAGCGCCATGCATGTAAAGAATTGGATAGCCTTCGCCTGTCCCGTATTGCCAGCATTCAATGGACAAGCCGTTGCCCGCGTCGATTAAGCAGGTTTTGAAGTTGGGGATATGAATCTCCTCCTGTCTTGCGCTGTCTTGCGCCCTTGGCGCACCAATATGCTAGATCAAGCCAAGCATTGCCTTTGTGTTTTGAATCATCGCTTTATTTGCCTCTGCAAAGCGGCAACCTTAAACCAACATTATTCTTTCTTCCACCAAAATTACAAATCGGCATAAATTTCGCTTAACTGGATTTGCGTGTGACATTAGCAAGGATTTTTTTACGCATAAAACCCCTTTAGATCAACCATCTTGCATCTTTCTGCCACCGCAATCGAGATCCAGCCTCCAACCTTTTTGTCTTTGCCACTGGATCGTTTAATCTCTTGCCCTAAAGCGCAATCTATTATATAATCGGTATCAAAACTTGAAACGCAAGGAGAGGCTTATGGACACACAAAAGAAACGCGCGTCTTTTTCAGGCAGGATAGGCTTTGTCCTGGCGGCGGCTGGATCAGCTGTCGGCCTTGGCAACATCTGGAGGTTTCCCTACCTGGCGGCAAAGTATGGCGGAGGCATATTCCTGCTTGTATACTTTGCGCTGGTGGTCACGTTCGGGTTTTCTCTTATGGTGTCAGAAATATCGCTTGGCCGTAAAACCGGGCGAAGCGTGATAAGCGCCTACAGCATGCTTAGCAAGAATTGGGGGTTCCTGGGAGTCATATCAGCCCTGATACCCTTGGTGATACTTTCTTACTACTGCATACTGGGCGGCTGGGTAGCAAAATATGTAGGCGCTTTTGTTTCCGGAAGCAGCGTTGCCGCCTCGAAAGACGGCTACTTTGGAGCCTTCATCAGCGCAAGCGTGGAGCCTCTCATCTGGGGCGTCCTGTATATCGCCGCCACTTTCGCGATAGTCTTGCTTGGCGTTGAAAAGGGGATTGAGCGGGCCGGAAAGTTCCTGATGCCGCTGCTTGTTGTCCTCTTGGCGGCTGTCACTGTTTACGCCTTGACCCTTCCAGGATCGGGCGCTGGCATCAAGTATTACCTCACCCCTGATCTCAGCCGTTTTTCCGTCAAGACAATTCTTGCGGCGCTAGGCCAGATGTTTTACTCAATGTCTCTTGCCATGGGAATCATGGTGACTTATGGATCGTACATGAAAAAGACCGATGACATCGCAGTCGCGGTAAAGCAGATAGAATGGTTTGACACCGGGATCGCGTTCCTGGCAGGGCTTCTCATAGTTCCTGCAGTGTTCACGTTTTCTGGCGGAGACTCAACCCTGGCGGCTGGCCCTTCTCTCATGTTTGTTACAATGCCCAAAGTTTTCGCTAGCATGGGGGTTGCCGGAACCGTAATAGGCGCCATGTTCTTCATACTTGTCTTGTTCGCCGCTTTGACATCTTCCATTTCATTGATGGAAACCGTTGTTTCCGTGATCCGCGACAAGTTTCACATGTCAAGGCCAAAGGCCTGCTTCATCACTTTAGGGCTGATTCTCGCGCTGGGCACGCCTTGCGCCCTTGGGTTTGGCCTTTGGAGCGGATTGAGCGTTGGCGGCATGAGCATACTTGATCTCTTTGATTTTGTCAGCAATTCCGTGGCCATGCCTATCGTAGCGCTTCTCATGTGCGTTTTCATCGGCTATGTCATCAAGCCAGAGTCCGTCATCTCAGAAGTGAAGATTTCAGGCAAGTTTTCAAGGGAGCGCATGTACCGGATTTTCATCAAGTACGTGGCCCCGCTTTTCGTTGCCGCCATTTTGGTGTCATCAGTGCTTGACGGGCTGGGGATACTTGATCTATAATCGCCTCAGTCAGTGCCTATCCCGAAGTTTTGAGCCCAAACTTTTATATGACCTTTGGATAGGCGTTGGGATATGCGCTAGCAAGGAGGCATAGCATGCCAGCAAAACCAGCAATACACCCCGACTTGAAAAAGCAGACCTTTTTCTTGAGCCTTATCCCGCCATTCTCTGAGCTCACCTATCGAGTGACCAAGAAGATGACCGGACTAATCAAGGGAAAGCGTCCCTCCAAAGGCATGCGCCTTGAGCAGGTCATAATACCCAGGGCTGATGGCAAGAAACTTCGACTTTGCGTGTACATCCCAGCAAAGCCCAAGGAAGACGTGCCAGGGCTTCTTTGGCTTCATGGAGGCGGCTACGGATTAGGGGTTCCCGAACAGGAAGAGAAAACCATCGCCAGGTTTGTTGAATCAAGCGGCTGTGTCGTTGTCTCTCCTGACTACCGTCTGTCCATAGAGGCGCCCTACCCTGCGGCCATTGATGACTGCTATAGTGCTTTGCTTTGGCTTCGCGACAACGCCAAAAAGTACGGAATCAGGCCTGATCAGCTTTTCGTGGGCGGAGAGAGCGCTGGCGGAGGCTTGGCTGCCGCCCTTGCCTTGCAGGCCCGTGATCGCAAGGAAGTTTCCATAGCGTTTCAAATTCCGCTGTACCCAATGATAGATGACAGGATGTCAACCCCGTCCGCCAAGGGAAGCAAGGCGCCGCTTTGGAACCACGTCTCCAACTCCAACAGCTGGAAGCTTTACCTGGGCGACTTGTTCGAAAGCCCGGATGTCCCATGCTACGCGGCGCCAGCAAGGGCAGAAGACCTGTCCGGCCTTCCCCCCGCTTGCTCTTTCGTAGGAGGCATTGAGGCTTTTCGGGACGAAACCGTCTCTTATTTCCAGCGCCTCAAAGAAAGTGGCGTCCCTACCCACTTCAAGATATATCCAGGCTGTTTTCACGGGTTTGACATGCTGTTCCCCAACGCCGCCGTATCAAAGGATGCCCATGAATTCTTGATGGCATCATTCAGGCATGCCGTGAAGCATTACTTCGCCCCGCAGCCGGAGCATGCGGGCCAGGAATAGTTTTGTTTGGCTTTCAAAAGGCAAAGACAAAACCCCCGAAAAGCCCGCGAAAAAACGCGGGCTTTTCGGAATGTCGTAACAGCGTGATAGGCAATAGCGCAATGTCTGAAATATCGCGCTTGTATTTAATCTCTGAAAGCTTAACATTTTATTTTATATTTGCAAGCCGCCTTGGATGCCTAAAGCAAAACACCGCAACGCTTGCGTAGAACACAATCGCGGCCAGGTTGAAAACTGCCCCAGCCAGAAAGTCCGGGATTAAAAACGGCGCAACTATATAAACCACATCCAGGAACGCTGTGACGGGAAGCGGCGTGAGAAGCCCGAAGTACCTGGGAAGCGCTGTCCTTCCCCCGAAGATCGCGATAGATGCAAGAAGCCAGCCTATCCCTGTGGCTATTATGGCGGCGTACCAGTTGGCGTATAGCATGTCGATAAACACTTGCGTCATGGCGTAAGCTGGCGCGGCATCAAGCTCAACCGCGAGCTTTGACGCCTCTCCCACATAGAAAAAGGCCGCGTGAGCAAGCGGCGACCAGGAAAAAGCGACAAAGAGAATGGCTATCAAAACATTGACAAAGATGGGGGCTGCCCCTGTCAGCAACTTTTTTACGCTGTACAAGGCCAGAATCATCAAAGGAATGGTAAACGCAGCAACAAGAGCGCCAGCCATAAGCCTCCCTGTTCCGCCCTGTATCATTGTCGCCGCCAGCTCCTTGTCTTTTATCATATCAGAGTTGGCAATGCCGGGATAGGCGGCGAGGTTTGTCTTGAAACCTACAATAAGAATGTCACCAATGGCCCAGGTGATGCCGCTTAAAAGCCCTGAAATGGCAGAGAGCTTGATCAAGGATTCCTGTCTCATTTTTATGTCCTTTCAAAAAAAGAGCGAACTGATCGCCGAATGTTAGGCTAGGCTAACCGAGGAAAACTCTCTTCGTTTTCCTCGGTTAGCAATACAATCGCCCTTCCCTAGCGCTACGCCTGCGCCACTTTTTTGACGCTCCACCCCATGCTTTCCTGCTGCAGGTCAAAGAGCTTCTTGTACAGCCCGCCCTGCTTCATCAGTTCGTTGTGCGTTCCTTGCTGGGCTATCCTGCCTTCGTTCAAGACTATGATGTTTCCCGCCTCTGTGATGGTTCTAAGCCTGTGTGCTATGACAATGACGGTTTTCCCGGCTATGAGAGCCGAGATGGCTTGCTGGATTGAGGCTTCGTTTTCCGGGTCAAGGGATGCGGTTGCCTCGTCGAGCAAGACTATTGGAGCGTCTTTTAGAAGCGCTCGGGCAATGGATATGCGCTGGCGCTCTCCGCCTGAAAGGGTTGCCCCGTTTTCGCCAAGCATGGCTTCATACCCGCCCGGAATCTTGCTTATGAACTCATCGCAGTGCGCCGCTTTGGCGGCATTGTAGACTTCCTCGTCAGTCGCGCCGTTCTTTCCAACTCTTATGTTGTTGATCACTGTGTCGTTGAAGAGTATGACATCCTGGAAGACAAATGACATGAAGCTCATCAAGTGCTCCGGGTCAAAATCCTTGACGTCCACTCCTCCTATGGTAATCTTGCCGCTGCCAACATCCCAGAACCTGGCGGCAAGCCTTGACACTGTGCTCTTTCCGCTTCCAGATGGGCCTACCAAGGCGGTGATCTCTCCCTGCTTGATGGAGGCAGTCATGTCTTTGATTACGGCGTCTCCACCTTGGTTATAGCTAAATCCCACGTTCTTGAGCTCTATGTCGTAAGAGCCCAAAACGATGTCATCTTTTCCTTCCATAGTTTTCATGGCCATGAGGTCTCTCAGTCTCCTGGACGAGATCATGAAGTACAAGACCTCTGGCAAGAGAGTTAAGACAACCAGCACCGGGCTGTAAACCTTTGTCACTACTATAAGGAACAAAAGGAATGGCATGAGCTCGATCTGGCCTCCAGAGAACAGGATCGATCCTACGTACACAGTCACGCCTATCCCAGCCTGAAGGATAGCGGAAGCGCCAGTGACCAATGTGCCAGTGCCAAACTCCATCTTTATCGCAAGCTTCATAAGGGTGCGAAGAGCTTTTTCCAAAGTTCCAAATTTCTCGCCATCCATGTTGCAGGCGCGTATGACCTTGATCCCCTCAATGTATTCCTGGACTTGCCCGGAAGCGGCAAGCTTAGCCACTACATGCTTCTTTCCCATGCTGGTTTGCAGCTTGCGGCTGGCGTATATGACAAAAAACGATATTGGCAGGCTGCAGAAAACCGCCAAGGACATCCTCCAGTCGTAAATCGAGAGAAGGGCGCAAATCAATGTGATTGACAGGGCGTTCGCGAAAAGCTGCGGAATTCCATGGCTCATGATGTGCTCGTTGTTTGCGACATCGCCCATCATGTTTGTGGTTAGATCTGTCAGATCCTTTGAGTTGAACAGGCTCATCGGGAGCTTTCTTATATGCTCCGCCAGCTTTATCCGGGTTCCCTCTGACTGCTCATAGGCAACCACGTAGGTCTTCCTGTAGTCGTTCCTGAAGAACAAGAAGACGACAACTACTGAAACGGCGCCGCCCAAGCAGAGGAGCCAGAGCTTTGCCATGGATACCTCTCCGCCTGAGAGGGGCTTGAGTATCTCCTCAACGAAAGCCCAGAGGACTGAAACCGGGAGAAACATTGACAGGTTTGACAAGAAGACGGCAAGCGTTGACTTTTTCAAGTCATTAAACCCATCGTCTGAAAGCATCAAAAGTTCCTGAAGCCACTTCATGCAGTCGCCCCCTTCACGCCCATGCGCCAGCTGGCGGTCTTGGTGTAGGCTTCCCACATCTGGGCGTACTTGCCGCGCTTCTTCAGAAGCTCTTCATGTGTCCCCTGCTCTACAATCGTTCCTGAATCCACTACTATGATCTTGTCAGCCCCGACTACAGTGGAGAGCCTGTGGGCTATCATGACTACTGTCTTTCCCTGCATCAGACGCTCGAAAGCCTTTTGTATCAAGTGCTCGTTCTCAGGATCAGAAAACGCAGTTGCCTCATCCAGCACCACTATGGGACAGTTCTTTACTATCGCCCTGGCTATGGCTACTCTCTGGCGCTCTCCGCCAGAAAGATGCGCCCCCTTGGTGCCTATCACTGTCTTGTAGCCTTCAGGAAGCTTTTCTATAAACTCATGGCATTGGGCGTCCTTCGCCGCTTTTATGACATCCTCGTCAGAAGCGCTGGGGTTTCCCATCCTTATGTTTTCCATTACGCTCTGCTTGAACAGGAAGACATCCTGGAACACGAAGGATACCATGTCCATCAGCTTGTGGGGATCCATTTCGCGGATGTCCACGCCTCCAATGGCTACAGCGCCTTTCGTCACATCAAAGAAGCGGGGTATCAAGTGGGCTATGGTGCTCTTGCCGCCTCCGCTAGGCCCGACCAAGGCTGTCACTTTCCCCTGGGGCGCCACGAATGATATGCCTGAAAGAGCCTCAACGCCTTTCCCGTATGAGAAAGAGACTTCTGACAGCTCTATGTCGCAATCATTTGAGCTCTTCGGGCTCGAAGTTACCGGAATGCGCTTCTCCGCCAGAATGGCGTCCATTCCCGCTACATGGGAGTCTACCTGCATCATCGCTCCGTTGGCGTAGATGGCCTTTACCAAAACCCCTCCCACCGCTTGCGCGAATATGATGTAGAACAGCGCGTTCGAAGCGTTCTCGGCGCTCGGGTTAAGCATTGTGACAAGCGCCGCCACAGGAAGAACAAAAATGTACAGGTTGTTGACAATGGCCATGGCCGCAGAGTAAGATTTCTCCCACCCCAGCGTGTACGGTATTATCACCTCTGTGTAGCTCTTTATCGTGGCGTATAGCCTGCGAAACGAGAATACAGTCTGCTTGAACGCCTTGACCACTGATATGCCTCTTATGTATTCCACTGAAGCGTTGTTCATGTCTTCCAAAGCGTTCTGGTACTGGTTCATCTTTTCCCTGGCGCTTCCATTGCCGTAGACGCTGATGTACATGTATACCGCTATTGCCAGACCAAAAGTGACAGCCAGCCCAAATCTCCAGTCAAACACGAAAAGCAGGATCAAAGCCACAACCGGAGATACCATTGCCGCCGTCATGTCGGGCAGCTGGTGAGCTATGAACCCTTCGATCTTTTCGATGTTCTCGTCCATAACTTTGCGAAGCTTTCCGCTTCCTGCCAGCACGTGAAACCCCAGAGGCACCTTTGCCAGATGCGTCGCGAATTCCACCTTCAACTGGTACAGCGTTCCAAACGCCGCCAAATGGGAACACATCAGAGCCGCAAAGTACAGGACTATCTGCCCCAGTGTTCCCAGTATCGCCATCACTCCGTAAGATATGGCCGCATCCCTGTCAAACGGGGTGCCCGCCACCGCTCCTATCACCTGTCGGATTATGAAGTATATGGACATGTACGGAACAAAGCTTGCGACTGACGCTAAAACAGAAAGAACCATAGCCGACAGTATAAGCGGCTTCTTGGTCATTGCCAGCTCCATTAGCCTTGAGAACCCCGTCTTTGGGCCTTCAGCTTTTTTCTCACTCAATTGGTGCCTCCTTTCTTTCGGACACACAGATCCAGCCCCTGATTAAATTTCCACCTATAAACCTTGCGAGCGCATTTCTCAGGCCCGCCTGCCAACACTTTCCTTGGAACGATCCAGCTCGCAACGCCCTCAGGCGCACCGCGTGTAAAAGTCAAGTTAGCCTAGACAAACCGGACGCGCCAGTGCGCTTTATCTTTTGACTATTTCCAAGAGCCGCAAAACCAGAGCGGTTCAAGGCAAAGCCATTTTTAGCTCTTCATATCCCCTCTCCCAGGTTAGGTTCGGCTAACCGAAATCTAAACCTTTAACGGCATGCCTGGCGCTTGCGCGCCAGGCGCGCCTAACGGCGCGTGTCCTCGGGCTGTGATTCTTCAAAGCTTACCCTTTGAGAACACGCGCTTGATCGCTTTGGGATTGGCTGCTACTTGCAGCAAGCCCTCTGGCAGTTTCCGCACGAGCTGCATGCGCTGCAGCTTATGGATTTTCCCTGCCTTTTCTCTTTGACAAGGCTTGCCACGATAGCCGAGACAATGCCCGCGAGAACTGAGCCCACGCCAATGGTGCCGATGTTGGCGGCAAAGAACGCAATCATTTCATAGCCTCCTTCTATAAGATCCGCAAAACATAGCCTTGGGGCATGCCTTCATGCCCCAAGAGCCCTTGTATAGGTATATCCCGCATTGATTTGGCAAAGCGCTTCTAGACTTTTCGCGCCTTTTTGGCAATTGGGATATACCCTAAAATATGCTTCGGGTTAGCTCTTGCTAACCTAAAGTCTAACAGATTCGAAGCAAAAAGTCAAAGAGTTTTTCATTTCCCCCCAAATTTATTTTGCGCCTCTTTGCCCCTGTTGTATTCAAAATTTTCAAAAAGCCCCAAGGCGCGGCCATGCTTATGGCCGCGCCTTGCTTTTACTGCTCTTGCGCCCGCTCCCAGAACCAGGTGTCATCCTCGCGAAACAGGTAAAGCCATCTGTCTCTTATCCTGCAAGTGTACCTGACTCCCCTGCCTCCGCTTTTGATGCTGGCGCACTTTCTGACTCCCGATATCTGGTCGATGGAAAACGAGCGGCCGTCTTCCCATACTAGAGCCTTGGGCTCTACTACGCCTTCTACGGTAAAGCCCGCTATGACCTCTATCAGCTTTTTATGCTCCATAAGATCACCTCGCTGGCGAATGCTCCGATCACGCGCCTATATTATTAAAATGCTTATAGCATAGGCCCTGAGAACAAGCCTACTGGATGAATTGTGTGCTCTTTCGCGTTGTGGCCTCCCAAGTCCCGGGAGGCCGCCATCATGCCCTTTTGGACGGCAAAATGCCCGAACTTTCCCCGGAGGTCATCTATCGTTTCCTCAAGCCGCTCCATCCTTCTTTGCTTTTCGTAGTCATAAAGAAAGCTCATTTGGACGTTCCTGTTGGCTGGGACAAGATCTATGGCCCGAACTCCCAAGCTTCTTAAAGGGCGGTCAAATTTGGCCTTCTCCCTGAAGATCTCCATCGCAAGCTTTGATATCTCTGTTGACAGGCATGTAGGCGTCTCAAGCTTGGCCTGGCGCTCGAAGGAATCCAGATCATTGCCTCTCACGTGAATCTGCACTCCCTTGCATTTCAAGCCGTGATCCCTGAGCCTGGACGCGACGCTTTCTGAAAGCATTGCTATGACAACCCAGACATCATTTTCTGTCACCAGATCCCTGGGGGCTGTAATGGAATTTCCTATGCTTTTGACCACAGGCGCATCTTCCGTGTTTCTCTTGACAGGAGAATAGTCAAGGCCATTGGCGTACTGATGCAGAACGACCCCGACTTTTCCAAGGTGCGAATGCAAAAGGGCTGGGTCAAACCTGGCCAGATCCCCAATCGTATAGATGCCGCACTTGGCCAGTTTGGGCCCTGTGGCTCTTCCAACGTAAAGCAGGTCTGTCACAGGCAAAGGCCATACTGTCTCTTTGTAGTTATCCTTGGTGAAAACAGTGACAGCGTCAGGCTTCTTGAAGTCCGATCCAAGCTTCGCGAAGACCTTGTTGAAGCTTACCCCGACAGACACTGTGACTCCCAGCTCTTCAAACACGCGTTTGCGTATGCCATTGGCTATGTCTTCACCGCTTCCGAAGAGAGAGAGGCTTCCTGTAACGTCCAGCCACGACTCATCTATGCCGAAGCTCTCAACCTGATCTGTGTAGCTCTGGTATATCTCGCCCACGAGCCTTGAATATTGCAGGTATCTGTCGTAGTTGGGCTTTACCGCTATAAGTCCTGGGCATATCTGCTTCGCCTGCCATATCGCCTGCCCTGTTGTTACTCCAAATTTTTTTGCTAGCTGATTCTTAGCCAAGACTATTCCATGACG
>JAISWZ010000525.1 GCA_031270945.1 Clostridiales bacterium | reverse complement strand
TTGTCGTCAGAGCTGGTTCGGCTTCCTCCGTCCAGATAGGAGTTGCCCCAGACGCTCTCATATATCTGGGAACGCGTAAACACTTGCTTGGGATTGGCTATAAGCAGCGACAGTATCTGAAACTCCCGAAGGGTCAGGGATATAGCCTCGTCGCCAACCATGGCCTCGTAGGTGTCAGGCAAAAGCGTTATGTCCAAGTAGGAGAGCTGATGCCGCCTCTCTGAGTAGACAGTGGATCGCCTGAGCTGAGCCTCAACTCTAGCCAAAAGCTCATCCACGTCAAAGGGTTTAGTGACATAGTCATCAGCTCCCAGCCCCAGTAGCGCAAGCTTGCTTTCCTTGTCTACCCGGGCTGAGAGAACTATTACAGGGACAGCGCTTTTCATTCTGATTTCACTTAGAACCTCAGCCCCGGTTTTGCCGGGGAGCATTAGATCCAGTATCACTAGCTGATATTCCGCTCGTGTCAGCATCAGAAGAGCCTCGCTCCCCGAGTAAGCGCTAGACGAATTGTAGCCCGCCGTGACAAGCGCCTCTGACAGCAAGCGGTTGATAGCCGCGTCATCTTCAACGATAAGGATGCTCATATATCACCTGCGCAATTTAAAAAATCAGGGAGCTTGGGTTTTTCCGTTTTGTTCTTTTACTCTTGCCTACTTAATGTCCGTCCTGGCAAACAAAGCGCAGCCGACAATAGAGGTGACTGCAAACCAGCCGCCGCAAACCGCCAGGCCGTATATAAAGTTTTCGTTTTCAGTCCCCAGCCGCTGAATGTGTGAATCAGGCAATGCCTGGACGAATAGGGGAAACAAGTTTGGCAATAGGATAGAGACTGCGTATGGCGCCAGCATCAGGGCTATGATAAAAAGAAAACTTATTAGCAGCGACATGGCAGGGCTTCGCGTTATGAAGGCTATCATCAAAAATGCCGCCGGGTATGCCAAGTGCAAAACTATCTGCTTGCCAAGAGCTATCCCCCAAGCCAGAATGCCAGCCCAAAGGCTCTCGCTCCCGGTTCCGTTGATAAAAAACATGGCGATCCCTCCGGCCAGCGCCAGCAGGCCAAGAAGCGCTGCTGTCATTATCATGGCCGCGATTAGCCTTGAAAGATATATCCCGACCCGGGTCTGCCCGATTGATATGGGGTTTCGTATCGCGCCAGTAATGAAGTCTGAAGCGCAGAAAAAGCTGATCGCCGCCAATAGCGCTATCTGCCAGAAGGTCGTGCTTGATCCCACATAGCCGTTTGGCGCCTCCTGCAAAAGCATGTCGGTCTTTTGAATGTAGTTGCCTTGTATCAATATCCCTTCGAGAAGCAAGCATGTCAGAGCTATGATCTTGAAACGGCTGTCATGCTTAAGCTTAAACCATTCGGCTAGAACTAGCAACCTCATTGGCCTCTCACCTCCGCAAGGTTCATAAAATAGTCTTCGAGCTTCCGTTCGCTTAGGCTTATCTCCCGCACCATGATCCCGCTTTGAACAAGCGCAGCGTTTATCTCGCCCGTTAGGTCGAAGCGCTCAAAAACCTGGATCTCGTTTTTCCCGGACACATCGTACTCCGAAACCTTAAACCTTTCTCGAAGCATAGCCACAGCCTCCGCAGTCTTGTCAACAACAATCCGGATGTACTGCCTGGCCTCCTTGGCCAATTCATCCGCTCCCAGCTCCCTGATCATCTCCCCTTTGTGTATTATCCCGAAGTGCGTTGCGACAAGGGATAGCTCATCCAGTATGTGGCTTGACACAAGCAGCGTTATTCCCTGCTCTTCAGAAAGCCGCCTAATCAGGTTTCGCATCTCGATGATCCCCCGAGGATCCAGCCCGTTTGTAGGCTCGTCAAGAATCAAAAACTCAGGGTTTGTAATCAAGGCAATTCCCAGCCCCAGCCTCTGCTTCATGCCAAAGCTGAAATTTTTGGCCTTTTTCTTCCCGGTGTCAGAAAGCTCGATCACTTTCAAAATTCGGCCAACCTCTCCGGGATCCGGCACTCCGCCGATCAAGCGCTGTATCTCCAGATTTTGCGTTGCGGTAAGGTTGGGGTAGATGGCTGGCGTCTCTATCGATTGCCCCATCTTCCTCCTGGCCTTCCGAAGCGCCTCAGCCCCGCTTTTGCCAAAGAGCTCAATCTCACCGCCATCAAGGGATATGAGTCCCGTAACTGCCCGCATGAACGTGGATTTTCCTGCTCCGTTAAGCCCGATCAGCCCGTAAATCTGCCCTCGGGAGATCTCGATGTTCACTTTTTTCAAAGCGGTCGATTGCCCGTACTTCTTTGTTGCGTCAGTTGCCCGAAGAACGCATTGCGCCATGGCTGAATTCCTCCTTTTATTATTTATTATTATTTTCCCTCAAGTGAGTCCTGCGACCCTTGCACAAGTATTCTACAGCGCAAAGGTTAAGGAAGAAACCGGGCAAATGTAAAGAAAGTTTAAAGAAGGGCAGACGCAGCCATCCGACAGGCGTCAATAGGGCTTAAATCCAGCTCCAAGCCGCCAAGTTCCATGCATTGCAAAATCCCTGTCTTTGCCGCCTTCCGTATTTATCGCAAACATCCCTGTCTTTTTTA
This sequence comes from Clostridiales bacterium, assembly GCA_031270945.1. Classification (GTDB taxonomy): domain Bacteria; phylum Bacillota; class Clostridia; order Lachnospirales; family WQUN01; genus JAISWZ01. The sequence continues at coordinate 2,780 of JAISWZ010000525.1, read as the reverse complement.
TCCAGATTTTTCGCTAAAATTTCCCCTGCTCACGCAAACCTGCAATATCGGTCTCATTTGACTCTAGACCTAAGCCATCATATGTGATACACTCTACATGGAAAGAGGTGGCGTTCGCGAATCTTGCCAGCCATCCCGGCTCAACCCGGACTTGCGCGAGTTTCGCAATCGCCAGCGCTTGCCTTGCTGAAAGGAGGGAACATAGAACTCAGGGTTGCACAAAAGAACAAGCGGCGCATATAGCAAAGCCAAAGCGGTACATAAGCACTAAATAACGAAAAGCCCAGGGTTTCAAGCCCTTAAAGGCTTTTCGAAAACAAAAACAGCTATGCGCATCCCGGATAATGAGACATGCCCTTAACGCGACTCCTGCCCCGCCATATCCCCGCATGCGCGCCAGACAAGCCTTCCAAAACAAATGCAAAGAAAGGAAAGAGTAGTCATGACGAAAAGAATAGCAGCGCTTTTCATGTCCCTGCTTTTGGTTCTTGGGACAAGCATGAATGCCTTTGCCGCCGATCTGACAGGATCTGTTCCAGAAAGGTCGTCATACGTGCCCACGGACGAGTCTCAAGGGTACTATGGCAGAACTGCGGCAGATCTCCTGGCGGAACGAGCAAAGATTACTGCGGCGATAGATGAGGTTCTTTCAAAGATCATCAAGAATGGGATGACTGAGCGGGAAAAAGTGAAAGCGGTCTATGACTTTCACCTCTTCCAGTTCACCCATGGAGACGCCTTCAGTGGCCCCCAGGATCGCTTGCCCTCATCTCCAACGATTGAGTTCAATACAGACCTTCCGACATCCCTGAATGAGCAGATGAATAGGGTCAGCAACCTGTTCCGGATGGGCTTTGGAGTCTGCGATCACTTTGCCGCATCCCTAGCCGTAATGCTCACGCGGCTTGGAATCAAGTCGGAGATATGGATCGGAATGTACCTTAACCGCGATGGAACTTCACTCGCTCATGCATGGAACCGCGCCTATGTAGACGGAGCATGGAGATGGTATGACGTAGATGTCGAAGGAACCGTCTACCGCAGAGGAGGAACAGTTCTCTACTTCCTTTACGAAAAGGGAGATAAGGAATGGGAGACGACTCACGGAAGCATGCGCCTCTCTGTTGATGTTGAGGATATGACATATTGCTTCAAAGGCCTTCCTGCCTATGGCCAATCATCTATCCCAGCGCCAACAGCCACTCCAGTCCCAACAGCGACTCCAGTTCCGCAAGCTCCGCAAGTGGCCACTCCAGTTCCAAAAGCCACTCCTGTCCCAACAGCAACTCCAGCTCCAACGCTTCCAGGACTGGACACCCCCTCTAGCTGGGCCGCTGACGCCGTAACAAAAGGCGCCCGCTATGGCATAGTTCCTCCAACCCTCCTGAATGGGTTTACCAAGCCTGTTACCAGAGGCGACGCTGCCCAGATGTTCGTAAATATCATCGAGCAGGTCTCGCACAGCAGCATCGAAGAATATGTGTCCAAGAAAGGCAAGTCCATTGCCGATGTCTTCACCGATACCCAGGACAAGGCGATCCTAGCCGCAAATGCGCTTGGAATTCTCAGCGGAGTAGGCGATGGCCGCTTCGATCCCAACGGAACGCTCACCAGAGCCCAATCCGCGATCATTGTCAACCGGGTAGCCATAGCGCTCAACAGAAGCACCATCGGATTCACCCATAAGTTTGTTGACACTGCTGGCCATTGGGTAGACCGAGAGCTGGGTTGGCCAGTGGTCACAGGCATAATCAGCGGAGTCGGCGACGGCAGGTTTGACCCTGATGGTTCACTTACCACAGAGCAGTCGATAGTGGTTGCCGTCAGAGCGTTTGAGTACCTGAGAGATCACGACAAGTAGAAAATATATTTATGTTTTTGGCGGAGCGAAGACACTTTCGCTCCGCATTTTTCAGCCTAGAAACGCGGCCTCTTGACAGGTTAAACGTTTAACCGACTACGGGCGCTCGCTGAAGCGAATGTCCCAAACGCGGGCCCCTGGACAAGTTAAACGTTTAACCAATTCCTACGCTCGCCTAACCGAGCGCAAAAGCAAAAGCCTACCCAGCAGGGCAGGCTCCATCGACTTTACTTTGCGCCGTGAGCGAAAAGAACAGCCTTTTCCTCACATTACGCCAGCTCTTACTGGTTGCCCAGCTCCTACTGGTTGCCCAGCTCTTACTGGTTGACCAGCTCTATCAGCTGCCCGTAAGCCCCGTCAAGGGATCCGCTGTACGTCTGGTAGCTGTCGTCAACAGTCTTCAGGGCCTCTATCATAGCCCACGCGACTTCCTTGGGGTGAGGGAAGTTGTTGAGATCGAACTCGACCAAAGGCTTGCTGAAGTCAACGTAAGTCCAGAACTCCAGCTTTTCCGTGTCCAGGTTTATGATGTACTTGTAGAGTATCGAGCCTATGGACTTGATGCCGTCGATCATGTACTTGCAGCGCCCCCAAATGAAGTAGACGCGCAGATCTCCCAGCGTCTTGGCAAGAAGGCATTCCCAGTCCTTTTCGCTCCCGCTTGCAACATTCAAGTCCGTCCAGCGGCGGCACTCTTCGATCTGCTTGTCAGTGGGCACGTTCCTTGGCGTCACCAGCTTGATCTTGTCGAAGCCCTTCTTCATCGCTTCTACAGAAGTGTTGTTGCAGAATATGGCTATCTGGTAGCCCAAAGCCTCCGGCGTGCTTGCGCTGGGGTGGTAGGTGATCTTCTTTGCTCCCCTGTAGAGGAAGCCTATAAGTCCGTCTTCTGTCATAATTCCTCCTTGTTGAAAAGCGG
>JAISWZ010000518.1 GCA_031270945.1 Clostridiales bacterium | reverse complement strand
CTGGTAGCCCAAAGCCTCCGGCGTGCTTGCGCTGGGGTGGTAGGTGATCTTCTTTGCTCCCCTGTAGAGGAAGCCTATAAGTCCGTCTTCTGTCATAATTCCTCCTTGTTGAAAAGCGGGTTTATGGGATAAATAAACCCGCTCGGGCGATTGCGCGATCATAGCCAGCTGGCAATAGTGAAGAAGAGCTAAAACGACTCATGCAACTGCAGGCGATTCGCCTTTGAACAGGCGGCACCTTTAATCTAAAAGATCGCTTGCAGTGGCCTATAAGCAATAAAAACTATAAATAAGCACGCAGGACACCATAAGATATGCCATATTAAGCTTGAGACAGAGCAAACTTCTTGCAAACCTGGGTAATAAATTGCAACGCTCTTTACATAAAAATCAAAAATCAAATATTAGTTCGACTATGCTAGCTGTTCGAGTTGCCAAGCTTGAGACAAGACATCTGGATTCTTGCCTTGAGTGATGCGGCCTCTCCAAGCGCCAAGAATTATTGTAGCATAGGGATCTCACGATGTCAAGACCAGTCAGCCAAGGGATTGCGGCGGACTTGCATTATGCCTTAGCTTTCCCCCTTGCCGCCCATCCATTTCTCAATGTCTATCTTGCTGTAAATGTCCGCCATCATTTCATCAACCGTCATGTATTCGGGCTCAAAGGCCCTTATGGCTTCTGTCATCATAGCCAAAGCCGTGTTGTGGTCCGGCATGGTTTCAATGTCCAGCTCAAGCACTGGCGTGTCGAAGGTGAATGCGTAAACTTCGAGCTTCCCGGTGTCGAGGTTGACGATGTACTGGAAATCGATCCAACTGGACTCGCGCCCGTCTAGCATGTACTCGCAGACAGGCTCTCTAAAGAAAACGGAGAGATCTCCCTGGGTCTTCCTGAGCAGGCAATACCACTCCGTCTCTTTGCCGCTGGACACTCCCTTGTCAAGCCAAGGGCGGCACTTTTCTATCTGCTCATGGGTGGGGACCGAAGACTCATCCACCATCTGAATGTTGGGAACGACCCTCTTCATCATAGCGATAGGCACGACTTTGCAGAAGTGCGCGACCCTGCGCCCCAGATCCTCCGGATTGCTGCCGTCGTGGTTGTAAGAGATCTTGTCAATGCCTTGGTAGCGGAACCCGATCAATCCTCGTATGCTCATGTTATCCTCCTTTGGTATAGCTATTAGGCTCTTTCTTGCCATTTAGAAACTTTGTTCGTTCATAATAATCTTACGGGTCGCTCAAGCAAAAGTCTGTTCTTGGTTTTGGTTTTGATTTGGTTTTGGTTTTTTATCCGGTTTTTATCTGCCTTGCCTCTTCCAGCCCCGCCTGTCCGCCTTGCAATAATAATAGCACGTACGTTCTGCCAAGTCAACTCTCCCATCCCATCCCATCCCATCCCATCCCATCCCATCCCATCCCATCCCATCCCATCCTATCTCGTCTCCTAAAAAACCCAAAAAAAAACGCGGCAGCAAAAGCTTCCCGCGTTTCTCTCTATAAGCAAGGCTCCACATCCGTGAGAAAGTCCTCAACGAATTGCTTGGCCAGAAGCTCTTTTGGGATGAACTTGTTGAACTTGCCAGGGGTCTGGATTTCGGCTGGCAGGATTACGTCGTGCCTGTCAATTTTCTCGCCTAAAACTTCAAGGGTTCTCTTGATCATGCTGTCGACGTCGCTGTCGTACTCAAACTCGTAGGATTCTCTGGAAACCGTGGTTTCAAGGTATATCGGGTTTGATGGCGTAGGCTTGATGGTGCAGAATACGCCTCTGTCTTGCAAAGCCAGAAGCAGTGTTGAAAGCGACTGCGAGCCTATCCAAGGGAATACGCAAAAGTTGCGCTTTCCCACCTTGGCTATTGGATGGTCAAGTATCCCTTTCTCGTTGCAGATATTCCTGATCTCGTCAAGCCGCTCTTGGCAGTCCGGAGACAGGTATCCGTACTTCTCGTCCGAGGAGAGTATGGTTTTCATCTTCTGCACAAGCACAGGATGCACTGTGCCGCTGTAGCTTGAAACCCAGTTGGTTCTCCGTCTCCCTGCGGCGGGTTTGACAAAAATGGTCTTCCCTTTTTCCGCAATGGTGACAACCTCCCATGTGCGGCCCGCCAGGGCAAACCTGACCCCAACAGGAAGGAGCCCAGTAATGGTGCCTATGGTCTTCACGTCGTGCTTGACAGTGTATTCCACGCTGTTTTCGAAGACGCACAAAAACTCATAAAACGCCACTTTGCTTTCGGCGTCCTTGCCTACCATGAACCCTCGCTCAGATCTGACTATATGCCCGATCTCAAGCATATTGCTCAAAAGTTCCCGGTAGTCTTCCAGCGGCACATGGGAAAACGCTGACAATGACAAGACGTTCTGAGCCAATGACGGCGCCGTGGCCTCACCTACTGAAGCCAAGTGGCACATGGTCTGATGGTACAGTATTCCGTACGGAAAGCTAGGAGCAAATGCCGGCTCAACCCATCTGTCTCTCAGGTATAGCTCGATCACGGCAACGCACTTGACAAATTCCCAGTTGATGGTGTCCAGCTCTTCAAAAGCCTTGGGAGGCTTCTCGACAAACGTGAATATCAGCTCTGATCTTTGCCCTTTCCGCCCGCATCTGCCAACCCTCTGGGTGAAGCTTGAAACCGAGATAGGCGCTCCGACCTGTATAACCCGATCCAGCGCTCCAATGTCTATCCCCAGCTCAAGGGTCAAAGTGGCGCCTATAACAGTAGGCTCGTCAGAGTTTTTCATCGCCGCCTCAGCCTCTTCGCGAAGCGCCGCCGATATGCTTGAGTGGTGAGTGTAGTAGATGTCCTTTGACTTCTCCATCTCAGCCACCCGCTTGACCCCGCTTATGAGGTCTTCCACCTCTGCCCTGGATCTGGCGAATATGATAGCCTTCTTGTTCCTGGTCTGAGAGTATAGATACCTGCAGTGATCAACGGTGGCTGACTTGAATACCTCAGCGCTTGTCCGTGTCGCGTCAGCCTCGTCGTTGTCGTTCAGGTCTTCCAGCTCCTCGTCCGAAAGCTGCTCTGAGCAGATGAATCGTTTCATCCGTAGAGCCACAACCCTAGATCCGCCTGATACCTTAGGCGTGACGCATTCCCGCCCGCTCCCGGCGTTAAGCCACCGCTCAGCCGAAGCCGTGTCGGAAAGGGTAGCCGAAAGCCCGATCCGCCTTGGATTGCACTTTGAAAGCCTCTGTATCCGCTCCAGGATGCATATCAGTTGCACCCCCCTAGGCGACTCCATGAAGTGGTGCACCTCGTCTATTATCACGAACCGAAGGTCAGAGAATATGCGCTTGCATTCCGGGCGCTTGTTCATCAGCAAAGACTCCAAAGACTCAGGAGTGGTCTGCAAAACTCCAGAAGGCGATGCCAAAAGCCTGGCCTTAGCCGCCGCCGGCGCGTCCCCGTGCCATTTGCATACCGCCGTCTTGCTCTCCTTCAAAAGGTTCTCCAAACGGGAAAATTGGTCGTTTATCAAGGCCTTCAAAGGCGAGACATAAAGTATCGCCACCGAGTCAGGAGGATCCTGGGTCACCAGCGTCAAAGTCGGCAAAAACGCCGCCTCGGTCTTTCCCGAAGCTGTCCCTGTGGAAAGCAGGAGGTTCTTGTCGGTGTCAAATATGGCAACGCATGCCGCCTCCTGCACATCCCTCAAAGATTCCCAACGGTTGCGAAAAATATAGTCCTGGATGAACGGCGCCAACCTGTCATAGCCGCTCATGGCTACACCTCGAACTCCGCGAATGGCTCGTCAATCTCTTCATCCCCGACGATAGGCTTCGCGTAAGAGAACTCCGGATCCTCCAGGATCTCTCCGTGCTCCTTGTCCGGGTTCTGCTCCGCTATATTCAAGAACTCGATGAAATCCCTGGTTACCTCCCTGACGTTAAGCCTAGTCGTAGCCCCAGCCCTCTGGTACTCCTTGCTGAGAAACAGCAAAAGCGTCTCGTGGGATATCGTCATCTCGCTCCCGTATAGGTCGCTGTGGATCTTCGCCAGCTTCTCCATGAGAACGTATAGCTCTTCCTGGGACAAAGCCGTAAGTCGTATTATCGGCGCCAGCAGGTCTTTCAACCCTTCTTTGGCGAACCGCCCCTCCGCCAGCCTCGACCGTAACGCCTCGTAGCTGAAAACCCCCTTGTGCGGATCCTCGACAGCCTGAGGGGTCCCTCCCATTATCACGCCAAGCCGCGCCGCCTTCCCTTGCAGGATGTCGTTGTACATCGCCAGCATTTTCTCGTAGTTGTTCTGCCTGCTTACAGCGTTAGGGATCTTCATGACGTTCACCAGCTCGTCCAGGCAAACCAGAAGCCCGGTGTACCCCGCCTTGTACATGAACAGCGAGAAGAGCTTTATTACGTCGTACCAGTTGTCGTCTTTTATTATGAGGTTTATGTTCAGAGCGTTCTTCGCTTCTGTCTTGGTCGTGTACTCTCCCCGGAACCACCGCAAAGCCGCCGACATCCGTTGATCGTTCCCAGCCAGGTACGCCTCGTAGTACGCCAGTATCACCTTCGCGAAATCGAAGCCGTTTACCAAGGACTCCATCTCGCTTGCGATAAGCATTATCTTCTTGTGGACTCCCATGTCAAAGAGCTTCGATCCGACATCAAGCCCGGTCTCAGCCGCCACCTCAGCCTGTATCGAAGATATCCATTTCTCCAGTATCAAAGGCAATGCCCCGCCGTCCGGCTTCGTCTTCACCGACATGTTCTTGACAAGCTCCTTGTAAGTGGCAAGCCCCTTCCCGCTTCCGGAAAGCCTCCTCTCCGGCGACAGATCAGCGTCCATCACCACCAGGCCCTTGTCCATGCTGTAGTTCCTTATGATCTGCATAAGAAAGCTCTTTCCGCTGCCGTACTCCCCAACAATGAACCGGAAGCTCCCGCCTCCATCCATTATGATGTCCACGTCGTGAAGCAGCGACGAAATCTCGTTCCTGCGCCCCACCGCAATGTACTCCAACCCTACCCTAGGCGTAACTCCAGCCTTGAGGGCGGACATGATAGTGTTCGCTAGGCGCTTTGGCACTTTGTCGCTCATAGGTCGTTTTTCGCTCATTAGCCGTGCCGGGCGAATTGCCCGGCTCTCCTTTCTTGTATACTGGCAGCTCTAAAGCGCCAGCACTTTCTCTTAATCTTACTTCTTCTTCTTTTTCCTTGCTTTGATCGCCTTCTTGACATCCTCGGCGTACTCGTCAAATACCACAACCTTGCCGCCTTCGGACTCCATTATAACGTCTCCCGTGCATTCCAAAGCGAGATCGTTTATGGATTCTATCATGACTTCAAGCATCACGCCTGATCTGGAAGCGACTTCGATCAGGTTTTTCTTCGGCCCGCCGGAGACAATGATTTCCAGAGCGCTAGCCCAATCATCGGTCAAGCCCGTGGAGAATCCGGCCCAGCCGCTGTCCAGTACCGGCGCAGCGTTTGCTTTTTTGACTGGCTCTGGAACCGCTTCTTCTTCCTCGTTGGCTATTTTCAGGCTCTCAGTATTTTCTGCCGCTTCCCGCCTAGCCTCTTCCAGCTTCGCCAGATCAACTGTCACAACAGGCTTCTTTGCGGCCGCTTTCTTTGGCTTGGCCGCAGGCTTTGCCGCTTCAGCCTTGCGCGGCATGTCCACATAGCCCCAAAGGGAGTCAAAGGGTTTTTCCAAAGGATCGTCAGGGTACTCGTCCTCTTCGAAAACGTAGTCCGTGTGAAATTTGGCGGGCTCTGGCTCTTCTGGAACAGCAACGGCAGCTGCGGCCGCCACAGCCGCATGGCTGCCTGTTATCCTTGTCACTGCGCGGTCGATAGCGTCCTCAAAAACCTTTGACCGCAAAAGCCCTAAAGCCTTTGCGCAAGTCTCAGCGTTGTAAGCTCCGTCAATGCATTCCATATGAAGGACCAAGGAGCCAGGAGGCGTGCTCTTGTCCAGATCGCAGTCAACGCGTTGGATAATGTACTCCAGTATCGCCAAAGACTGAAGCCGCAAAACCGATTCCGACTCGCAAAGCCAGCTGTCTCCGTTCCTGGCGTAGGTGTCCAAAGGCCCCAACGATATCCTTGGCGCTACAGGCTTCGGATCAGGACGCACCGCTTCCCGGAACAAGACCCGGGCAGTCGCTCCGTTTTTCTGCTTTTCCGCGAACAACCCCCTAAAAGATATCCCTATTGAAGAAAAAGCCATTTCAATTTCTCTTATGGCCTCGTTGAAGCACTCAGCCACAATCCCAAGCTCTCTCTTGGGCTTGTAGTTCAAGATGTTTTCATATATCTTGAACCAGTCCTCTGAAGAGCTGGAGGATACCGCTATCGAAGGAAAGCACCATTCAACTCCGGTCTGGTTTATGAATATGTCAAACTCAACCGGGCAGCTTCTTGAAATGTAATAGTCCTTTATCCACCTGGCCAGCTGCGTAGTGACATAAAGCCCATCTCCGTTGTCCCGCGTGTAGTTCAAAAGATCAGACATCTGTGACAGCACAGTCAAAGAATCAGTCGTAGGCTCGCATATCAGCTCGAACGCCCGAAGCCGCACAAAAGGCTCTATAAAGCTCCCGGCCTTTGAATCTCCAAACCCAGCAACATATCCGGCTTTCCAGTTTGCGTAGCACCGCACCTGGCTGTTTGTCATGGCGTGAAAAATCGGCACCATTGGCAGCTCGCCCGGATTGTAGGAATTTGCAGCTTTTCCTTCTAACTTCTTAAGGGCTAAAGACGCAAGCGCGAAAATCTTCTGCGGCGATGACTGCACATGCAGCGTAATCCCGATCTCCCTGGCGCTAACTATCGGGCCAGGCAATGGCCTGAACTCAGGAGCGTTCAACCCGGCGCTAGCCTGCCGTATCACAGGCTTGAATAGCTCATCCCGCAATACGCATCCTATGGCGTGCCGCTTCGCGCTTACGCCTTCCCAGTCCATGGGCAGAGATATCGTAGGCGCTACCTTGCTCTTGTCACCGTTTGCCTTTGCCAGCCCGACTTCAACACATTGGCAGATGTAGCTTATGACCGAGGCTTCAAATTGGGAAGCCCCGACCTTAGTGCATGTCCAGATCCCGTCCTTGAACTTGTAAGACTCGTTGTCGCTGATTCGAGCCGTCCTGTCTCCGCCCCGCTTGTATATCGGCCCCCCACCCAGCACCCACCGATCCCGATCCAGCTTCACGTCCAAAAGATCCTGAACGCTTAGGCTGTACCGGTTAAACAGCTTTTCAAGCGACTCAATCGAAGCAGCAAAAGCTTCCTTGAATTGCTCCAGGTTTCCCCGCACATACTCGCTGTCGTAAGGATCCCGGCTCGAAGCCTGGATAAGCGAAGAACATATCTCATTCCCGCCAAACTCCAGCCACGGAAAGTG
>JAISWZ010000496.1 GCA_031270945.1 Clostridiales bacterium | reverse complement strand
AATGGCAGCGGAAAAATCCTGGCGAACGCTTCAACTAGTTTGCTCGGGCTTCTGCGAGCAAACATCCGGATTTTTCCGCTGCCTCGGATATAATTTTGGGATATGCACTAAGAGCTGTTACGCGAGCGAAGCAAAGATCAAATTTTTCGTGCTTTCGCTCGCGGGCTTTAAAGATAGTAAGAACGCTATCAAAAGACTGATTTAGAGCATATCCCAAAATTACGCAAAGCATCCCCTCGGGTAAATTTTGCTGTATGCTCTTAGATATTGAAACACTGGGGTGATTGATAGTGTCAATAACCAAAATGGCAAGAAAGAGAAATGACAGTAACGCGTTCATCGATGAAAGATTGCCGCAAAACATTCAACTTATTGGCGAGAGCGATTCGGATTCCAAGAAAACAGTCTACATTCTGCAATCAGCATATAAGGAGATCCATCGGTTCGCCCAAGGCAAAACAACTGTAGAGAGCGGTGGCATGCTCGTTGGAAGGACTGTAGAGCAGTTTGGAAAAACCAGCATTATCATTTACGGATTTCTGGAAGCGAAGCATGCCGAAGCAACTTCCAATACGCTCAAATTCACGCATGAAACTTGGAGCTGTTGCCATAAAGAAATGGCGAAGAAATATACGGGACAAAAAATCGTTGGCTGGATTCATACTCATCCAAACTTTGGGATATTCCTCTCGGAGTATGATGAGTTTATCCAGTCAAATTTCTTTAAGGACGAAAATCAAATCGCCTATGTGGTAGACCCGATTCAGAACATAGAAGGCATCTATATCTGGCGCGAGAACAAGATAACCCGCGCCAGCGGCTTCTTCGTGTTCGATAAAACCGGGGAGGCAATTGCGTCGCTCGCTGAGAATAGAGAAGAATATGAACCAGCAAAGAGCTCAAGGAGCAGCCCCATTGCTGGGATAGCCATTGGATCCCTGTTCCTCGCGGTATTTTTGTTGACATGGCAAATGTCAGATATGAACGAGGAAATCGCCAAGCTCCAAAACCAACAGAAAACCATCGTTAATGCGGCGAACCTGAGCCTTAGCCGCATGGAACAAAAGATAATAGATATGCAAGCGGAGCTGGATGCAATGCAAGCTCTCGAATATAGGCAACGACAGGAAACGAATCCGGTGGTTCCGGAACCCCAAGAAAGCGAAGTGTCTACTCAAAGCGAGTCAACGCAAAGCGAAGTGTCTACTCAAAGCGAGTCAACGCAAAGTGAAGTGTCTACTGAAAGCGTGACAACGCAAAGCGCTGAGCCTCCTGAAAGTGAGCCAACGCAAAGTGCAGAGTCTCCTGAAGGCGAGGCAACGCAAAGCGAAGAGTCCCTTGAAACTGGTGAAATGCCAAACGACATGAACGACGAAACCCCAGCGACTTCTGAAGAGGGTGGCACAGATGCCAACTAAGGGAGTTAGGGAAGTATCCTCCGGAAGGCTGTTCTGCTTTCTCAGCTTGCGACAGTGATTGGGCTATGCATCTGCCATTTCGCCGGACTCATAGCGATGAGAGCCTCTGGTCGCATTCAGAGGCTCTTTTTTCTCGGAGCGATAAGATTTTTCTACTTTTGAGCGTTCGTCAGCCTAAATTTGATACAACAATTCTCCGATAATAGATCAGGGATGGTTTTGATTTCTAGAGCTTGCTGTTGTCTAAAGCGGTGCGGGCAAACGGAGAAAGATGTTCTTTGAGGCCCAAACGGCCAAACACGAAAGCGGTGCGGTCAAACAGAAAAACACCTTAAGAAACCCCAAAGTTGCCGTGATCTACGCGCTGCCAAGTCTCGCCAATTCTACAGCAGAATATTGAAAAATATGCCTAGTCGATTTCTGTCAGATTATGAAATCTTAAGTTAATGCATATTATCCCATTTAATCCTCATTGCTACTATTGACTGAATTTGACGTATTATGATAAGCTAATGCTGACCGTAAAACAGTAAAATAATGTATTATGACCTTGAGGGAGCTTGATTGCCCAAGGGATCTGACATAAAGGTGCATCCCGAGTTTGCCGCGAAGTTTCATGCCGTAACTCGCTGGACCAAAATCTGGGACGCGCTCTTAGAAGTTTTTCAAGCTACATAGTCTTTTCGCGCCGTTATCAACTGTCAGGCTACATCAACGTGCTAAAAAATGGGCTAAACTGACGAGCGCTCAACCGCTCTCAATCATAAATCTTTTGAAACATATAACGGGAGGAACTGTCATGAGCAAGTTCACCGGAAAGGTTTGCCCGTTCTGCAAAACTGCGATTGGCGCATATGAAGAAGCGGTGGCATGCCCCGCTTGCGGAATGCCCCATCACAGGAGCTGCTGGGAAGAAAACAAGGGGTGTACGACCTTTGGATGCTCTGAAGCGCGGCATGAGCCGCAAGGCGCAAACTTTACCGATGTGTGCGGCAAATGCGGGACGCCTCTCAGCGATGGCCAGGATTTCTGCCCCAAATGCGGCGCTCGCAAGTGCGCTGATACCTGTAAAAGATGCGGCGCGAAGTTGCAGGAGTGGGATGACTTTTGCCCGGCATGCGGGCTATGCGTCTATTCGTCTGTTCAAGTTGGAAAAAAGCCAAATGGCTGGAGCGTGAAAAGAAGCAAAAAATCCATTGTTCCAATTGTTGTCGCCTGCGCAGTTATCGTTGCCGTCCTGATAGGCGCGTTCGTGAACAATGCAAAGCAAGCGAAAAAGGTAGAAGAGGCAAACAGACGGTATGCGTATGAAGTTAAAGATTCGGGATCAAGCCTCAGATAGCTTGACCTTTGATATTAATTAGGAGATGTTGGCATGGCTAAGGTTAATGTAATAATTGTTGACGCTACAGGCAATAAGGAACAGAAAGTCGGGTTGCCCGATGACATAAAGTGCGGAATCATAATGGTTAAGCTGATAGAGAAAATCAGCATGCCGTCCGTAGGCCCAGACGGAAACCAGATAAGCTACAAGTTCATCCATAAGGTTACCGGACGCCAGCTGCTGGAGGTTCAGACGTTGAGTGAGGCTGGAATACGTGATGGCGATGTCCTGAGACTTCAGCCTGAGATAACTGCGGGGGTCGGCAATGGCAAACAAGTTTGAATTATCGGGAAGCGATTTCCAAGAAGACAAGTACGACCGCCTCAGACTCATACCCTGGTGGGACCAGGAACGCCTTGCCAATGCCAAGGTTATGGTCGTCGGCGCGGGCGCAATCGGCAACGAGCTGATAAAAGATCTCGCGCTCCTTGGCGTAGGCCGGATCCTTGTCGTTGACATGGATCGCATTGAAACCAGTAACCTAACACGCTCGGTTTTGTTTCGGCAAAAGGACGTAGGACGCTATAAAGCCGAGATCGCCGCCGAACGCGCTATGGAGATGAACCCTGATGTCAAAACGAAAGCTTTGACGATAAATATTATAGATGACGTTGGCCTAGGCGTGTTTCGCAGAATGAACGTTGTCCTGGGCGGGCTGGATAACCGCGAGGCGAGGCTTGCCATAAACCAGTCCTGCTACAAAGTTAATATCCCGTGGATAGATGGGGCCATCGAAGCGCTCAACGGGTTTGCCCGCGTTTTCACCCCGCCAGACGGCGCCTGCTATGAATGCACAATGACAGATATGGATTGGAAGCTGATCAATAAGCGCAAGTCCTGCGCCTTGCTCACGCATGAGCAGATGTACGAAGGAAAAATTCCTACTACTCCTACGTCCTCAGCCATCATAGCCGGCGTCCAAGTTCAGGAAATGCTCAAAATCCTGCATAGCGACCGAGGCTTGCCGACATTGTCAGGCAAATGCTACGTCTTCAATGGGCTTACCCATGACTCATACATAGTCACGTACCAGAGAAAGCCTGACTGCATGAGCCATGACACATACGAAAGCATCGAGGAAAGACCGTGGTCGGCAAGGACGATGACGCTTTTAGGATTGGTAAATAACATCAAGAAAGAGATGGGAGAAGCCGCAGTCGTGGATTTCGATAGGGACATAGGAACTTTCGCCTCTTGCTCTTGCGGAGAAACAAAGGAGCTGTTCACTCCTATCCATAAGCTGAGCCAACAAGCGATCACCTGCCCGAAATGCAAAAAATCCATGATGTTTGACAGCATTCATTCCCTGGATGGCACAGAATCCTTCCTCCACAAAACCGTCGCGGAGATCGGCATTCCCCCGCTTCACATTGTTTCAGGCCGCATAGGCGCGAAGTCAACCCATTTTGAGTTCACCGCCGACTCAGACAAGCTGTTCTAATAAGTGCATATTATGGCTCCGGCGATATGCTTCCAGAGCATATCAAAAAATAATTCCGGTGATATGCTCTAAAAGGAGGCCTTGGCAAATGACAGCGAGATTGCGGCGGATCGCTTCTGACTGGGAGCAGGTCAAAAAAGACTTTGCTGGGCATAGGTACATCGTTGTAACTCCAGTCGGCGCGGAGCCGCCTGAAAAATATAATGTAACATACTTTGTCAATGGCATCTATCTGCTGCCCGATGGACGCATTCAAACCCTCGGGCGGCATGAAGCGGAGATCCTCCTCCACCTGGAGTATCCACGCCTGAAGCCCGTATGCAAAATCAAGACTCCGATCTGGCATCCCAATTTCAAGGACGGCCTGATTTGCATAGGCGACATATGGGGAGCGGGCGAGTCGCTCTCCGATATCATCATTAACATAGGCGACATGATTCAGTACAAGTCCTGGAACTCATACTCCCCTCTGTCTTTTGAGGCAGCGAAATGGGCCTTGGAAAACAAGCGCATGTTCCCTGTCGGAACGGTTGAATTGCATGCTGGAGAACACCATCCTAAAGACGAGGAAACAAATGTCATAGAAGAGGAAACAAATGTCATAAAAGAGGAAGCGTATGGAATCAAAGAGGAAACAAAGGACATCTTCGAAGAAACAAAGGACATATTCGAAGAAAACAAGCTCCCGGACGATTCAGAACCCAAAATCCCTGATACAGTGCAAGCCAGTTTTCCCGCCCCTCCAGCGATTGAGAAAACTGACGATAACGACTTTGAGATCACAGCTGAAGAGCTGCAGGACATCGAATTCATACCAAGCGCAGCCCGGATGCAAACGATGTCTCATGGCGGGCTTGTAAAAGGCAATCGCATAAATTACAAAACCATCTTGGTCAAAGGCATCCTCTGGGCGTTCATTGGCGCCTTGCTAGGGTTCGCGTTGTCCGAATCATTGCATGCCCCCATAGGCACAGTTTCCATGCTGCGATTGATGGGGCAGGACGAGCTAGCGGATGCCCAGCAGTACTGGCAGGACTTTTATTACGACCCAGATGGAATAGTTAATGAAGCTAAATACAAGAAATTCTTGTCGGAGTTCGAGATACTCAAAAATAAAGTGCATTTGACTGATGATGAGATCGAGAAAGCAACCATTTCTGCCGCTAAAATTTCTGCCGCGATCTTCTCAATGATCATCGCCCTGTCCTTGGGATTGTTCCTGGGCATTGGCGAAGGCGCATATTACGGATCCAAGGAGAAAGCCGTCAAGTATGCACTGATCGGCGCAGGCATCTCTGTAGCCATAGGCTTTGCCAGTGGCTATGCCGCAGAGGCGATTTATAATGCGTTGCACTCAAACGAGGCCTCCACTTTTACCAACGCAATGGCCAGGGGTCTTGGCTGGTCAATCATTGGGCTTGGCGTTGGCATTTCTATAGGACTAATCAAGCCTGAATCAAGACGCCTCCTTTTCTGCTCCCTAGGCGGGCTTGCTGGCGGCTTCCTGGGAGGGTTCATCTTCGATTTCGCTGTCACAGTCAGCGATACCGGCACCTTTTCCAGAGCGATTGGCATAGTCGTGATCGGGCTCTTTATCGGCTTGGGCATCGGACTGCTGGAACAGTTCGCAAAACAAGCCTGGCTCAAGGTCGTCCGTGGCGCGTTTGAAGGCAAAGAGTACCTTGTCTTCGAAGGCACGACAAGCATTGGCAATGACGGCCGCAATACAATAGTGCTGTTCAAGGACAAGCTGGTAGCCCAGCACCACTGCGATATCGTTCTCGAAGGAAGCAAGTATTTCGTCGTTGACCAAGGATCCCAATCCGGCACTGTCGTCAACGGCATGAAGACAAGCCGCCATGCGCTGAGGCAAGGCGACGCGATAGCGATAGGAAATTCGGTGCTGGTGTTCAATGCAAGATAAGTGCATATCCCAAAATTCCGAAATGGCAGCGGAAAAATCCTGGCGAACGCTTCAACTAGTTTGCTCGGGCTTTTGCGAGC
>JAISWZ010000389.1 GCA_031270945.1 Clostridiales bacterium | reverse complement strand
GCCCCGTTTTTGATAATGATGTTGCTGTCTCTTGAAGCCGCTGATATAAGGGCGCCGCTTTCAAAAAGAAGGCTTGCCTTCACAACCACAAGCGAGCTTCCAAGCAAGGCCAAGCTTTCACCGTTGTGAATGACAAAGTTGCTGTTCACCTCAAGCTCGGCGTCTCTAAGCTCATAGATTCCGCCCTTGAGAGACAAAGTCCCTTCCAGCAAAGCGAGAGTCGCGTTTGCGTTCGAGCCTATCAACACGGTTCCATCTACTCTGACAGTCCCGCCTGACTCAATCTCAAACTCAACGCCTGTTCCGGCAAAGTCGAATCCCGCGTCCCAAATATCCAGCTCTCCGCCAGATTTCACTCTTATCTTTGAGCCCAAGCCGCCCCTGATCTGGGCGCCGTCTTCAATCTCAAACGATCTTCCCGCAGGCACGTCCAGTGTCACATTGTCAGAAAGAACAAGGTTTGAGCCATTTAAAAGGGTCTTGTCCGCTTCGATCTCGTAATCTTCGGTCAAAGCGACATCCCCGGATATCTTCCTTGCCTTGAAGGCCTTTTCAAAACCCTCCGCGCTTAGCTGGTCATCAGGATCAGCCGCAGTTTCTGCTGGGGCTTCGGCCGCCGTATCCGCTGGCGCGTCGGCAACAGGCTCTTCTACTGGAGTTTCTTCCGGAGTTTCTACTGGAGCTTCTACCGGAGTTTCTTCCGAAGCGTCCGCAACAGGCTCTTCTGCAGGCGGCTCAGTTGCCGCTTCGGCAGCAGGCTCTTCTGCTGGTGCCCCTGCAACCGGTGCCTCTGTTGCTGGCGCTTCTGCAACTGGTGCCTCTGTAGCCGGAACCTCTGCTGGCGCTTCTGTAGCAGGAACCTCTGCTGGCGCCTCTGTAGCAGGAACCTCGGCTGGTGCCTCGGTAGCTGGCGCTTGCGTCCTCAAAATTGAATCCCCGTAATATACGCGCCCGTTTCTCGTTTCAGGCGCCGCCGGCGCTGGCCAGCCGCGCTTTCCGTGAGCTGAGTTGGGATCGATGGTCGGTGTTGGCGCTTGCCCGTCGTAATATCCGCTGTAGCTGCTGCTTTGCGCAGATATGTCGCTGGCGGGCTCTTGCGGAGCAACTGGCGCTGGCTCCGGTTCTGCCACTGGCCGCCAAGGAGGCGCTTCGGCTGGAAGGGTCACAGGATAAATGGGCTTCGCTTCAGCTGGCGGGGTTATCTCTGTAACCAAGTCTTCCTTAAGCTCTTCCCGCTCTTCCAGAACCTTGCCGGCCTCATCCAAAAGCGCCACCAGCTCTGCCCTGGTTATGTCGTTTAGAACCCTAAGCGTGTTGTCCTTGTAGGGCTCAACGATCCCCCGGGAGAACACGTATGAGACAGCCCGCGTGTAGAGCGGATTGTCAGTGGGAATGTCGTGCCCGTCCGCAAGCGTCCTTATGGCAGAGACATTGGCCACATCAGGGGATCCCAGTAGCTTGTAGATCATGCAGAACGCCTGAAGCCTTGTGGTGTTATCGTCAGGCCTGAATGTTCCGTCAGCGAACCCTGATGCGTAGCCTTTGTGTATCGCCGCCCCGATCTGGACAAAATGCCAGTCATCCGGCAAGACATCCGAGAACTTCGGCTTTCCAAACGCTTCGACCTTAAAGAACTTGTTGTACATAGCAATTGTTTCCGCGCGAGTGCATGGGCTGTCAGGGCGGAATGTCCCGTCCGGGTAGCCGGTCGCCACTCCCTGCAAGGCAAGCCTTTCAATAATTTCTCTTGCCCAATGCCCAGACGTGTCCGTGTAGGTTTGCGCGAACGCCATAGTGGCCGCGCAAAAAGAAATCACTAACGCCAAAATCGCTTTTTTCATGCCTCTTTCTCCTTTGCGTCGCCATGCTGGCGGGGATAGCCCCAAGAGAACCCCCTTGCGCAGGGAGCTTCCCAGGAACTCATACATGGTATTATTCTTGATTCGTTCTCCAAATTTATGCAAGTAATATTAATATATAATGTTTAATTAAAGGGATGTCCTCCATATTTTAGAAGTATAAGAAATAAAAAAGGCAACCCCCGCGCCGCCTTGCGGCGCGGGGGTTGCCTTTGGTTTTGGTTTTGTTTTTTTTGTTTTTTGTTTTTTTATTTATTATATTTTATTTTTTTATCTCACTATCGTTTCTTCTCTCTTGGGCCCGGTAGATATGATGGATATCCCGACCCCTAGCTGCTCTTCCAAAAAAGCCACGTACCGCTTTGCGTTATCCGGCAACTCGCTCTCCTTGTCCACTCCCCTTATGTCCTTTTTCCAGCCCGCCAATATCTGGTACGACGGCTCGGCGTGATTGAGAACTGAAACGTTCGGGAAACTGGCAACACCGCTGCCTGATTGCGCCAGCGCTTTTCCGTCTTTCTTGTAAGCCGTGCAAACAGGTATCTCGTCCAGGTAGCCAAGCACATCAAGGCCGGTCAACGCGACTGACGTGGCGCCTTGGATCTCGCAGCCGTACTTGGTGGCCACAGCGTCAAAGAATCCAACTCTTCTTGGCCTTCCAGTGGTAGCGCCATACTCTCCGGCATCTCCGCCCCGGCTTCTGAGCTCTTGGGCAACATCTCCAAACAGCTCGGTCACAAATGGGCCTTCTCCGACACAGGTAGAGTAAGCCTTTGTCACAGCCAGGATCTCTTCAATGGAAGAAGGAGGAATGCCCGCGCCAGAAGCGGCGTACCCTGCCAAAGTGGATGATGATGTCACAAACGGGTAGATCCCGTGCTCTATGTCTCTGAGCGCCCCCAGTTGGCCTTCAAGGAGAATGCTCTTCCCCTCTTTTATGGCTTGCCTCAGGCATGCGGACGTATCCGCCACATAAGGCTTGATCTTCTCTCCCACTTCCCTTATCTCCGCCATCACTTGGCCCGGATCAAGAGGGGGCTTCTTGTACAGGTTTTCAAAAAGGATGCTGTTTTTCAGGCAAATGCCCTTCACTTTCTCTTCCAGGTCATCATCGCCGTAGATCTGCCAGACCTGGATTCCAACCTTGGAGAACTTGTCCGCGTAGAATGGGGCTATCCCTGACTTGGTTGATCCAAACTTCCTGTCAGCCAGCCGTTCCTCCTCGTAGACGTCGCGTTTTATGTGAAAGTCCAAAAGCAGCTGGGCCCTGTCTGAAATCAGCAAGTTCACGGGAGCTTGGAGCCCTTCTGACACCATTTTGATCTCTTCTATCAGGTAAGGCGCGTTAAGCGCCGTGCCGTTTGAAATGATGTTGGTGGCGCCTTTCCTGAAAACGCCGCTTGGCAGCTGGTGAAGCGCGAACTTGCCGTACTCGTTTATGATGGTGTGCCCTGCGTTGCTTCCTCCCTGGAACCGGACCACCACATCAGCGTTCTCGGCGCACATGTCCGTTATCTTGCCTTTTCCCTCATCGCCCCAGTTCGCTCCGACTATAGCTCTGACCAAAAAAATCACGCTCCAATATTTATGTTTTTTTTATTTATTTTTGCTTTGCGCCCGCCCGCCCTTTTGCGGGCAGACGCATCTTTTTTATTATAGATCGGCCTTCTTACACGTTTATAGGCGGCACATCGTCCTCGTACTCTTCAGCCTCAAGCCTGGCTCTTGCGACCTCGACGTAGCTCTCCGTCTGCTCCACCGCGAACCCTATGAAGTTGCTGGGCTGAAGCTCGTTTGACAAATCCTCTTGGGTCATCAAGAACGCTGGATCTGCCGCAAGCCTCTCAAGCAGGTCATTTTTTCCGCCCTTGGCCTTGACGTTCTCCGCCGCAAGCATCGAATGCGCCCTGATCTTTTCGTGGACCTCCTGCCTGTCCGCCCCGCGCTTGACGGCAGCCATCAAAATGTTCTCAGTTGCCATAAAGGGAAGCTCTTCCTGGATGTGGCGCTCTATCATCCTGGGATAGACCACAATCCCTGAGGCTACGTTTATATAAAGGTTAAGGATGGCGTCAGCGGCAAGGAACGCTTCGGGTATGGCTATCCTCTTGTTGGCGGAGTCGTCCAAGGTTCTCTCCAGCCACTGCGCGCTGGCTGTAAGGGCGGCGTTTTGCGCGTCCACTATCAGGTACCGGCAAAGGGACGCAATCCTCTCGCACCTCATGGGGTTTCTCTTGTACGCCATGGCGGAAGAGCCGACCTGGCTTTTCTCAAACGGCTCCTCCAGCTCCTTCAGGCTTTGCAAGAGCCTCATGTCGTTTGAAAACTTTGACGCGCTCTGGGCTATGCCTGAGAGCACATTCAAGACCCTGCTGTCGTGCTTCCTGGAATAGGTCTGGCCGCTTACGTCAACCGGCGCCTTGAACCCCATCTTTTGAGCTGTGAGCTTGTCCAGCTCCTTGGCCTTGCTGTAGTCCCCTTCGAACAATTCGCAAAAGCTCGCCTGGGTGCCTGTGGTGCCCTTTGATCCAAGGGGCTTTAGCGTAGACAGGACGTATTCCAGATCGTCCAGGTCAGTCAGCAGATCCTGCAGCCACAAAGTGGCCCTCTTTCCCACTGTAGTAAGCTGGGCTGGCTGGAAATGGGTGAACCCCAAGCAAGGCAGGGCCTTGTGCTCATTGGCGAAATCCATAATCTTTGTCGCCGCCGCCACAACTTTGCCCCTTACGATCTTCAAGGCTTCTGACATTATATAAATGTCGGTGTTGTCTCCGACATAGCAAGAGGTCGCGCCCAGGTGGATGATGGGCCTGGCTTTGGGGCACTGCATCCCGTAGGCGTATATGTGAGCCATAACGTCATGCCTCAGGATCTTCTCCTTTTCGCTGGCGTCCTCGTAGTTTATGTTGTCCAAGTTTTGCGCCAGCTCTTCTATCTGCTCATCAGATATTTCAAGACCCAGCTCCTTTTCCGCCTCGGCCAATCCAAGCCAAAGCCTGCGCCAGCTCTTGAACTTGCTGTCCTCGGAAAAGAGAGATTTCATCTCCATTCCGGCATACCTGCCAGCAAGCGGCGATTCATACGATTCTCTCAAGCTTCTCTCCCCTGTCTTGGAGCTGGCCTAG
>JAISWZ010000459.1 GCA_031270945.1 Clostridiales bacterium | reverse complement strand
CCGGAGTAAAGATCCGTTTCATAGAAGTATGGAACGCACCGCTGAGTCTGGCTCTTGATTGTGAGCCCCAGCTTGGAGCAAAGCCCCTCGTTTGAGTTCCAGACATAGGATGGCTCAAGGGTAGTTGGGTGAGCTATCTGCTCCTCGAACTCGTCAGCCGTCAGCCCCGCGCCATGGGCTTTCGCCAAGGCCAGCCCGTAGTCCTCAACGTTGTAGCTGACCGCCCCTTCGATCCTGTCAATCCTGTGGACTCCGCCAGCCACTGCCGCTATCAAGTTTATCCAGTAAATGTCCTGCATGCCTGATCCGGCGATGGTGCACCCGGACTTCTTGGCCAGCAAATCCAGGTAGTTGGTTATGGGTGAAGCCGTGTTCCAAGGGTAGATGGCTTCCTCGCACGTGGTGATGATGTTGATCCCTCTCTTGGCTACCAACTCCAAGTGCGGCTTCATGTCTGTCATGAAGCTGAACAGGGTCATAACAACGACATTGGCGTCTGAGGAGTCAAGCACCCTCTCAGCGTCGCTGGAAATGACCACGCCTAGGTTCTTGCCCAATCCGGCGTACTCTCCTACATCCTTCCCGACAACCTCCGGGTTGATGTCAATGGCGCCTACGATCTCAGCTCCCTTTTCATGCAGGTAGCGGAGGATGTACTTGGACATTTTGCCGCAGCCGTACTGGACGACCCTAACCTTTTCCTTGAACATGAGAAGCTCCTTCTTTCTCTGAACGTGCTGGCAAAGCGGATCCCGCCTTGCCAGAAGATAAGTTTCTGGTGCGTTAAGCGCGGATCCGAAAGGGATAAATAGCGTAATTTTATAGGCTCATCAAGCAAAGCCCTTCGCCATCCCCTTTCAGGTTCCTGCATAACACCTTGTCCTTCTCTAATATAATCCTGTAAGGAATCCGAAGTCAAGAGCCGAAAGGGTTAGCTTTTTCAAACTGGAGCAAGTTGGATTTCCGGGATTTTCGACTATATCGGCCTTTTTTCTGCTCCAAAAAGGCCACAAAAAAAGCTGCGCGTTAGCGCAGCTTTTTGGTTTGCCTTTGATCACTTGCCTTAAGCCTTTATCACTAGACCTAAGCCTTTCATCATTAGGCTTAAGCCGATTTTTCATGTTTTCTGCCGTTAATATATCTTCTCGTCCGTATGGACAAACGTAATGTCCTTCTCGACGATTACACTCGAATCGCCTGGCGGATCCAGCGGATCCGAGCTTATGACCTGACCGGCGACGTAAATTTCGCTATTCTTGCCAAGCCTCTTTATGCCAAAGACAATAGCGGCAATCACAAGAGCTGCTACAGCGATAGAAGATATCATTAGAATGGTTGGCATTACTCGCCTCCGTACAAATAGGGCTTGATGGTCAAGACGGAAATGTTGTCCCGCTCGCCCCTGGCCTTGTTGAGATCTATAAGGCGGTTCTGGCCGGCTTGCATGGTGTCTGGGCCTGTCATTTTGCTTGGGTGAAGATGAGACAGAAGCTCATTCTCAGTCACCACATGCCTGAACCCGTCAGAGCATAGCATGTACACCGAGTTGAACAGGGTTGGCTCGCTCCAAAAGTTTATGACTACATTCTCCAGTATGCCTATGCATTGAAGCAGGACGTTCTGCTTGGGGTGGGTTCTGGCTTCCTGGGGAGATATATGGCCCAGGTCAACCTCTCTTTGGACATAGGTTTGATCCTTTGAGATCTGCCTGACTCGATCATTGCTTATCTCATAGGCTCTCGTGTCCCCCACGCTCATGACAATGTGATTGTGGTTCGAGGAAAGAAACACTGTGGCCGTGGTTCCAGCCTTGACGCCCTTCTGGGCGCTGTATTGCCTTATCTTGCTGTTCTGGCTGCGAACAATATCGGTCCATTGGGATTCAACCGCTTTAAAGTTGACGCTCCCATTCTCGAACCAGTTTTCGGGAGTCTGCATCCATTGCGTCAAGGCGTTGATGACAGACGCGCTTGCAACCTCGCCTAGGGCGTACCCGCCCATGCCGTCGCATACGGCGGCAAAGGCGATAGGGGTGCTGTCAATTCTCAGGGCCCTGGCAAAAAGGCTGTCTTGGTTTACGCTTTTCCGGATGCCGACGTCGGTGGAAGCTGAAATGTGGTAGTTCATGCAATTCGTCCCTCTGCCGCCGCTATCCCAGGCGGAACTCAAATTCTTCGTCCGCTACCCTTATCACGTTCTTGTCATATATCTGAACCCTGGTGTACGGCCAAACAAGGTTTCCGTTGACATAGGTCTTGTTCTTGGAATCCAGGTCTGTGATGAAAAACTGCGAGTTGACCCGCTCTATCATGCAGTGCTGGCGCCCGACATGGACGGATTCCATCTGCATGTCAGAGAATGAGGACGCTCTTCCTATGTTGAATACATCCTTGTCGATGGAGACTTGCTCCCCGTTTGCCCTGACTAGGAAAGCCTGAAGATCGGGCTCGAACAGCTCTGTCTCCTGCCCTTCTTGAGCGGGCGGAGGAGCTGGCGCTTGGTACCGCAGCGGCTGGGATTGAGGAGCTGGAGCTTGGCGAGCCGGCTCTGGCTGTGGAGCTTGTCGGACCGGTTGCGGCTGTGGAGCT
Organism: Clostridiales bacterium; assembly: GCA_031270945.1. Taxonomy (GTDB): domain Bacteria; phylum Bacillota; class Clostridia; order Lachnospirales; family WQUN01; genus JAISWZ01. The sequence continues at coordinate 31,573 of JAISWZ010000459.1, read as the reverse complement.
TGTCGGACCGGTTGCGGCTGAGGAGCTTGTCGAACCGGTTGCGGCTGGGGAGCTTGGCGGGCCGGTTGCGGCGGAGGAGCTTGGCGAACTGGTTGCGGCTGAGGAGCTTGGCGGACCGGTTGTGGTTGAGGAGCTTGGCGATACTGATCAGGTTGAGGAGCTTGGCGAGCCGGTTGTGGTTGAGGAGCTTGGCGATACTGATCAGGCTGAGGCGCTTGGCGATACTGATCTCCCTGAGGCGCTTGGCGAACCGGTTTTTGCGGAGGCGCTTGCCCTGGCACGGCAAAGTTGTATTGAGAGGCTGGCTGCTCATAATTCTGTTGAGGCGCCGGAGCGCCGTCCTTAGCGTCCTTCTCCAGTTGCTTTTGGGCGTCATACTTTGCTTTGTTTTCCTTGCTGTAGTGCTGCAAGAGCCAAAGCATTGTCATCTTGGGTTCGCCCGACTGAGACTCTGGGGCTGGCTTCTGTTGCCTGGCTGGAGTCGGGTATGGCTGGGACGCCGCAGCTGGCCTTGACGGCTGCTCTTGGAATTGCTCGCCCGACTGAGGCGCTGGGGATGCCTTCTGCTGCCAGGCTGGAGTCGGGTATGGCTGGGACGCCGCAGCTGGCCTTGACGGCTGCTCTTGGAATTGCTCGCTCGACTGAGGCGCTGGGGCTGACTTCTGTTGCCTGGATGGCGTCGGGTAAGGCCGCGCAGGCCCTTGGGGCGCATACGCTTGAGGCGCATAGTCTTGGGACTGCAGCGATTCGGGCTGTGGCGGCACTTCCTGCACTCGAGGCTTTGGCCTGGGCTGGGTCGGCCTTGGCGAAGGAGAGTCCGCTGACGCCAGCAGGCTTTCCATTTCAGACTGCAGGCGCTGGTAGGTAAAGTCCGGCGAATTCAGAAGGTTTACGATCTGCTTTACGTAGTCAATGGCTTCTCCAGCGACATAGCTCGCTTCGCTGACCACCAGCTTGCAAAGCCTATTCATGTCTTGCGCGCTCACGCCGCCTATGTCCACGGGAACGCAGATCAAGACAGCGGAGAAGTCAATCGGGTTCATGTATATCCGATCAAGGCTCAGGATGAAGTTGCAAGTCTCGATCGGGTACTCTTCTGTGGCTCGCTGCGCTTGCGCCATGGCCAGGAGGAGGCTTGACACCATTTTCTTGTTGGCGCCGCTCCTGAGCATTTCAGTCGCCGTCTTCCTGGACGTAATGTCGTACTTCACAATCATCTCATCGTCGCGCAAAATGGCAATGCAAGGCGCCAATCCCTTTATGTCCCTGTTTGCGCGAAGAACGCCAAGGGCCGTCTTGTCAATGTCCTTTATGCTAAACGAGCTGGCCAGAAAAACAGAGGCCCCGTTTGTTTCGACAGCGAAGTCTGGTTTCAAGCGATCACCGCCAATGATGATGTTTTTTAGTATTCAGAGTGCGAAAAGAGCTGGCTTTCCGCTCAGGTCTGCTTGCGAAAGCTGTGAGTGCGTCCCAAGTGGGCTTGCGAAAGACGCGAGGCTAGCTCGTTGAAGCCTCGGAGGACTTTCTGGCGCTTGCTTGAGAGCCTCAAATCCGGAACTTGGCGCATATCGCAAATTTATGGCTTGCGGAAGTTACGCGTTAAAGCTCGCGATGACTTTCGCCGCGTTACCTTAGGAATTTGGGATACGCGCTTGATATCCGCTTTAGGAGCCAGGCGGGCCCGTGCTCGCAAGTATATGTAAAGAATAAATCGAGAAAAGCAGACGTCCTTCATCATGATATCATTTATCCGCAAAATTAGCAACTCTGTCCGAAAATCTCTAATCGAATGCTTGGAGGGATTTTAGGGGGAATGATTGAGAGCAAAAATATAAAGAAAAAGATTTGTAAAAACGCTAATAAGAAAGCATTTACATGAGCTGAGAGGCCAAATATTTTCGCTCGAGGGCAAGCGCTATATGAGCGATGGGTAGCGCTTGCCCAATGTTTAGTTTAATAATATTCTTATTTTGCTTTATTTTATCTTGTTCGCCTTAAATCATTCGTCTTGATTTCCCCTTAAAAACAAGATTTGCCGCATAAAGAGGCTTGGGCGCAGCCCAAGCCTCTTTATGCGGCAGGAAATAAATTTTATTTATGGGATGCTACGGGTTTGACTTCCCGTAGGCCTTGCTAATTAAAAGCCTGGAAACAGCCTTCTGCTCAACAGGGACGTCGGCAAGCCCTCCAAATAGGCCGATTGTGTAAGAAAGCCTAGCGGTCAGATCCCCGTTCTTAAGCTCCGAGGTCTTGAAGTCCAGGCCGGACAGGCCGCCTTTGACTCTGTAGGTGACCAGGAAGTCATGGGCTATGTCCTCGTTCTCGCCCAGGTATCCAACAAATCTCTTCTTCAAGACATCGCCTAGATCTCCGCTGTCGTACCACTTCGACTGGGAGATGAAATGGGGGGAATCGCTTTCGGTGTTGAAAAACAGAGCGAGTATGCCAGAGGAAAGATAGCTGTCAAAGGTGTCAATAACGTCAGCTGAGACCCTGGAAGTGGCGTAAGCGTCTAGAGCAAGGCTGTCAACCGTCTGGTACAGCGCGTGAGCGGTCGCGTTTTGGATAGAAAAGACTGTAAAAGCGGTAGAAATCGTAAGCATAAGGAGCATAAAGGAAACGACCGTAATGCAAGCCTCTAGGGTCACAATGCCGCTTGAACTTGAGCGAAGCCATGATCTTACATAGGATTTTAAGTGAGCCTCTGGTTTTGCTTTAAATCCTGATCTTGCTTTTATTCCTGATCTCACGTCAATACCCCCTGACCTGAACCCGCTTTGCTGGCAAAAGGGCGTCTGCGGCCAAGTCCGGAAGCATGCTCTTGAACTTGGCTTCTGTTTCAGTAAATATAAAGGTATGGGCGTCGAAGAGCGAAAATCCTGTAGAGTAATTGTTTTCAGCCTCCATCTGTATTATGTTCATCAGCCTCCCCCTTTGCATTTCCTTGGATGTCGTGATAAGGACAAGAAAAAGGCAGTGCTGCCTATAGTCGAGCTCAAGGAGGCCAGCGGAGCTGGGAGCGGGAGTGGGGGTAGCGCCGGGCGGAGTGGCTTCAATAGGAAGAACGCTATCGCTAAGCGTTGTTTCCAGCTTTTTCAAGGTGTCCTTGATGTTTATGGCGCTAGAGACCTTCTCCAGCAAAAGTTTTAGCCCCGCTTTGGAGGTATAAATCTGGGTTTTGATCACGGGAACCGACTCGCCGTTTACCAACAAGAAAGTGTCTACAAATGACTCCACGAGGGTGGCGACTATTTGCGTCATTGGAGTGAATAGGGCAGCGCTCTCCACTGTGCTCTGGGCAAAGACAGGGACAACGTTGAAAATGACCCGGAACAGGAGAAGTTCCAAGAAAACGGCCGCTTGGTTCATGATCTCGCTTCTGCTTCCCCATAGGGCATACTCCAGCTCAGCCCCAGAGAAGGCCTTGTCCGATCCGTCAGTTGCAAGCGCCTTCAAGTCGCCCAAAAGCACGGTGAACTCAGGCATCATAAACGACTTGGTTTCGCTGGCCTGGCTTGGCAGATCCAGCTCAAACCCTGTCATAATGTCATCGTCAGTCCGGTTTGGCATGTTGTAGGTGAGATATGAAGCGAAGTAAAGGCGGGCGCCAAAGTCTGTTGCAAGCCCTGCCACAATGCTGGCAAGGTCTGTGATCACTTGGATGATTGCCAGTATAAGATCCTTTATGTGGCCGAATATGCTTATGACGCTTTTCAGGCTTGAGATATAGTTCATGGTTTGGAGGCCTAACTGAAAGCGGCCGAAATCCGCGAACAGGCCGCCCAGCTGCGTGAAGACTTCGAGCAGTCCGCTGTCAGACAAGCCTGAACCTGGAAGGGAATCGAAATAGGCTGTTTCTATGCTTGCGGAGTACTCTGGCTCGAAAAGCAGACTGGCGTCAAAGAAGGTTTTGGCTGCCTCAAAATAGGCGCCAATGGAGGATTCGCCCACGGACTTCGCGAATTCAAGGGCCTTGAAATCCTGAAGGCTTTCTATTTCCATGCTAGGGATAAACCCGTTTAGCTGGGCGTGGTAATCGCTGGAGAGGCCGCTTTCAAAGCTGCTGGGGCTGCCGTACACTGAGCTTCTCAGATAGCTGATTTTTTGGTTCTGGATGGTGAGGTCGTCTATCTTGCTGTCAAGGGTTGCCTGGGAATAAGAAAGCATGATATCCTTGAGCGCCTCATACTCTTCTGTCTCGAAGGTTTTCTTGCCTTCGGCCGAAGCAAGCTCTAAATTGGCCATGCTCAGCGCTGTTTCGAGTTCGGACTTTTTCTTGGCGTAGTCATCGGAGGTGGCGTCCAGGCTTTTCAGATCGCTCTCCAGCTTTGACTTTTTGCTCGTTATTTCATTATAGTCAGCAGCGAAGGATGTCAAGCTAGTGGCCAGCTGGGTAAGGGCTTCGTCTTGCCCTTCTGTCAGATCCCTGTAAATTTTCATCTCATCCAGAACTCTTGTTGTGATGTTCCTGTAGCTGTCCGCCGCGCTTGACAAAACTGAAGCCCGACTGGATCGCCAGAGCTGTTGCGCTTCGCGCACCACTGGAAGGTCAGAGTCTTCTTCCAATAGAGCTGAAGCGTATGAAGCCGCGGCTGAGCTTGCGCTTTGATAGCTGCTGTCATAGGAGTAAACCAAGCTTTCAATCCTTTTGCTCTGCTCTTTGACCTTGTCCAATGACTGCCAATAGTCTAAGGCGTTGCTGAAGCCCGAGGCTGCGTCCTCTGTGGTCTTGAGTATGGTTCCAGCGACTTCCAGAGGCTTTTCAAACTGTTTCTGTATCTTCTCCTGGAAGAACTCAATCAAGGGCTCAAGCGCAAATTTGGCCGCCAAGCCTGGCACGTTAAGCTTGCAGTACTCTTGGATCTGGCGGTCCAAGATCTGCGCTTCAGACAAAGGATACAAGCCGTAAGCCTTGGTGCTCTCCGGCACAACCTGGAGCCCTCCCAAAGTGTCAGTGTTCTCGCCTAGGTAGAGCTCGTAGATGGGCTTGGGGGACAGATCTTGGGTGATGGCGTGAAGCCCGAACCTGTCGTTTAGGTACTCGTCGTAGTTGGCCAAGGCGGCGTTGGCGGCTACGCCTATCGCTTCGTCAAAAAGAGTCATTGCGCTTGAATACCTGTTTATCTCAACCAAGCTCAAGGCCACCGCCAAAAAGGGGGTCATGAGAAGAACCAGGAACAGGGTCATGGCGCCTTTCATGTCGTTCATGAACTTTTTCACATCACACCTCAATGTTTCAAGAAAGCGCTCATAACGCTGTTTATAAGCTTTGTTACAGCGTCAAAGGTTTTGGTGAGCTGGCTGCTCTGCTTGGACATGTCATCCAGGAAGTCCACTGTGTTCATGTAGTCCATCAAGTCCTTGCAGTCAGCGTATGCGACATGGGTGTAGTCCAGGTATTCCCCAAGCCCGAAGTATTCCATCGCGCCGCCAAACAGAAGGTCATACTTGCCAGAGATGGTCACCTTCGCGTGCCGCCTTGACATGGCGTCGTTTACGAACTCAACGTTTATGACAGGCGGCTCCCGGATTATCGCCAGGGAAGTGGACTTGATCCGTTTGTTGGCGTACTCCGAAGCCCGCTCTATGGCGCTGGACTCTAGATCGCCAAAACTGAAGATGTACTTGTACAGGTCAACCGCCACAACGCTGTCCATGCCGATGGATCCGCTAAGGAAGTCAGAGTCCTGGTACGCGAAGAGCTGGGCGGTTCTTGAGGCTGTCTCGTTTGCTATCACTTGGATGTTGGCGAACTGGCACAAGGCGGTGAAGAATGAAAGTATGAACAAAAGCAGAAACATGGTCAAAACAAAAACAATCATGGACTCAAGCATTATGACATCCCCACGGCAACTTTTGGCAAAGCGCCGGATCGCGCTTTGCCAAGGGGGCCTTGATTTGTTGCAAGCCATATGGACCTCCGCGATTTATTGCATCAGCATCCGTAAAAACAACCATCGATCAGTTAAAGGTAAATGGCTTGAAAGCGAGTATTCGAGACTGTTTTAGCCAAAGCCTTGGCTTTCCGGAAAAATCATCTATTCCCGTAATTCAGAAGCGTCAAAAGATTGAAGCTAATGCCGTCGAGGCTATCACTGACTTCAAGGCCAGCAAGGCTAGCAAGGCCATCCAGGCCATCAAGGCCGTCAAGGCCATTACTGCCACCTAAGCTGCCTAAGCTTATCATGCAGGTTGCGGCTGGGGTCAAGTATCCTGCATACTGGAACTGGGGCGTTATCACGAAGCTTCCAGATTGGTCAATGTAGCCCCACAGGCCGCCAGACTTGGCGGCCGCAAGGCCGTTTGAGAAGCTTTTCGCCTCTTCGAAAGAAGGCTCAATGGCCACATTGCCAAGGGTGTCAACGTATCCCCAAAGGCTTCCGTCGCTGTAGGCGATGAGGCCGCCTTTCACGCAAATGTCGATGCCAGGGCAGGAGAAGCTGGATATTTGGTTGTACTCGCTGTCATAGAGATGCCATTGCCCGCCTTTCTTGGCGATAACGATGTTTCCCTGCAGATAAAAGCCCTCGTGGTCAAATGCGATTTCCTCAAAGTCATGCTGGATGGGCTTGCCTGAGGTGTCCAGGATAACAAAGCCTGTATCCGATTTCGCGGCCGCCCTCCCGTTTATGAAGCTTCCAGCCATCTCATATACACCAGGAAGCCGCTCTCCGTCCTTGGTCAGGTAGATCCAGCCTTCTTCAACCAATAGCGGGTAGATCATGCTGGCGTCATTGTAGGTGCCCGACTTCAAGCCATTTTCCGCCGCCCGGCCCCTGATCGTGCCAGCCGAGTCCAATACGCGCATTTCGCCGTTTACCTTGGCTATGTATCTTCTTCCTGCGCTAGGAAGTGATATGTATTCATATTCCTTGGTGAGCTTGCCGTTTGCTCCTAGACTCTGCCAAGTGGCGCCGTTGAACAAGCCGAGGTCGCCTGACAGGGACTGCTGGTATTCGGGGTAAGCTGTCTTTTCTAGCGTGAACGCGTACAGGAGCTCCTTGTGCAAGGCATCCAGCTCTTCTCCTTTTGCGCCAGCGCTTATTGCTTCCGTTAGAATGCCAAAGGCGTCTTTCAGCCTGTTTTTGCCGATGTCTATCTGAATTGCAGTGACCCAGAAGGAGGTTTCCAAAGGAAACGCCAGCGCCGCCTCAAGCATGTTTGTCCGCAGCTTGTCAGGCCGGTCTGAGTCCCGCTCGATTTGCTTCTCTCTTGTCTCTTTGATCTTTTGCCAAACCTGCAAGTCCTGCTTTATTGACAAGGCGCTCTTGTACCGCTCCACAGCCTCGTCGAAATATTCGCGCTCCGCGCTTTCATCAGCCATAGCCATCATTTCGTCAAATGTCAGATCCCTGGCTGTGAGATCATTAAAGTATTTGCTCCACCCAAAGCCCAGTATCGCAACTATTGCTACGGATACAAGAACTTTCCAAAGCTTCATGGCATACCTCGCAATAAAATTTTGGGGATGAGCGGAGTTCGATGCTGCCCGTGTTAAAGCCGTCAATGGACGATGCTGGCATCGGCCAATGACGCGTTTTTCAGGCAGACTTCGTGCGCCGCTCGATCCCCCAAGCGTTTATTTGTTTAGAAAGTTTCCTCAAGAAGGGCGCTTCAAAGAAACTTGGATTAGTTTCTAAAATTTAGCTGCGTGCTTGTTATAAATCTATTGACAAAGTTGGGTTGATCGCCGGCGTTAACGGCCGTAAATATGGCCTTTAGGAAAAAAATATATTATAGATATATTAGAAAAAATTTTTTGCTCAAAGAACTCCGAGCGTATTAGCCTTTTATACAAATAGCATGCTAGAAGACTATATATGTCCGCTATATCATTGCCAGCGCGACGGCTGCTGAAAAGCCCGCTGCGGCAAATGGCGCAAACGGAACGGAATCCTTGGAGCTTTTCTTCTTTAGGGCAAACAATGCTATCCCAACAATGCTGGCAAATATGAGAGCGGCCAAAAGAGTGGAAAGAACTGCCCGCAACCCGCACATGAACCCCAGGGCGGCAAACAGCTTTACGTCTCCTGCGCCAACTCCGCCTTTTGACAGCTTGGATGAAATGAGAAGCAGAGCTGAGCTTGCAACAAGGCCTATAAAGCTGTCCAAGATCCTTGCGATTGCTGAGCCGCCAAAAATCAGCTCTGTTGCAAACAGCGCCATTCTCAAGGCTATGAGCGCAAACGGTATGAAGTTTGGGATTAGCCTTGTCTTAAAGTCATAGGCGGCGGCAGATGACAGCGCCAGGGTTGCCATGGCCAAAGCCGCCAAGGAAAAAGGGCCGGAAGCGTTTCTAAGCGCGAAATACCCTGTCGCAGCCCCTAGAGCGAAAAACGCGCCAAAGCAGGCCCAAGGCCATGCTTGGCTTTTTGAGGCTTTGCGCAGGGAAAGAGACGCGGACAGGGCTGAGCCCGCAGGGAGCATCGCGCAGAAGATCGCTTGGCTCAGGCTCATACCCCTGTCGTTTGGCCGTCAAAAACGGTCTTGAAGTTGTTGAAGGTATCCGACACCATGCCGATGATCTGATCCTTGAAAGCGATGAAGACGCCAGCGACGATAACCGCTATGGCAAGCAGGATGATGATCGAGAGGAAGTTGGTGTCGCCGTTCTCCTCTTTGAGGAACCTTGCCGCTTTCCCTTGGGCGGTGATGGCGAAAGCGATGAGCAGTGCTGACAATTTGGTCATGACATGCCTCCATTGAAATTTTTTTGTGTTAGATTAACGCTTGAAGCTTTGGCTTAAGCCTAAAACTTCAATCCTTGCAGGGCTCCTGACACCACGATTATTATGATGCCTATAAAGGATAGCCCAAGCGGGGCCACCAGCTTTCCAGCGGCGATTTCCCCTTTTTGAAGCGCGAGCTGCCTTTTCCTGGCCCATAGCTCTGACGCTTGCCCCATGAGGAAGTCGACAAGCTCGGCGTTCCCTTTTTCGATTCCTTGAATCATCGCCCCTGCGAACTTCTTGATCTCTGGCGTGTCAGACATGTAGCCAAAGTAGTGTATGGCGTCAACATCCGATTCGCCGTTGTCCATCATTTCGATGGTCTTTTTCATTAGTGAGTAGATGGTGCCCTCTTTCCTGAAAGCTATGAGCCTCCAGGCTTCCCTGAGAACCATCCCGGAGTTGATGAGCAGGGCCAGCTTGGTCACCATCTCTGGAAATTCGTAGAGGCATTCCTCTCTTCTTGCGGCTAGAGCAGCCCTAGGCTGGCCTGCTGAGATCTTCCAAATGAGATGCAAGACAACAACAGCAGCGACAGCCAGGATATATGATATCTCGCCTCCAATAAGGGCGGCCAACCCCAAAATTGAAAACGAGGAGAAGAGGGACAAAGACAAGAACTGGGCCCAAGCAGCCCTCATGTAGTACTCATGGTAGTAAGCGCCATGAAGTATCGACATTTCCCTGGCAAGGGAGTTCTTAAGGGATCCCTTGAGCGCGAAAGGCTTCAGCCCGCTCAAGAAGAATCCGGAAACATAAAGAAATCTCAGGGGGTGCAAATCGGAATCCAAGCCCGCTGCCAGGCCTGAATGCTGCTCCCCCGCGAAGATTGAGATGATAAAAACAATTCCCAGCAAGGTTGCCAGGACAAGCAAGACGGCATCCAAGAAAAACCTTCTCTCTTTACGCCTGAACATCTATCACTTTTCTTCCATACAGGTACGCGAAGACAAAAATGGATATCGCCAATGTATTGGCCACAACCCCGGTAGGGGTAACGAAGCTCTCGGCAAAGGCCCGGTTTGTCATCTTCAGGAGTATAGCTATGCCTATTGGCATCACGCTCATGACAGTGTGCTGCATCTTGTTGGAAGTGAGCTTTGTCTTAATCTCTTCCATTATGGCCATCTTTTCTGTTATGACCTTGTGCGTCTGCCTTACAACAGACTTGATGTCTCCGCCTTTCCGGTAGCAGATCTCGAAGACGTCCGAAAAGTTCAAGATGTCCTCGTTTCCGCTTCTCTCCCCGAAGTCCCGCAGCATCACGTCTATGGCTATCCCTTGCTTCAGCCCGTCAACTATCTCCTTAAGCTCAACGACTATGATGTCTGTCTCCGAATACTGCATGAGCAGGTCCCTGAGGGCTGACTCGAAGGCGTTTTGCGCGTTTATGCCTGAGGCGAAAGAGGCGGCTAGGGAGTCTAGCATGTCCCGGAACTGGTTCTTCAGCTTTTCCCGCCTTTTCTCTTTTGCCTGGGCGGCGAACACTGGCAATACCAGCTTTGCGCCCAGGAATCCTATAAGTGCGAAAACAACAAAATCAGATATTTTTGTGGCCCCAGTGGCCTCTCCCGCGATCTTGAACAAGCCCCCATAGAATATCAGGCCCACAATCCCGCCAGCCAGAAAGCCCAGGGTTGTCACCACAAGGGTTTCCGTTACGCCAAGCTTGAATTGGGAGTAAACAGGCATCATGTTCTGGATCGGGGACGGCCGGTAGGCGCTAGATTTAAAGGCGCTAGATTTAAAGGCGCTAGACTTAAAGGCCTTAGATTCAAAGGCTTTTGATGCTAGAGCGTTAGATTCTTTTGCCATCATATGTCCTCTTTGATTCCGCATAAGCGGAGCTTGAAGGTGCTCTTTAGCGGGTTGCTGGTTCTAACCAGGCTTCCGGAGACCTTCTCCAGGGTGGAGCTTTCGTCTTCCTCAAACACATAGAGCGGGTTCAAGACTATCTCTCCATGCTCGCACCCTGCGACCTCTGTTATGGCCATGGTCTTTCTGGAGTGGTCTCTCAGCCTTGACAAGTGGATTATTATGTCCAAGGCGGCGCCTATCTGGTTCCTGATCGCCACAAGCGGGATCTGCTCCGCTCCCTGAAGGGCCATTGTCTCAAGCCGGCTAAGCATGTCTTCGGTGGAGTTCGCGTGCCCTGTGGACAGGGATCCGTCATGGCCGGTATTCATGGCCTGAAGCATGTCCAGCGCCTCGGCGCCTCTGACCTCTCCCACAACTATGCGCTCAGGCCTCATTCGAAGGGAGGCCTTTATCAGATCCCGAATCGTTACCTGGCCAACGTTTGCGGCGTTGGCGTTTCTGGTCTCAAGGCCCACCAGGTTGTCAACCCCTGAAATCTGAAGCTCGGCTGAGTCCTCGATTGTGATTATCCGCTCCCCTTTTGGGATGTAGTTGGACAAGGCGTTCAAGAACGTCGTCTTTCCGGATCCGGTTCCGCCAGAAATAAATATGTTGTACCTGGCCCTGACCAAAAGCTCCAGCTTTCTTGCTATCTCCTTTGTGACAGAGCCAAGCTCTATCAGCCTTTGGATTGTCATGGGCACCTTTGAGAACTTTCTGATTGTCATGGTAGGCCCGCATAGGGCTATAGGCGGCAGGACAACGTTGACCCTGGATCCGTCTGAAAGCCTGGTGTCAACTATAGGGTTTGAGGTGTTGACCTCCCTCCCTGCCGCGCCTACTATCTTTTGGATTATGTCCTCAAGCTTGGATTGGCTTTCAAACTCCTTCTCCAGCTTGCTGAGGCTTCCCTTTCTTTCAACAAAAATGTTCTTGTGCCCGTTTATCATGATCTCTGTCACGGAGTCATCCGAAAGTATGCTGTCCAAAAGCCCAAGACCCCTGATTGAGCTGAATACTGATTGGGCGATGGACGCTCTTTCGTTTATGGATAGCCGCATTTCCCTGACCCGCTCAAAGACCGCCTCATTTATCTTCTCCTGCAAGGCGTCGTCTCCAAGCTGGGCCAAGGGAAACCGGTCTGTCGCCAACTGCTTTATCTCCGCCACCAGGCGAAGCTCTTCTTCTGCGCCAAGAGAGCTCAATCCTTCAAGCATCTCGCCATATCCCCTCAAACGCCGGGTGGGCGCTCATGTACTCAACTATCTGCCTGCGTATTCCGGAAATGGGGATTTGCTCGCCCAGATCCCGCAGAACCTGGCTCTTCATTCCGCCAAAAGGAAACATGTTGTAAAACGCCGCCGGCTGTTTCAGGATGTGCTCCTTCATCCGCTCGCTAAGAACGCTCAGCGCCTCCAGAGCCCTATCCAGCTTTCTCAAGGACTTTTCGGTCCCGTCAAGCACAAAGACGCACGCGTCCGACAGCCTTATTATCTCAAGCGCAGCAGGCGTGAGGGATAAGCTCAGGTCAGTTATTATGTGCTTGTATCTTCCGCAGCCAGCTAGGGACTCGATCAAAAGAGCGGCGTCATCCTTTCCCATCTCAGCCAGGTCAAGCGCCGTCTCGAAGGACGCGAAAAAGCTGGTCCCAGACTCGTCCAGCCTAGCCATGCTTGGAAGAAGCACAGGCAATGACTCCCGCTTTGACGACTTCAAGGCAAACAGCACATCGCTTAGAGTCTTGGATCCTTCTCCAAAGAACGCGCTCTCGGCCATGCCGAACTGATCCAGGCTCAAAAACAAAGAGCTCTGATCCTTAAGGCCGAAATGCATGGCGCAGGCGGCTGACGCCGCCGAGACTCCTGTCCCTCCAGAGGGGGACAGGAAGGAAACGATCTTCGCCTTTTCGCTCCCGCCCCTAAGCATGCCCTCAGGCACATTTTTCGAATAAACCTCAAGCGCCGTCTTGTATATGCGCTCAACCCTCTGGAACCTGCAGACGCAAGGCTTGCCCCGAAGCTCCAAAGTGTCGGTTGAGTCCACCAAATAGGCAAGCCCGCATCCGCTAGGCAACAGCGCCTTTGATAAGTCGAACTGGTCTCCGGCCAGGATTACGTCTATGCTCTGGTTGGACAGGCTAGACAAAGCGGACTCAAGGCTTGTAAACGTGAAAACAGCGGCATCTGCAGCGTGCTTGCTGGCAAACAGGGTGGACATTTTTTCCAAATATCTTGCGTCTGGGTCGAGTAGCGCCAGCCTTAGTATCATCTCTTTTTTTCTCCTTGCGGCATCCAGAGCTCGCAATGACAGCACCTGTCGCGCCAATATCCCAAAATGCGACGCAATTAGCGTGATTCTATTTTATATCCTATTAGGCTCACCGTCAATAGCGAATTATGAAATTTGCTTGGAGAAAAGAGGAGTTAATATTAAAGAAAAAGACAATAAAACCTCGAAAACAAGCCGTTTGTCTCTTGTATTTACGATAAGCGCCAACAAAAACCAATCTTAGAACATGTTGACAACGGCATGTGCTGTCGCATAAACAAGGCACTTTATAGGAAAACGACTCACCATATCTTCATAAACAAGCGGTATAGTACAACAGCAGCGTCGCCTCTAGTCATGGAATCGGAGGGGCTGAACAGCCCGTCCTCCCTGAGGACAAACAGGTTTTCTCTTGCGGCTAGGGAAAGATCGGCCCTTGACCAATCGGAGAAGCTTTTGTAATCCAGAAATTTAGCCAAAGACGAATCGTCGGCTGGATCCTTGTAGCGCATCTCAAGCCTCAGAACCCGGGCCGATACCGCCACAATTTGATCCTTTGGTATGACGGTCTTGGGAGAAAAGGTGCTTTCGCTTGTGCCAGCCATGATCCCGTGCTTTTTGGCGGAGCCAGCCGCGCCAAAGTACCAGTCTGACTGCAAGACGTCAGAGAAGCTCCCGTCTTGGCCAGGGTTCAGCTTGGACAGGGTCTTTGTGACAAGGGCTGCGATCTCAGCCCTGTTGATAGGCGCGTCTGGAGAGAAGGTGACAGCGCTTGTGCCGCTTATCACTCCTTTTGAGGCAAGAACGTTTATGGCGGTTTGCATCTCGCTGGCCAAGTCTAAGATGTCCTTGAATGACTTCTTGTTCTCCTGGGACTTGAAGTCTCCGGAACTTGAGATCCTGGCTTCAAGCATCCTGTTTGCGGGATTGTATTTTCCTCCAACAGCGTCGCCGCTCTTGTTGACTATCGCTTGGTACTCAAAGCTTCCCGAGGCTGGAGGAATAGAGATCTTAACGTTGCTGTCAACAAATTTGTCGAATATCACCTGGTACGCCTGGTCGGAAGCTGGCGGGTTTACCGTGATCTTCACCGGGCTCTCCAAGGACTTTATCATCTCTTGGGAAATGGTTACCGCGATGCTGGGCGCTAGAACCTTAACGCTGTCAACTGCAACCTGGGAAGCGGAAGGATACACTGTGATTCCAAAAACCCCGGTATTCGCTGTCTGAAGCGTCACCGCCACGCCAAGGCTTCTCCTTGGAATGACGCCAGAGGCTATCATCGCCTCTTCAACCGCGTCTGACGCCGCTTTGCCCAAGGCCTGAAGAGCCAGAAGCGTTGTCTTGTCTATGACCAGGTCGCCTTCTGCGATCACGACAGTAGCTCTAGTAGCCGCCTCCTGCGCATACAATGTCAAAAGGTCTATGCATTCAGGAGACATCTTTTGCTCCGCTGTTAAAGCCGATGCCGCCTTCCTCACGGCCTCTGCAGCCGACTCGGGAGTTGTCACAGCTGGAAGAAGCTCTGTCGGCAAGACAAGCGACGCGCTTGGATCTGGAGCGCCATAGCTGTAGCGCGGGGTTGGAGTGATGGATGGCAGCGGCCCAGCGCCTGTTGGTTTAGGGCTTCCTGAAGGCAAAAGAGCGCTGGTTGATTGAGGGCCTCCTGAAGGCAATGGAGCGCTTGTTGACTGCGGGCCTCCAGAAGGCAAAGGAGCGACGCTAGGCAAAGGCTGTGGCGAAACAGTAGCCTGTGAAAGGCCCGGAGCGACTGTCGGCTGGGCGGCGCTAGTGGGCTTGGGCCCAGGAATCTTTGCGCCATCCATCACTTTCACGTAAGCTGACGCCGAATCCGTAGAGAAGTTGTAGTCAGAAAAGTAAAGGCTCCCGTCAGCTTTGATCAACAGAATGCCAGATGGCGTGATCAAGGCGCTTGCTACTCCGTCCATCACTTTGGAAGCGCCTGAGCTCAGGTCGAAGGCGTAGCCCGAAGGAGGGTTGAACCGCCCCCAGATCCAGAAGCTCCCGTCTGTCTTGATAGCCCCCGACAAACCGTTGTTCACGTAAATGGACTTGGCCGAATCCAGCATCTTGACCGGGCTTATGGCCAGATCGACAGTATCTGAAATGATCTGGGAAGTCCAGCTCCAAACCGAGCCGTCCTTTTTGAGCGCTGTTGTAAGCTTGTTTCCAAGCCTGACCTGGGATACGCTGTCCATCAGCCTCTTTGGATGGTCGTTAAGGACTATGATTCCGTCATCTGTCAAGGAGTAGGAAACCGGATCCCAGCCGCTAAGTGTTCCATCAGTCCGAAGGGCGACGTAGCAGAAGTCTGACAGCGCGTTTTGGCCAAACCAAGAGACGTTGTCAATGACCTTTGTGGCGGCCCTGGTAGATCCCTGGTATTCAACCAGGTCGTGCATGTCTCCTGAAAGCCATAGCGTCCCGTCTGTCTTCACTGCGTAGATAAAACCCATGCCTATCCCGGCGCTCTCAACGTTGTCCAATAGCTTTTCCATGTTGAAGATGTAAGGGGCGGATACGCTTGAGCCCCAGGCCCAAAGAGTGTTGTCAGTCTTGATTGCGACGTTTATTCCGTAGTAGGTGTCTACAAACGCCACGTCTTCCATCACTTTCTCAGGAGCGGCAGGGGATAGCTTGAAGGTTCCGGTTAAGCGCATCCTCCCCCATGTCCAAAGGCTCCCGTCATTTTTTATCGCAAAGCAAGCCGTATCTCCCATGACTGCTGTTGCGACATCATCCATCACCTTTACGGGCGTGTTCTGAAAAGTCTCAGATCCGTCGCCCAGCTGGCCGGAAGAGTTTAGGCCCCAGCCCCAAAGGCTGTCATCATCCTTCAGGACGAGATAGGTTTCGTTGCTGAACCACATGGTGGATTCGCTCCATGCGGCAGCGGCGTTCGCCTTGGCGGGGAAGTGGCTCCAGGCCACCGGCAGCGCAAGGAAAAGAGCGAGAAGCGCTGCTGTTATTGCTTTTGTTTTCCTTTTCATAGTCAACCTCCTGGTTGGATTTGCGCCATAGGCGCGTGAATGGGATAAGGCGGCATGGACCAAGCATGGGCCAAAAGCAAGTGTAAGAATTGCTTGCGTGCTTGCTTTTATCAAGACTGGCTCACCAGGAAACGCGCAATGCGACACGATCCGCCTTTTTAATTCTACGGCTTAAGTCGAAAAGCGTCAATAGCAGATTTGGATTGCAGCATTAAATCAGATAAAGCATAAATACGTTAATATTTAGCGAACAATGACCAAAGTAAATAGTGTTCTTTTTGGTAATTATTCAATAATAGTTTGCGGAATATATAAAGAGTAATAATTTTTTTGAAATTCACTAGACAATGAATGAGAACTATGATAGAATGGATTTCGGACATGAGTTTTCATACATAAGGCACGAGGCGACGCTCTTATGCATATCCCAAAATTCCAAAGGAGGCGCGGGGCTTCTGAGGAAACTTGCGTGGATTTTCCCGCGCCAAAAATAATTTTGGGTTATGCTCTTTGCCAGTGAGTGAAAAAAACCGCTCTTTTCATTCGATCAGGCATATGCGAGCGCAAGCTGCCCTGCCCAATTTCTGTCGGAACAACCGACAACAGAAAGGTTTGGTGGCAAATGATTGACCGAGCTGTTTTGAAACGAGACGCCAAGGCACAGATCAGCGGAAGCGTAGGGATTCTCATAGTATGCCTGCTGTTTTCAGCCTTGATTGAAATGATCGCAGTGGCGATTCCGGTCGGTTTCGTGATTATTGGCGCAATGAACATCGCGTTTGCGAGGATGCACCTCAGGCTTTCGTTTGGGCACCCCGTGACCTTTGATGACTTGTTTATCGGGTTTAGAGACTCAACATTGCTTATAAACGCCCTGCTTGCCAATTTTTTAGTCATGCTTTTCACCGCTCTTTGGAGCTGCCTATTTTTTATCCCTGGAATAATAAAAGCGCTGTCATACTCGATGACGAACTATATATTAGCGGATCATCCAGGAATCGGGGCGTTTGACGCGTTCAAAGAAAGCCAGAGAATCATGGAAGGCCACAAGCTTGACCTCTTCATACTCCAGCTTTCATTTATTCCTTGGAATCTGCTGATTGTCGCAACCTGCGGCCTTGCTACGTTTTATGTGACGCCATACGTTCAGCAGACTTACGCAAACTTCTATCTTACCATAAAGGCAGCGCCAGCCTCGTTCCCACAGCAGTGATCGCATTAAGCTGCAATCTTTTAATTGAAAATCTAAGGCAAAGTCAAGGGCAAGATCAAAGGCAAATCAAAGGCAAAACAAAAAAGCGTGAGCGAAGCTCACGCTTTTTTGTTTCAAGAATTACAAATAACATCAATATTTCGACATTTAAAGGCCCTGGCGCAAGCCAGGGCCCTTTGTCACGGCAAGAAGCCGACAGCGTTTTGCTCTTCAAGAAATGCAAATAAAAACAATATTTCGACATTAAAAAGTTTTGGCGCAAGCCAGGGACTTTCACCGCCTCGCAAGCATGTCTTTCGCGTGATCAGTTGGATTTGCGCTTGAAAATCGCGGAAAACCAATTGCTTAAACCGCGCTGCTTCTTTTCAGGCTCTTCTGGTTCTTTTTTCGTCTCTGGGGGAGCGATTAACATTTCAAGCGCGTTTCTCATCTCTGGGAGAGAGCCTAACATTTCAAGCGTGTTTCTCATCTCTGTAGGGGAGCTGAACCTGTCTTTGGGATTATAAGCGCAAGCCTTCAATATGATTTTCGACAGCTTAGGGGACGCTTCAGCAGGGGGCGGAAGCGGATCTCCCTTCATCCGCTTATAGAGGGCGTTTTCGCGGTCGGAAACAGTCGGCCTGTCAGGAAGAAATGGGGTTCTGCCATTGTTCGCAAGCCGATACAGGGAAATCCCGAGAGAGTAGATGTCTACAGACGCGCCGTAACTGCGAGCTTGGTACACCTCGGGCGCCATAAAACTGTAGGTGCCCTTTATGGAAAGGCCGGTTGATGGACTGTCGATTATCCTAGCAATGTCGAAGTCAGCAAGCTTGTATTCACCAGATTTGGAATATATTATATTGCTTGGCTTTACATCCCTGTGAACAATGTTGTGAGTGGCCATAGACTCAAGCGCACGGCTGATGTCAATCCCGATCTTGATTATTTCACTTTCGGGCAGCTTAAGTTCTGTAGATGACAGAGGCTTCTCCAGCAGCTCCATGCGTATGAGGATGGTGGCACCTAGCTCATCTGGGTTCTGGATAACCTGGCAATCATCATATGCCGCTATGTTTGGCAAGCCCTTGAGTGTCATAGCGAGTTTCAGCGGTTTCGTTATGTCCTCGACCATGGAGTTTATGTAAGAGCGGAGATCGGAGTCTCCAAGGCCCTCACTTCTCAAAGCGTCTATCTCTGAGCTGGAAGGCACAGGGATAACATTGAGGGCAGCATATGTTTTAAAGCCATTTTCCTCTTTGTAGATTTTGTAGACCTTTCCGAAATTGCTTTCGCTTATTAGTGATTCTATGCGCCATTTTCCGGAATCGTATTCATCAATGAAAGACAAGAGATTGAGAGAGCTTAACCTTTCAAGCGCGTTTCTCATCTCTGTAGGGGAGCTGAACCTGTCCTTGGGATAGTAAGCGCAAGCCTTCAAAATGATTTTCGACAGCTCAGGGGACGCTTCAGCAGGGGGCGGAAGTGGATCTCCATTCGTCCGCTTATAGATGGCGTTTTCACGGTCGGAAGCAGTCGGCATGTCGGGAAGAAATGGGGCTCTGCCATTGTTCGCAAGCCAATACAGAGTAATGCCGAGAGAGTAAATGTCTACTGACGCGCCGTAACTGCGAGCTTGGTACAACTCGGGCGCCATAAAACTGTAGGTGCCCTTTTTGGAAAGGCAGGTCAATGTACGGTCGATTATCCCAGCAATGTCGAAGTCAATAAGTTTGTATTCACCAGATTTGGAATATAATATGTTGCTTGGTCTTATATCCCCGTGAATAATGTTGTAGGCGGCCATAGACTCAAGCGCACGGCTGATATCAATCCCAATCTTGATTATTTCACTTTCGGGCAACTTGAGTTCTGTAGATGACAGAGGCTTCTCCAGCAACTCAATGCGTATGAGGATGGTGGCACCTAGCTTGCCAGGGTTCTGGATAACCTGGAAATCATCATATGCCGCTATGTTTGGCAAGCCCTTGAGTGTCATAGCGAGTTTCAGCGGTTTCGTTATTTTCTCGACCATGGAGTTTATGTAATCACGGATCTCGGAGTTTCCAAGGCCCTCACTTCTCAAAGCGTTTATCTCTGAGCTGGAAGGCACAGGGATAACATCGAGGGCGGCATAGGATTTAACGCCATTTTCCTCTTTGCAGATTTTGTAGACCTTTCCGAAATAGCTTTCGCTTATTAGTGATTCTATGCGCCATTTTCCGGAATCGTAATTATCAATGAATGACAAGAGAAAACCCCTTTCTGGAATTGCGTTTAGATGGATATCTGGTCGCTTGCTCCGGATCGAAGTATAACACATAATAGGGATTGTGTAAAGCGGGTTTAGGTTTTAGCGTTGCCAGCCTGGGTGCATATCCTAAATTTTTATGGCTTTTTGCGCACAGAAGCAGGTCGGGCCGTTCCCGCTAACGAGTTTATCTGAAATCGCTTTGACATGGATATCTAGTCCTCTGTTCCAAGCTATGCGGGCATGCCTTGCTTTTGCGGCTATTGTTTTAAGGCTAGGGCGGGGGTTAGAATTTTAAAAAAAGCGTGGCCAGCATCGTTCCAAATCAAAGGCAATACAAGGCGTGAGCGAAGCTCACGCCTTGTATATTTCCTCAAGCGCTTCTCTCATCTCTGTAGGGGAGCTGAACCTGTCTTTGGGATCATAAGCGCAAGCCTTCAAGATGATTTTAGAAAGCTCAGGGGACGCTGCTGCAGGGGGCGGAAGCGGTTTTCCTCTCATCCGCGTATAGAGGGCGTTTTCTCGGTCAGAAGCAGTCGGCCTGTCGGGAAGAAATGGGACTTTGTGATTGTTTGCAAGCCAATGCAGAGAAAGCCCGAGAGAATAGATGTCTACTGACGCTGTGTAACTGCGAGCTTGGTACACCTCGGGTGCCATAAAAAATAGGGTGCCCATTATGGAAAGGTTGGTTGATGAACTGTCGATTATCCTAGAAATGTAGAATCTTGCAAGTTTGTAGTCGCCAGATTTGGATTGCATTATATTGAAAGGCTTTACATTCCTATGAACAACGTTATGAGTGGCCATAGACTCAAGCGCACGGCTGATGTCTATCCCAATCTTGATTATCTCACTTTCGGGCAGCTTGAGTTCTGTAGATGACAGAGGATTCTCCAGCAGCTCCATGCGCACGAGGACAGTGGCACCTGGATCGCCAGGGTTCTGGATAACCTGGAAATCATCATATGCCGCTATGTTTGGCAAGCCCTTGAGTATCATAGCGAGCTCCAGCGGTTTCGTTATGTTCTCGACCTTGGAGTTTATGCAAGAGCGGAGCTCGGAGTCTGTCAAGCCTTCAGATATGAGCTGTCTTATCTCTGAGTCTGATTGCACAGGGACGACCTTCAAGGCGGCATATGTTTTTATGCCATTAGCTTCTTCTTTGAATATTTTGTAGACCTTTCCGAAAGCGCCTTCTCCCAGAACTGATTCTATGCGCCATTTTCCGGAATCGTATTTATCAATGAATGACAAGAGAAAACCCCTTTCTGGAATTGTGTTGACATGGATATCTGGTCGCTTGCTCCGGATCGAAGTATAACATATATTAGAGATTGTGTGAAACGGGTTTTAGGTTTCTTGGGCGGGGGTTCGCATTTTTAAAGCAAAAGCGCGACCGGCCTCATCTCTAATCAAAGGTAAAACGAAAGCGTGAGCGAAGCTCACGCCTAGTATATTTCCTCAAGCGCTTCTCTCATCTCTGCGGGGGAGCTGAACCTGTCCTTGGGATCATAAGCGCAAGCCTTCAATATGATTTTCGAGAGCTCAGGGGACGCTTTAGCAGGGGGCGGAAGCGGATCTCCCTTCATCCGCTTATAGATGGCGTTTTCTCGATCAGAAGCAGTCGGCCTGTCGGGAAGAAATGGGACTCTGTGATTGTTTGCAAGCCAATACAGAGAAATCCCGAGAGAGTAGATGTCTACTGACGCGCCATAACTGAGACCTCGATACACCTCGGGCGCCATATAATTGTAGGTGCCCTTTCTGGAAAGGTCGGCTGATTGACGGTCAAGTTTCCTAGCAATGCCGAAGTCAGCAAGATTGTATCTGCCAGATATGGAATACAATATATTGCCCGGCTTTACATCCCTGTGAACAATGTTGTGAGTGGCCATAGACTCAAGCGCGCGGCTGATGTCAATCCCAATCTTGATTATATCTTTTTCGGTCAGCGCAAGTTCTGAAGATGCCATAGGCTTCTCCAGCAGCTCCATGCGTACGAGGATGGTGGCACCTAGCTCGCCAGGGTTCTGGATAACCTGGAAATCATCATATGCCGCTATGTTTGGCGAGTCTTTGAGTGTCATAGCGAGTTCCAGCGGTTTCGTTATGTCCTCGGCCATGGAGTTTATGTAATCACGGATCTCGGAGTCTTCATAGCCCTCGAGTTTTAAAGCGTCTATCTCTGAGCTGGAAGGCACAGGGATAACATCGAGGGCGGCATATGTTTTAAAGCCATTTTCCTCTTTGAAGATTTTGTAGACCTTTGAAAAATAGCTTTCTCTTATTAGTGATTCTATGCGCCATTTTCCGGAATCGTATTCATCAATGAATGACAAGAGATAACCCCTTTCTGGAATTGCGTTTAGATTGATATCTGGTCGATTGTTCCGGATCGAAGTATAACATATATTAGAGATTGTGTAAAGCGGGTTTTGGGATTTGAGAAAGCTGAGAGAAGCGAAAATCCTGGTATAAGCGCTGCTATGCGGGCATGCCTTGGTTTGCGGCTGTTTGTTTCAAAGGTTTGCCGTTTTTAAATCAAAAGCCAGCCCAGTCTCGTTCCTAATAAGGCATGGCGTGAGCGAAGCTCACGCCATGCCTATCTTCTCAAGCGCGTTTCTCATCTCGGTAGCGGAGCTGAACCTGTCCTTGGGATCATAAGCGCAAGCTTTTAAGATGATTTTAGAAAGCTCAGGGGACGCTTCGGCAGGAGGTGGAAGCGGTTCTCCGCTCAGCCGCTTTTGCAAGGCGTTTTCCCGGTCTGATAGATCCAGCATTCCCACAGCGGAAAGGAAGGGCGCTCTTCCATTGTTTGCAAGCCGATACAGCACAAGCCCCAGAGAGTAGATGTCAACTGCGGCGCCATATTTGAGCCTATGATACACCTCGGGGGCCATGTAGCTATAGGTGCCCTTCACGGACAAGGCGGTTGATGATTCATCGATCTGCCTAGCTATGCCGAAATCGCTAAGCTTGTAGTTTCCGGACTTGGACAAGAATATGTTTTCCAGCTTGACATCCCTGTGAACAATGTTGTGCTGGGCCAGAATCTCAAGCGCGCGGGTGATGTCAATCCCTATCTTTATTGTGTCACTCTCTTTTGTCTTCCGTTCTGAAAAGACTTTCTCAAGCTTGTCCAGCAGCTCCATGCGCAGGAGGACAGTGGCACCTAGCTCGCCTGGCCTCTGGATAACTTGGAAATCCTCATAGACCGCTATGTTTGTTGTGTCCTTGAATGCCTTTATGAGCTGCGCCTCGCGAGTTATGTCCTCTACCATGGCGCTTATGTAAGTGCGGATCTGGTCGCCTTTCAAGCCTTCGGACATGAGCTGTCTTATCTCTGAGTCTGATTGAGGCACAGGGATGACCTTCAAGGCGGAATATGTTTTTATGCCTTCAGCTTCTTCTTTGAATATTTTGTAGACCTTTCCGTAAGCGCCGTTTCCTAGGACTGACTCTATGCGCCATTCTCCGCGATCATATTCATCAATGAAGGACAAGGGAAAACCCCTTTCTTCTTTAGGGTTAATTGCGGGCATGGATATCTGGATCCGGATCAAAGGCATGAGACGCAGCAACTTTGGGCGTCTTTGAGCCAAGTAAAACTTACGCCCTGTATATTCTTTCAAGCGCTTTTCTCATCTCTGTGGGGGAGTTAAACCTGTCATTGCGATCATAAGCTAAGGCCTTCAAAAGGATTTTTGCAAGCTCAGGGGACGCCGCTTGAGGAGTTGGAATCGGATCTCCTCTTAGCCGCTGCTGGAGGGCCTTTTCTCGGTCGGACATCTCCGGCTTTGTCTTGGGAAGGAAGGGCACTCTGCCGTTGTTTGAAAACCGATACAAAACCATCCCGAGAGAGTAGAGGTCTACCGAGTTGTCATACTTGAGCTTATGGTAGACTTCGGGCGCCATGTAGCTGTAGGTGCCCCTCACGGACAAATTGGTTGATGACTCCTCGATTTGCCTAGCTATGCCGAAGTCGCTTAGCTTGTAGTTTCCGGACTTGGAATAGAATATGTTGTCGGGCTTTACATTCCTGTGAACAATCTTATGCGGCGCCAGAGCTTCAAGCGCTCGGCTGATGTCAATTCCAATCTTTATTGTGTCATTCTCGGTCAGCTTCCGGTTTGAAAAGGCTGCCGAAAGGCTATCCAGAAACTCCATGCGCAAGAGGACGAGGAAGCCTGTTTCGCCTTGCTTCGGGATGACTTTGCAATCATCGTAGATCGCTATGTTTGGCGAATACCTCAACTTCTGCATGAGCTGCACAGGAGCGGTTATATACTTTATCTGGTCGTTTATGTAATGGTCGATCATCTCGCTAGACAATCCCTCGGATATGAGATTGCTGATATCTGAGTATGATTGAGGCACGGGGATGACCTTCAAGGCAGCATAGGTTTTAATGCCATAATACTCTGGCTTGGAGATTTTGTAGACCTTTGTGAAAGACTTTTCGCTTAGAACTGATTCTATGTGCCAATCGCCAGAATCGTATTTGTCGATGGAGAACAAGAGAAAAACAACTCCTTTCTTGAATAGGCGCATGCTAATTGGGCGGAAAAGTACGAAGCTAAAGCTCCAGGACTTTTCCGCGCTTGGGACATGCGCCGGGTTGCGCGTTGGCATAGATGCACTGGTGAGCAAACGACGAGGAAATTCTAAATCATGCCGCTCGCCAGTCTTTCTAGCCGTTCATTACAGATCAAAGTATAGCACAGAAAAAAGTTCGTGTATAGTGGCTTTGGGTTAAAACCCTGTGGCGCAGGGCGCGATTCGTATTGCGCAAAACTTAAAAGTGGATCTCGCAATCCGGCAAAACGCTTTCGATATAGCTCAGCTGTTCTTGGGAGATGGGGTTGCCATAGAGATACAAATTCCGTAAATCTGATAATTTGGCCAAAGGGGTCAAATCAGTTATTTGGTTGTTTTCCAGGTAGAGCGTGTGCAACTTAAAGAGCCTGTAAAGAGCGCTAATGTCGGTTATCTGATTGTCCTGCAGGGAGAGAGCCAACAGGTCGATGAACTTCTCCAAAACGCTAATATCGTCGATTTGATTGTTGCCCAAGCTAAGTCTTTGCAACTTGAGATGGGAAAGAGAGCTAATGTCAGATATTTGGTTGTTATCCAGATAGAGCGATCCCAGGCGGCTTTTGATATTGGAAAACGGTCTGATGTCAGTTATATGGCTGTCATTCAAGGAGAGAGCTCTTAGATCGCTGAGAGCGTAAAGCGCGGTGAAGTCAGTTATTTGGTTATTGTCTAGGTAAAGCCAACTTAGGTTGTTGAGATTGGAAAGCGCACTGATGTCGGCTATTTGGTTATTGTTCACGGAAAGCCAACTTAGGCTGCTGAGATTGGAAAGCGCACTGATGTCAGTTATTTGGTTGTTATCCAGGTAAAGCTGATTTAGGTTGCTGAGATTGGAAAGAGAGCTGATATCAGATATTTGGTTGTTATTCAGATGCAGATAGCTCGTTTTCGGGTTGCTGAAATTGGAAAACTGGCTGATGTCGGTTATTTGGTTGTTATTTAGGGAAAGCCAGTTCAGGTTGCTGAGATTGGAAAGGGGGCTGAAATCGGTTATTTGATTTTTTTCCAGGTTAAGGCCATTCAGCTTGCCAAGGCCGGATAGAGGGGTGATGTCAGTAATTTGGTTGCCATCTAGATGAAGCGTTTCTAAATTGCGAAGTTCTGAAAGATAGTGAATGGCTGTTATATCGTTTTCAGATAGGGTAAGCATTTCCAAAGCGTTGAGCTTGGAGAGCGGGCTAAAGTCAGTTGCGTTTTTGCTTGAGCCGAGATCGAGCCTGGTCAGCTTATTCAGATTAACAATGGGAGTAAAATCGGCTATAAGGTTTCCGCCAAGAATCAGTTCAGTCAAGTCGCTCAGCTTGGCGAGAGGGCTAAGGTCAGTTATTTTATTTTCGCTCAATCCAAGCTTGGATAGCTTCGTCAGATTGGAGAGCGGAGTGATGTCACTAATTTCATTTTCGCTCAAATCAAGGATGGTCAGATTCATCAGAGTGGAAAGCGGAGCGATGTCACTAATTTTATTATGATTCAACATAAGGTCGGTCAAGCTCGTGATATCGGAGATAGGACTTATGTCAGATATTTCATTGTAATGCAAATAAAGAACGGATAGATGCTCAAACCCAACAAAGAGGCTGAGGTCGGTTATTGAGTTCTCTCCGCAGCTTATTTCCTCTAGCTGTTTTAGAGACTTTATATTGGCAAGGTCAGCATCAGTTATTTCCATGCCAAACAGAGGCAGGACGCTACTCTTAACACTAATCTGTAACCCCTTTATTTCTATGTATATCTCTGGCGTCAAAGTAGGAGCAGGGGTCTTGGTAGGCTTAGGGGTAATAGTGTGCTTAACGGCTGGAACAGGAGTAGCAGCAAGAGAAGGCGTAGCAGCAACAGAGGGCGTAGCGGTTGGAGCTGGCGCGTTGGTTGCCGGAAGCGGCGAACCATCAACACGTGAACTCGCAGAAGGCCCATTTGTCTTAGGCAAGGCAATGATTGCGAAAATAATAAGGATTGCCAAAGCCATTCCGATTAAGAACATCTCTTTTGATTTAGCGCGTTTTGGATCCCTATGTGGAAGCGAAGGCTCAAGCAATGGCTTATGTTCAGGAATAGGTCCTGAATCGCATTTATCGATGAAGGCCAAGGGAAACAACTCCTTTCGCGATATGGCAGAACATTTTAAAAGTGGATCCAGCAATCCGGCAAAACGCTTTCGATATAGCTCAGCTGTTCTTGGGAGATAGGGTTGCCATCGAGATACAAAGTGCGCAAATCGGATAATTCGGCCAAAGGAGTCAAATCAGTTATTTGGTTGTTATCCAGGTAAAGATAATTTAGGTTGCTGAAATTGGAAAGAGAGCTGATATCAGATATTTGGTTGTTTACAAGATCCAAATGGATCGTTGGCGGGTTGCTGAAATTGGAAAACTGGCTGATGTCGGTTATTTGGTTGTCATTTATGGTGAGCGATACCAGGTTGCTGAGATTGAAAAGAGGGCTGAAATCGGTTATTTGATTTTTATTCAGGCCAAGGGTATTCAAATTGTCAAGGCCGGATAGAGGGGTGATGTCAGTAATGTGGTTGCCATCAAGATCAAGCGCTTCCAAATTGCGAAGTTCTGAAAGATAGTGAATGTCTGTTATATCGTTTTCAGACAGGAGAAGCAATTCCAAAGTATCGAGCTTGGAGATTGGGCTAAAGTCAGTTACGTTTTTGTTTGAGCTGAGATCAAGCATGGCCAGATTGTTAAGGTTGACAATAGGGCTAAAATCGGATATAAGGTTTCCGCTAAGCTGAAGCGCAACCAAGTCGCTCAGCTTGGCGAGAGGGCTAAGGTCAGTTATTTGATTGTCATCAAGGTTAAGGCTTCGGAGATTAGTGAGGCCGGAGAGCGGAGTGATGTCGCTAATTGTATTTTCGTTCAATGAAACCCTGGCTAGATTCGTCAGAGTGGAGAGCGGAGCGATGTCACTAATTTTATTATGTTTCAACGTTAGGTCGGTCAAGCTCGTGATATCGGAGATAGGACCGATGTCAGATATTTCATTGTAAGGCAAATCAAGAGACGATAGATGCTCAAGCCCAGCAAAGAGGCTGAGGTCGGTTATCGAGTTCTCTCCGCAGCTTATATGCCAAAGTTGTTTTAGAGACTTAATATTTGCAAGGTCAGCATCAGTTAATTCCCTGCCTGACAGAGACAGGGTACTTATCGTAGAGCTAAACTGCTTGCCCTTTATTTCTATGTACACCTCTGGCACCGGAGTTGGAGAAGGGGTCTTGGCAGGCTTAGGGGTAATAGTGTGCTTAACGGCCGGAACAGGAGTAGCAGCGACAGAGGGCGCAGCGATTGGAGCTGGCGCGTTGGTTGCCGTTGCTGCCGGAAGCGGCGAACCATCAACACTTGAACTCGCAGTAGGCCAATTTGTCTTAGGCAAGGCAATGATTGCGAAAATAATAAGGATTGCCAAAGCCATTCCGATTAAGAACATCTCTTTTGGTTTAGCGCGTTTTGGATCCCTATCTGGAGGCGAAGGCTCAAGCGATGGCTTAAGTTCAGAAACTGGAACTGGCTTAGACTCAGAAACCGGAACTGGCTTGGGTTCAGGAACCGGAACTGGCTTGGGTTCAGGGACCGGAACTGGCTTGGGTTCAGGGACTGGAACTGGCTTGGGTTCGGAATCTGGAACCAGCTTGGGTTCAGGAGCTGAAACTGGCTGAGTCTCGGGAGGCAAAACGATTTTTGAAACTCTGCAAGCCTCAAGCGCCATTCTCATCTCGGAAGCGGTCTTGAACCGGTCTTTACGATCAAAAGCGCAAGCTTTCAAAATGACTCTTGACATCTCAGGAGACGCAAGCGCCGGGGGAGGAAGAGTCTCTCCGCTCATTCGCCTTTCAAAAAGCTTGTTTCGCTCGGATTGGGCAAGCGGTGCCGTATTGGCAGGAACGAAAGGCATTCTGTCGTTGTTTAGAATCCGGTACAGAATAAGCCCGAGAGAGTAGAGGTCTGCCGATGTAGCATATTCAAGCCTTTTGAAAACCTCAGGCGCCATGTAATTAAGTGTGCCCCGCTTGGACATGCCAGAAGTCGCGCAGTCAATTTGCCTTGCTATGCCAAAGTCTCCAAGCTTGTAACGTCCTTGCTTTGAAATGAATATATTTTCTGGCTTTACATCCCTGTGAACAGAGCCGCTCTTGTCTAGAAGCTCAAGTGCCCGACAGATGTCAACCCCGACAGCTATTGCGTCATCCTCGCCAAAAGATCGGGTTGGCAGGAGATTTTCAAGGCTTTCAAGAAGTTCCATGCGTATGAGGATGTTGTAGCCTGGCTCATCTTCCTTGGGGATAACTGCGTAATCCTCGCAGCTTGCTACGTTTGCGCTGTCTTGGAATTCCTGCACGAACCTTATTTCGCTCAGTATGCCTTCTGCCATGGCGCTTATGTAAGAGTTGAGCGAGTCGTCTGCCAAGCCTTCAGACATAAGCTGGCTTATCTCGGAGCTTGAATAGGGAATGGGTATGACTTTCAAAGCGGCATAGCTTTTATGGCCAAACTCTTTATTCGAGACTTTGTAGACCTTTTCATTGGAGTCCTCTTCATTCGAGACTTTGTAGACCTTTCCGTAGGCGCCTTCGCCAAGAAATGATTCCATGCGCCAAGTGCCCGAATCGTATTTATCGATGAAGGACAAGGAAAACAACTCCTTTCGAGCTAGGATCAGATTAAAAGCATCGGTGTTGAAAGCTTCAGCATTTGGACGCTATATGGCCGTTAGCCCTCAGAGCTTTAGCCATGTGGAATAGTGGTTATACGGGAACCTGTCACACATCGCAATCTTAAGCCGCTTGCAATGCTTTGGCAACTGGTTGTTTTGGTAGAATTATACCATATATAAGAACTTGAGTACAGTGGTTTTCGATGGCCGTTTCTCAGCTTCTAAAATTCGCATTTTGGATGGCATCGGCCCTTGAAAAGCCTGAATCGGGAGCATCTTGCATCATCATTCACCGCTTCTCCTGATGAAGAAAATCAAGAGGCAGCTTAAGAATACCAACCAATTACCGTATGTCTTTGCGGTCACATTTTGCTTGAGACTATATTAAGAAATCCCAAAATTCCCGAAGGTCTTTGCGCACCTCCTTTTGCGGGAGACTATTTACAAGGAACGCATCCGATCCAAGCAACCTATGTCGTTTGCCCAACTCGAATATCCGCAGATATGGAAATTCGTAAAGGCCGAGAAACAAAGCGGATATTTATAATTACGTTGAAGTCAGCAAAAAAATTTCAGTTGCTCACTGAGCATTTTTGATGAAAAAGAACTCGTTGCTGTAAAAAGCGGCGCGGGGGGCAAAGGGAAAGATGCCATAAGCATTTGGGATTTGCCACTGCGAGGGACAAACGCTGAGTCTATCATTGCAATCCAAAAGTTGCCCATATAAACATCCAGTAGTAAGCGGTGCGGGGGCGAACTGGGAAAGATGATTTTGAGGCTTTCAGTTTGCGTGGTGCTGGTGAACTGAGAATAGGTATTTAAGCGGTATGGGCTTTTCTAGCTTGCCACTGATCTGCCAGACAAACACTGAGATCATCCTAAGGTTGCCCAGATAGACATCCTGGAAGACGGCGAGGGAGAGCTTTAGGATTTTGCTAGACTTGGGAATCAGTTGTTGGACTCAGGCAATTGAAACTGATAATTTAATTGCTAATCAGACCTAACGCTAGTTTTCAGAGGGGACTGGACTTTTGGGAAATACTCTGCTATAGCTTAGGCGGCCAAGCGTGGAGTGGCGCCAGTGAACTGAGAATAGGTATTTAAGCGGCATGGGGTTTTCTAGCTTGCCACTGCTCTGCCGGACAAACATTGAATTAATCCTAAAATTTTCGGACAGACATCTTGGAGAGCGGTGAGGGAGAGCTTTAGGCTTTTGCTAGACTGGGGAATCAGTTGCTGGACTCAAGCAATTGAACTGATATTTTAATTGCCAATCAAACCTAACGCTAGTCAAATGGAGGCAACTGGACTTTAGTGAAATGTCCTAAAGCAAGCGGTTCCAAGAAACAACGCGAGGGCTTGCTATTCTGATTTTGGACTGAAATTCGTCATGTGGAAAGCGGTACGGGAGAGTAGAAGAGGATGATATGCCAACGTAAGCCGGTTAAACATGATCGCTCCAGTGGAAAGCAGTGACGGAGATCTGTTAGGATGCCATGAAGACATAAAGCGGTTTAAGATTGCTTGAGTTGTAATTGCCCATAGCCGAGCGCTAAAGTATCGATAAGCATCACTGTGTGCGTTCTTAAGAAATTGCTCCAGTGAAAAGCGATGCGGGATAGCAGGGTGAGCTGTCATGCAGACTCAGAGGGCTAACAGACGAACAAACACGGAGGTCTTTGTTGCGCATCCTGAAGTTGAAAATATAAACATCCTGTTGAAGCGGTGCGGGCGAATTGAGTAAGAAGCCATTTTACTGCTCTGCCGAATTAACGCTGTGTCCATAGCTGATCCTAAAGTGGAGCGAACTGCGAAAGATGCCCTAAAGTGATATAAGCGTTTTAGGTTTGGATGAATCCTAGACGGTCAAGCACGAGTCCTTAGGTGTAATCCAAAGGTTGCCCAGATAAACAGCCTGTTGAAAGCGGTGTGGCCGAACTGAGAAGATGCATTTAGGCCATAGAGTCTAATGCTGAAATTCAAAAGGCCCAGATAAACATCTGATCGAAAGAGATGCGCTTTTAAGAAGTATAAGCTTTTTTGGTTTGTTACTGCTTTGCTGGTCAAACGCTTAGCCTTTCGCTGTAATCCTAAAGTTGCCCAGAAAGTCATCCTGGAAAGCGGTGAGAGAGTAAACGAGGATGTTATGCCAACGTATGCAAGTTAAACTTAATCGCTCCAATGAAAAGCGGTGACGGAGAGATGTCAGGATGCCATGAAGACATAAAGCGGTTGCTGGTGTTGTTATTGCCCATAGCCGAGTACATAGGCATCGATTGGCATCACTGCTATGATTTTTAGGTAGGAGAGAAATTGCTTCGGTGAAAAGCGGTGCGGGTGAACTGAAAAAGAAGCCCATTTGGCTTGATAGGCTCTGCTGCCCAGATGGACAAACGCAGAGTCCATCGCTGTAATCCAAAGGTCGCTCAGATAAAAATCCTGTTGAAAGCGGTGCGGCCAAACTGTGAAAATGCCTTTAAGCAGTATAAGCTTTTTAGGTTTGCTGAAGCCTAGATGGCCAAGTGTGGAGCCCATCGCTGTAATCCAAAGGTTGCCCGGATAAGAACCCTGTAGAAAGCGGCGCGGTCGAATTGAGAAACGACTTTAAGCAGAGTAAGCTTTAGGATTTTAAAGCTGGAAGTGAAATTCTTCCAGTGCGTAGCGGTGCGGCCAAGCTCGGGATGCTTGAGTTTTTCTAAGTTGAATGCTTGGCAAGGAAAGAGGCAGGAACATCATAGCATTGACTATGTTAAGCTAGCTGGAGATGCTGTAGCCTATGGCACAAAGGTAAAAAAATAAGGATTTCGGAAAGCATCGGAGTTTCCCTGAAGCTCAGATGGCCAAGCGCGGAGCCAATTGTTGCAATCTCAAAGTTGCCTAGACAAAAATCCTGTTGAAAGCGGTGCGGCCAAACTCGGGGGGTCTAAGTTGAATGCTTGGCAAGGAAAGAGGCAGGAACATCATAGCATTGACTATGTTAAGCTAGCTGGAGATGCTGTAGCCTATGGCACAA
>JAISWZ010000268.1 GCA_031270945.1 Clostridiales bacterium | reverse complement strand
AAGATCAAGAAGGGGAAAAACGCCAACAGAATCTTGTACGTCAGTTGGCTGGCCATGGCGAACAGGTCGTCTTTCGCCGCCTCTTTTCCTATGCGGGCTATAAAAAGCAAAAACTTCATTTGCTACCATCCCCTGGGCGCAAGCAGCGCCCCAGGCTGCTGCCTGGGGCCATCGCTTTGTAGTATAGAGCATATCCCCAAATTATATCCGAGGCACCGGAAAAATCCGGCGTAGAAGCATTCGCCAGGATTTTTCCGGCGCCATTTCGGAAATTTGGGATATGCTCTTATAGCTTGCGCGTAGCTTAAAGGGCCGAAGCCCTTTTTGTCTTTTGTTTTGATCGCTTTTTGCTCTAAGAAATCTGCAGCGGGCCGTTTGAAGTCTGCAGCGCGAACTTGGCTGTCCTGCGGCAAGACGAGTAGTTGTACGACCTGGCCTCGGCATGGGTTGAAGCGTTGGTGATGTAGTTCAGGTTGCTGAGCCCTATCTTTATGTTTCCAAGCGTTGTCTGAGCCTTTATGTGATAGCCCAGATCGGGCATGGACGGCAGGTTCAAGGTCATTTTGCCGTTCGATGTCTCAACGTCCCACATGTACTCGTTAAACCTGGTAAATGAAGAGATGTTGACAGTTATCCCGCCTGTCACAGAAACCAGTTTCAGGTTCGCGCAGTCCAGATCCAGAGCGTCAATGATCCCGTTAAAGTTTTCAATCTGCGCGTTTTTGGCGCTGATTGCTGAAAGGGTCAGTCTTCCGTTGCTGCAGTCAGCCTTGAGAAAGCCTGAAGTGAGCCCTTTGAGCTTTGTTGGCCCATTGGCGTTTGAAAGAGAGATGGTCTCAGTCTCAAGGGAGGAAAGATCAAGCACCCCGTTTATTGTGCCGATGTTTGCGACAGAAAAAAGCCTCTCCGGAATGTAGGCGTCTACGCATACCTTCTCAAAATCGTCTTCGTCGTAATTCAAGAAGTACTTGTTGCCAAGCTTCATGAGCTCCAGCGGGGCGTTCGGCCGTTTTGGCTTCACAAAGATGCGGGCTGTTATCTTGTCGCCATTGTAGCCTTTCAAGAGCACGTCCCCGTTTAGGCCTGAGATGTTGACCTCATTGTAGCCTGAACCCACGCCCAGCTCAAAGCGCTTCTCAGTCGTTCCAGGATAGGATGACGATGAAGAGGCGGACGACGTTGAGGCTGAGGATGTTGATGAGTACGCATAGCTTGAAGTTGTTCTTCTCGGCTCGTCAAGGCTGCGAGAGATCTTGTCGGCCAGGTCGGATGTCTTCTCCGCCACAGTTTCGCTGAACCTATGAAGCTTTGGCTCCAGATCCCTGGCGAAAGCCTCAAATTTCCTGCCCAGCTCCGACGTGAAGTCATCCAGGCCGCCTGAAGCGCCGCTCGAAGCTCCAGCCGAAGACGATGATGCTCTCCTGCGGCTGTCATTGGAGTTGTAAGAAGATGAAGAAGACGAGGATGACGAATAGGTTGACGATGATGACGCTCTGGCAGACGCAGATGATGGCGACGCACCTGAAGATGGAGATGACGCCGCCCTGTAGCTTGTCGAAGAGCTGGACGGGTCTGCGGCGTCAAGGAGGCGGGCCGCCTCGTCGGCAGTTATCTTCCCTTCCTCCAGAAGTTTCAAGATTCTGAGTTTTTCGCTTGCCATGTTATTCCTCCGATATATTAGTGAGTGAAAATTGCTCACAAGCGATAACAATAAATGCATGAAAACAATAAATGCATTTACATGATGTTTTCGCTCGCGAGTAATGCGTGGCGCTTAAATCATATTCCAAAATTTATTTTTCGGCTCAGAAAAGCCATTGCAGGAAATTTGGAAAGTGCCCTAGGGCAGATCCGTGATCCCTGCTAAAATCTATACGTTTTCCAAAGAATAAAGTCGGAAGGGCAAAGATGTTGACTCGAGCGAAAAGCGTAGCCATCAAAATCCTTTGGCACCGCAAAACCGAGGCTTTAAGTGACGAGCGCTCTAACCGTTTTGCTCTCAGTCCAGGCTGTTGCGCCAGAATCAATAATCCCAAATATAAGGCGCAAATCGCGCATATATTTTACGGTCTGGCCCTTTGCACTCATTACTACGCTTAGACTGGCGCATTTAGTGCATATCCCTAAAAAGTTTTTGTTGCCTTGGAATGTGTTGCAGCAAAAGCCTACCCAAGACCTTTTCCTGCGCCTTTTGAGCAAATTTGGGATATGCCTTAGAAGGGCTTAAAAATTTGAATGGGAGAGATTGCATGAACCCATTAAGCATTTTTCTTGTGGCGCTTGGCTTGGCGGCTGACGCTTTTGCCGTGTCGGTTGCCAACGGGATTGCCCTGAAGCGGTACAAAATAAACTACTCGCTTATATTTGGCTTCTATTTCGGCCTCTTCCAGTTCTTGATGCCAGTGGTCGGATATTATGCCGGCTTGGCGTTCACAAACTCCATAAGGCGGTGGAGCTCCTACATAGCTTTTGGCTTGCTGGCCATTATAGGCGCTAAAATGTTCGCGGAGTCATTCTCAAAGGATGACGGAAACGAGCTGGCCTTGGACGGAGAAATGTTCGCTCCTGGCAGGATGTGTGTCTTGGCCCTTGCCACCAGCATGGACGCTCTTGCTGTCGGATTCAGCTTCGCTTTAATGGATGTTTCCCTTTTTGCCGCGTCTAGCGTGATTGGCGTGGTGGCGTTCGCGCTTTCAGGGCTTGGAGTCGCAATAGGCAAGAAAGCGGGAGAGATATTCAGGAAAAGCGCGGAGCGCATAGGCGGGCTCATACTGATTGCGATAGGCGCCCAGATCCTGATCAAGCACTTCTTGGGTAGCTGAGGGCATATCCAGAAATAGCCGAAAACGGGCTTCGGCGTTGTGAAAGCCTTAGTGCATATCCCAAAATTCCGAAATGGCGCCGAAAAAATCCTGGCGAATGCTTCAACGCCGGATTTTTTCGGTGCCTCGGATATAATTTTGGGATATGCTCTTGGCATGCATTATTTCGGGATGTGTCCGTAGCACAAGCGCCTCTTGGCCTGATCTCTAATGCGAGCGTCGCAGGAAGCGCCGGCTTTGCCAGGAACCAGGCAGGCAACACGTGGATCCGCTCTGCCGCTGTCTTAGGCCTTGCAGTCAACACGTGGATCTGCTTTGCCACTGCCTTGGCCTTGCAGACAGCACGTGGATCCGCTCTGCCACTGCCTTGGCCTTGCAGACAGCACGTGGATCCGCTCTGCCGCTGCCTTGGCCTTGCAGGCAACACGTGGATCCGCTCTACTATAGAATACAATTATTCTGCGGTTATGTCAAAACCTTCTTTCAAAGTGCCAAAGCTTCAAGCAAAGCGCCAAAGCTTCAAGCAAAGTGCCAAAGCTTCAAGCAAAGTGCCAAAGCTTCAAGGCTTCAGAGTTTCAAGGCCGGGCGCGAGCCCGGCTCTATCCCCAAAGGCTTCCGGATTTCCGGAAGCCTTTTGGGATTTAAGGCGCATGGGGCGAAAGAGTTGCAGCGAGCCCGATTTTAAGTTATCATTGTTCTGCCATGAAAGCCCCCGAAGCGGCTGGGCTAGGCAAGGGAAAGGACATGCGCTATGAGCGAGAGGCATTTCTCAATAGGAAACATAGTGAACACGCAGGGCATAAAGGGCGATGTAAGAGTGGTGCCCCAAACATTCGATCCGTCCCGCTTCGAGCTTTTGGATGAAGTGGAGGGCTTCCTTCCTGGCAAGCATCCAGTGTCGCTTGCCATAGAAAAGGTTTGGTACCACAAGGGGTTCGTAGTCCTGAAGTTCAAAGGGATTGACGACATGACAAGCGCTGAGAGGCTAAAGGGGATGGAGCTCAAGATCCCGCCAGAGAAGGCTCTTCCTTTGGAGGAAGGCGAGTACTACATCAGGGACATATATGGGCTTAAGGTCTTGACAGACGAAGGGGAAGACCTTGGCGAAATAGATGACATAATCCAGACAGGCGCGAATGATGTGTACGTAGCCAAGAACAGCAAAGGAAAAACCCTAATGATACCAGCCATCAAGCAGTGCGTTCTAGGCGTGGATCTGGAGAGGCGCGTGATGACAGTGAAACTTATTGACGGATTGAGGGATTTGTAAGCCATGGTTTTTCATGTGTTAAGCCTTTTCCCCCAGATGGTGGCGGGCTGCATGGATTTTAGCGTAATAAAGCGGGCGGTTGAAAGCGGGCTTGTCACTTTGGACTGCATCGACATCAGGGCTTTTTCCTCAAGCAAAAGATCGCAAGCCGATGACGCCCCCTACGGGGGCGGGGCAGGAATGGTGATGTCGGCTCAGCCTATAGTTGCGGCTTGCGCCAGCGCCAAGGAAAAGAGCAAGGAAGCCCCAGTCATCTATCTTTCGCCCAGAGGAGAGCCATTTACGCAAAGGATGGCGGAGGAGCTCGCCAGAGAAAGCGCTCTGATACTTCTGTGCGGCCATTACGAAGGGATAGACGAAAGGGCGCTTGAAGAGATTGGGGCGCGAGAAGTTTCAATAGGAGACTTCGTTCTTACAGGCGGAGAGATAGCGGCCATGGCCGTCATGGACAGCGTTTCCAGGCTTGTGCCAGGCGTCTTGGGAAAAGAGGAGTCGCACCAGTTTGACAGCTTTTCGGACGGGCTCCTGGAGTATCCGCAATACACCAGGCCTCCAGTTTTCATGGGCAGGGAAGTGCCTGAAGTCCTCCTGTCCGGGCACCATAAGAACGTGGACTCTTGGAGGCGAAAGCAGTCTTTGGCCATAACCCTTAAAAGAAGGCCTGACTTGCTGGAAAAAGCCGATCTTGGCAAATCAGATCTCAAATATCTAAGCGAATTGGGATACAAGAAGGGAATGGGAAGCGCATTGAAAGGCATCATAACTGTAATCGGAAAGGATCAGATGGGCATTATAGCAAGAGTCTGCACGTTCCTTTCCGGTGAGGGCATAAACATATTGGATATTTCCCAGACGATAGTGCAGGGCTACTTTACGATGATGATGATTGTGGATCTGGACAGCGTTAGCAAAAGGTTCGAAGAGCTGGCTGAGTCGCTAAGGGTTCTTGGCGAGGAGATAGGGGTTCAGGCGAAGCTCCAGCACGAAGACATCTTTAACAGCATGCACAGGATTTGAGGCGATAACATGATATCATTCAGCGAGGTTCTTGAGACAAACAAAATGATTGCTGACGCCAACCTGGACGTGCGAACCATTACGATGGGGATAAGCCTCTTGGACTGCGCGTCAAGCGATCTAGACGACTTCAACAAAAGGGTGTACGACAAGATCACAACGCTGGCTCAGGATCTAGTGAAAACCGGGGATGCCATAGCCACCCAGTACGGGGTTCCCATTGTGAACAAGCGCATCTCTGTCACTCCTATCGCCTTGGCTGGCGCGGGGTGCAGGACGGACAGCTATATCTCAACCGCCAAGATCCTTGACAAGGCGGCAAAAGAGGTTGGCGTCAACTTTATCGGAGGGTTCTCGGCCCTTATCCAAAAGGGGAGCACCGAAAGCGACAAGGCGCTTGTCCGCTCGATTCCCCAGGCGCTGGCTGAAACCGAAAGGGTCTGCTCCTGCGTAAACCTGGCTTCATCAAGAAACGGCATAAACATGAACGCCGTGAAGAGAATGGGCGGCATCATCAAAGAAATGGCGTTTTTGACCAAGGATCAAGGCTCTCTCGCCTGCGCAAAGTTTGTTGTGTTTTGCAACGCCGTTGAGGACAACCCCTTCATGGCCGGAGCGTTCCACGGGGCTGGAGAGCGCGAGGTTGTCATAAACGTCGGGGTAAGCGGCCCAGGTGTTGTGAAGCGAGCCCTTGAATCCGTCAGGGGCGCTGATTTTGAGACCCTCTGCGAGACGATCAAAAAGACGGCCTTCAAGATAACCAGGCTAGGCCAGCTGGTTGCCCAGGAGGCGTCTAGGCGTCTGGATGTTCCGTTTGGCTCCATCGATCTGTCCCTTGCCCCCACCCCTGCCATGAACGACAGCATAGCTGAGATCCTGCAGGAAATGGGGCTTGAAGAAGCCGGAGCGCCAGGCACAACAGCCGCCATAGCGATTCTAAACGACAACGTGAAAAAAGGCGGCGCGATGGCGTCCTCGTATGTAGGCGGCTTGTCTGGCGCGTTCATTCCCGTGAG
>JAISWZ010000228.1 GCA_031270945.1 Clostridiales bacterium | reverse complement strand
TGTAGGCATCTCTATGACGAAAGAATAGTCGTAGACACCTGATGGGTTGTCTTCAAACAGGTACCCGTAGTTGGCGCTTCCTGACGGCATGGATATGGTGACATCCGAGGCGCTGCCCGAAAGGCCTGAAGAGCTGCCTAGATATCCTGGGCTTACGCCTTTGACTGCTTCCGGAACATTGGAATCCTGAGAATCACCTATTCTGGATACCTGGAAATCCTGAACCACAATGTCATACTCCAGGCTATCTGGCGTGAAGAAAGTGAACATGTCAATCGGGCCATCCTTGGGTATGGGCAAATTTTGCGCGTAAAGCATGCCATCGAAGTAGATTGAGACAGTCTTGCCCCCCAAGTCTATCTCGCCGCTGACTTCGAACGTCGCTCCCGAGGCGGGCGCGAAGCTTTTTCCTATGCCCTCGACATCGATGTACGTTGTATAGTTAGGGGTATAGCTTGATCCTTCAACCTTCACGCCAAAGTATCCTTCTACTACGCTCCTGGGGTTTAGCGTAACCTCAAGCGCACCCGGGATTCCGAAATGCAATCCGTATATGTCCGAAAAGACGTCGCTTCCTGGCTCTTTTCCAGCAAATACTCCGTCTGTGCTTGTAGGCATCTCTATGACGAAAGAATAGTCGTAGACACCTGATGGGTTGTCTTCAAACAGGTACCCGTAGTTGGCGCTTCCTGATGGCATGGATATGGTAATACCTGTGGCGTTGCCCGCCAGGCCTGAAGAGCTGCTTAGATATCCTGGGCTCACGCCTTTGACTGCTTCTGAAATTTCAGCTGCCGCCACAACACTTACGCACGATAGGGCGAATAACGAAGCTAGCAGCAATGCGACAAATTTCCTAAAAACATTGTGCTTCATGTGGATTCCTCCAGACATCTACCGACGATTACTAATATAAAAACATGACATATGGCATTTTTCGTTTTGTCTTTGGCGATAGGATAGGATTTCACTTCCTTTCGATATTCTCGGGCAACAAGCTCACACATTCATTCGCAACACATTGAATGAAAACGCATGACCAGCCAAATGCTATTAAAGCGTTATGCTGACGAACGCTCAAATGCGGAATTTTCTTTTCGTTGCCCGCCTCGACGCATATCCCAAAATTGATTGATGCTTTTTGGTGCTTTGGGATACGCACTCATAAGAGCATATCCCAAAATTCCGAAATGGCACCGGAAAAATCCTGGCGAATGCTTCAACGCCGGATTTTTCCGGTGCCTCGGATATAATTTTGGAATATGCTCTAAGCCAGTCGGGCCGCTAACGATAAGAAAGTTCTTAATCTCACCATTTGTCAGTATACTTGGCTACCCTACTAATTTTAAAACGCCCCTGGTCAGGTTGGTAGATGCGAATGTGATTATTTTGCTATTGTTTATTAGGGATCTTAAGTGAACTTACTTTTTAAAATTAAGCATAAAAAGACTAGTTTCGCTTGATAAATTCTAATATAAATGCCCATATCGTTCTGTGCATCCATATATCGCCATAAAATTCTAGAATCAAATGCCATCATCTGAGAAACAATGAAATTGTAAGCATTTGCGCAAATTAGGAGGAGTTTTATGGCTAACCTTGAAACGTCAGAACGGGAAAACCTCGCTCCACTCTATAAAGACGGGTTCCCGAAATACTTCAGGGATTATTTCACAATCCACCTTACTCTCGAAAAGAAGCTGAATCCGCGCTCTATCGTAGCTGCTCACTCCACTTGGAACATGCTTCTTAACCACATCAAAAACAAGCGCGGCACACGCGTTGAAGATCTTACATTCGAAGACGTGGGGCTTAACGCCGTTCAGGACTTCCTGTCAGACGCCAAGGCGGAGAGAGGATGGACGCTTTGCACCTGCAACCAGAGACTGATCTGGATTCGCGCATTCTTCAAGTACGCGTCCGATATAGATCCCTCCCTGGTAAAGCACCTGAATGCGTTTTCAGACATCAGGCAGGAAAGCTCCGCTTTCGCTGGCTTCCAGTATATGAGCGAGGACGCAGTGAAGCTCCTACTGAAGCAGCCCGAGCGCAGCAAAAAGGTTGGGCTCAGGGATCTGTTCTTCATGTCCCTCATGTATGACACAGCCGCTAGGGCCAAAGAGTTAATAAACATGAACTTCGGCGACCTCGATATCGACGGGAAGTTTGTGACTCTCTCAGGAACCAGCGGCAAGGAGCCTCACGTAGTTCCGCTCTCAGAACTCGCCTTGGATCTCTACGATAACTACGCGGCTCTCTTCAACCCAGCAGGAAAGCCGGATATCCCTCTCTTCTACTCGATCCGACATGGAGAGATAGCTCGCATGTCCGAAGACAACGCTGACGCTATAATCAAGAAAAACGCAGCCTCCGCAAAGGCCGCCAACCCCGACTTTCCCAGTTGCGTGACCCCTCGCATCATCAGGCATACAAGGGCCTTGCACCTGTACCGCAACGGCATGCCAGCAGCAGTCTTGGCAGATCGGCTTGGGCAGCCAAACCCTGCATCCATGCAGATCTACGACTTGGCCGAGACAAAGCGCCTGCATGACGAAAAATACTCAGTCTCAGCAAGCGCAAACGTTGAAGACATCGTATTGGTCGAATCAGACGAGCCCATTGAAATCAAAACGGAAGACGATCTCGTCTTGAAGCTGTGCTCGCTTGGGAGCTAAGGTTATGCTTGCGAGCGAACGCTCTCAAGTGTAGCAGATAAAACGGGAACAAAAAGAGAAGCGGAAAACCGCTTCTCTTTTTGTTCCCCGTACATTAGGGCCGCCGCCACACCACTCTTTTCGCCAGCTCCAGGAGCCCTTGGGGCAAAGTCTTGAGATCCTGTCTGCGCGTTCGCCGAAATGCAACCCATAATCGACCATGGAATTTAAAGCGGGATCCTGCCTGACTTGCAATATGCCTACGCCGCTCAGATCCTGGAGGTTAAACTATGAGAACTGAATTTATGCAAATGATTCAGCCTGTTCGCGATATCCTAGGATGCTTGCCCCTCGGACAAACTTTTCGATACAGGCAGTTCTTGATTCCTATTACTGTTTATTGAACAAAGTATGCAAAAGGTGAAAATCACGGTTTTAGTAGTCTGCACGTTCGCCGTAAATGCATACCATAATCGACCATGGAATTTATAGCGGGATTCCGTCTGACTTGCAATATGCCTTCGCCGTTCATGTCCTGGGAGATAAAATATGAGAACTGAATTTATGCAAATAATTCAGCCTGTTCGCGATATCCTAAGCTGCTTGCCCCTCGGACTAACTTTCGATACAGGCAGTTCTTGATTCCTATTACTGTTTATTGAACAAAGTATGTAAAAACGAAAATCATGGTTTTCGTAAATTCCGGTCTGCGCGTTTCTATCGTAAATGCACCCTGCAACCTTACCTTTGGCTTTGCCTTCTCCGGCACCGCTGCGCAAGTGATTTTAAGAGCAAAGCTAAAAACCTAAAGACCTAAGACCTTAGGACCAAGGTCAAAGGCTCAAAGATTTGAAAGCTTCAATACCCATTGGCGTCGCCTATTCCCGCACCGCTGCGCAAGTACTTTTTAGAGCAAGGTCAAAACCAGGCAAAGACCTTAGACCCAAAATCA
>JAISWZ010000217.1 GCA_031270945.1 Clostridiales bacterium | reverse complement strand
GGGATATGCTCTTTGTGAATATCCAAAAATTCCTAAATGGCGCCTAAAAAATCCTGGCGATTGATTCAACGCCGTTTTTTTTCGGCGCCTCGGATATAATTTTGGGATATGCTCTTGGTCTGTCCCGTGCCAGCAAACGGCAAACTTAAAGTTTATTAGGCCAGAGCAAAACATCAGCTCAGTTGATCCAATAAACTCTGCATTTGAACGCTCGTCAGCAAAAAATATAAAAAAGAGGCGGCATAAGCTGAGCCTACGCCACCTCTTTGTGGGACAGTTCACATATTTCTCGCGAATTTCGCGATCCGAAAGGTCGACTGCCTTTCGTTGATACTATTCTATCTCGATTTCGGCGAGAATTCTATACATCACTTTGTAAAACATCTACAGTAATGATGCTTGTTTCTTGTGCAAAACGTCAGTGAATAATTCGCCGAATTGGAAGTTTAGCTGGACTTTGTTATTAATTTCACAGTCCCGCGATTTCGGCTGGGGGCAGCCGACATGGTTTCTTGCTTTATCATAGCACAGTTCATGTCTGTTGACAAGGGGTTTTTAGTATACGGGAGGCCGGGGCGCTCACGGGCAGGGAGGCCGGGGCGCTCACGGCAGGGAGGCTGGGGGTTTTTTCTCTGCTATTTACATATGCGCCAGAATTTGTTTAAATCTAGTCCATCCATCGGCTCGCCATTGAGCCCTGGATGAATGCTCCGATTTTTTGTGAATAGGGCAGTATCCCTCTGAGCGCTTGTTTTAGCGCCTTGTTGTCCCACATCACGTATATCGGCTCGTTAGAGCATATCCCAAAATTCCGCCAGTGGCGCATTGAAAGTCATCGCAATGCTTCAACGCGTGACTTTCACAAGCCATAAAATTAATTTTGGGATATGCTTTTAGAAATCTCACGACAAGCATAGCCTATAGTGAGCGGCGTGTCAACGTCTGCGACAAACATCGCATGATTTATGAAAGAAGCTCTGGCGCTCCAGGTCCCAATCCAAGTGCTATAAACAGATCCTTTAATGCATTGCCAAGGCCTTCGCTTTTGTGATACGCTTAGAAAATGCAAAGTGCATTGCTCGTTTTGCATTATGTAATCGAGTGAAAACATTTGCGCTTTTCTCTCATGCAGGTAGATTCTCAACAGCGAAAACAACGAATGAAGTTTCCTGATGTTTTCGCTCGTAAGCATATCTCGCTAGACTTGGAGGGCTTCATGAAGAGTTTCAGGCTAGACAAAGCGGCGTTCATGGCTGACGCCGGCTCCGAGCATGAAATCAGCGCCTTAGGCGTGCCTGATGGCGCTGACGTGACATGGCTTTCGGACAACCCCAGCGTAGCCGAGGTTGTTTCCCTTGGGAATGGGAAAGCCAAGATCTTGGCCAAAAGTGACGGCGATGCGATTATCAAAGCCAAGTGTCTTGAGCTTGAGTCGCAGTGCATCGCAAGCGTGGGGTACGAGGGGCAAAACCCAATCATACCGGCTTCCTGGAAGCTGTTCATAGCTGACGGAGAGCCCCATGACTTTGATGGAACACTGTACATCTACGGATCAAGGGACAACCCCAACGGCTACATGGAAGGAGCGCCAAAGAACGACTGGTGTTCTGACACTTACCATGTCATTTACTCCAAGGATCTGATCCACTGGACTGACGCAGGGGAGTCCCTGTCTATCTGGGACATTCCTGAAGAGACCAGGGGAAGCGGAACCAGGCTTTGGGCGCCAGACATTTTCAAGAGCCCGAGGGACGGACGGTATTATCTTCTTTTTTGCACTAACGCCGGAAACGTGCTTATCTCAGAAGGGGATTCCCCAACCGGCCCGTTTGGCAACGTCCGGCTTATTACGCTTGAGGGGCAGCCCTTGAAGTGCATAGATCCCGCCGCGCTTGTAGACGGTGACTCAGTATATATCGCGGTGCAATTCGATTTTATGATAGGGAAGCTTAATCCTGATGACTACTCAACCATTGTTCCAGAGACAAAGGTAAGCCTGAGATCAGTCATGGATCCGGCGGATCCAATCTACTACCCGTTCGAGGGGCCGTCTTTGAGGAAGGTCGGCAAATATTTCTACTATATCTACATCGCATGCCGCAAGACCGAGAGAGTCCCTACGCGCATGGACTACCTGGTTTCAGAAAATCCGCTAGAATTAGGCAGCTGGAGATACGGCGGACACTTTGTTGAAACCCGGGACTTCATCCGCTCAGGCAACGTTCACGGCTCCTTTGAAGAATTCAAGGGAACCCATTACCTGGCCTATCACAGGGCGGCGCAAGGCTATGAGAGATATACCAGAACCATGAACCTGGACAAGCTGACCTTCAACGATGACGGCACCGCAAACACTATTGTCCGCACTTCCTCAGGCGCAAAGGGGTTTTTCAGGCTCGGTGAGACGATACAAGCGGATTCGGCTTGCGAGCTGTCAGGCGGACGCGAGGATGACAGGTTTGTTTTGATCAAGGAAAAACCCCAGGGCATGAAGGCGGATGCCATTTTGGCGCTGTCACATGAGAACTACGCCGCGTATAGATATGTTCAGT
Source organism: Clostridiales bacterium (assembly GCA_031270945.1). Taxonomy (GTDB): domain Bacteria; phylum Bacillota; class Clostridia; order Lachnospirales; family WQUN01; genus JAISWZ01. The sequence continues at coordinate 3,224 of JAISWZ010000217.1, read as the reverse complement.
TGGATGACGTGGCAGAGATCGAGTTTTGCTATAGATCCAGCGCTCCATTGACCCTGGTTCTCGAACTCGTTTCAGACGGCAATATTTCCAGGCATGAGTTCTTGCTGACAGAAAGCCCCGATTTCATTACGGCAAAGAGCCTGTTCAGATCAAGCAAAGGACTTTTTGAGGTCAGGATATCAACGCTTGGCAAGAGCGGCTGCGAGCTTGCTTGGTTTAGGCTGTCTAGCGCTGAAAGGGATGAATAAGATCAAAGAGGTGAACCGCCCATGAGTGACTACTGGCGCATCCCGAGCAATGACCCCTCCACGTATGAAATAGATGCAACAGTGGCATGTTACCTCCTTCCGTATGACAAACGCATCCCTCTCATTTGCATGAGCGAGAGGCCCGTCCAGCTTTTGCAGTCGTTCAGCGATGACTCTGGCGTCTCTGATCCGGATCGCGCGAGTGAAAAAGCGGCTGACGACAAGTGCGCGATCTTCATGTTCATGGAGCCCCTGACGGGGTGGCGCAAGGCTGTCGCCAAGCAGAACCGCTCCATAAAAACGTATGCCAGGCTTCTTCTGGAATTGAGCGAAGAGTTCAAAGGATGCGAAAATGTCCGGCTTGTATCCAGCACTTTGGCAAATCGGGGAGGCCAGGCGTTTTACAGAGAGTTCTGGAATGACCTCGATACCGCTTTGCGTCTCTCTGACTTCTATCAGTTCAGCTCAACGCCTCCTGATTCTACCTGGCTGAACATGGCTGAGAACGAGCTAAACCGGATGTGCTGGGAGTGCCTGCGCGATCTGAAAGACCCGACGCTAGCGGAGCTCAATGAAAGGATCGCCGCTTGGACGGAAAAAAGGCAGAAGCTTAAAGTGATCAAATGGCAATATAAAGTCTCCAGCTTGACAAAACGGCTTCACCCGGAGAGAAGATAAGCATGCTCCATAAAATCTAAAAAACCAAAGAGGTGAACCGCGCATGGGCGACTACTGGCGCATCCCGAACAAGCGCTCCGGCTCCTCCACATGGGAAATGGATGAGGTGATGGGATGGTATCTCAATCCGTACAACAAACTCATCCCTCTCATTTGCATAAGCGAGAGGCCCGTCCAGCTTTTGCTGTCTATCAGGAATGACACAGACGCCGATGATCCGGATTCAGGGAATCAAGGGAGCGTAATAGCGGCTGACGACGAGCGAACACTCTTCATGTTCATAGAGCCGCTGACGGGGTGGTGCAAGGCGGCAGCCAAGGAGAACCACTCCAAGAAGACATACGCCGAGCTTCTTCTGGAAGTGCGCAAAGAGTTCAGCGGATGCGAAAAAGTCCGGCTTGTATCCAGCACTTTGGCAAACCGTGGAGCTCCAGCGTTTTACGAAGTATACCAGGACGAGCCTGAAACCGCTGAGCGCCTCCACCGCTTCTATGAGTTCTTGGCAACGCCCGCTAAATCTAGCTGGCTGAACATGGCTGAGTGCGAGCTAATCCGGATGTGCGGGGAGTGCCTGGGCGGTATGCAAGACCCGACACTTGCGGAGCTGAATGAAAGGTTTGCCGCTTGGACAGAAGAGAGGCGGAAGCTTAAGGGGATCAAATGGCAATTTGAAATCGCCAATTTGATTTCGCGGCTTTACCCGGATTAAAGGTAAAAAGGCGCTGGCTTGTGTCAGGCGGCGCTTGAGCGCTATCTGGAAGCGATAATAAGTGCGGCATGTTTCTGCAACGATAATATCTGCTGTGGAATTAGGGGCTGGCAACTCAGTTGAACCGAGTTGCCAGTCCTTATTTCATAAATCCTGCCAAGCCATGGCGCTTTATCGCGGACTCTGATCCAGCAATTTGTCAGAGGCGTGATGAACGACAACTCTGCTTGGCCGACCTGTAGAAACGCGTCCCGCAAAAAGCAGTACTCGATTTAATTCTCTGTATACTTAACAATCTATGTTATGATAGGCAAAATCAGGCCTTGTAGTTTTGCATCGGCACCCCAGGAGACCTAGCGCTTATCTTTCGAAGCCTAAGCTGCTTGAGTTTGCCCGCACCGCTTTTCACTGGAAGATTCTCTTCCAGTATTGAAAGGCGGAAACCCGATTTGCTTTGGCCGAGATTTAGTATCTGGGCTCTCGCACGGTCTAGCGGTCATCTTTCGAAACTTCGAAACCTAAGCTACCTGAGCGTGTCCGCACCGCTTTTCACTGGAAGAGGTTCTCTTCCAGTATTGAAAGGCGGAAACCCGATTTGCTTTGGCCGAGATTTAAATTCTGGGCTCTTACCCAGTCTAGCGGTCATCTTTCGAAACTTCGAAACCTAAGCTACCTGAGTTTGTCCGCACCGCTTTTCACTGGAAGAGGTTCTCTTCCAGTATTGAAATGCGAAACCCGATTTGTTTAAACCGTGATTTAACTTCTGGGCTCTTACCCGGGCTTGCGGTCATCTTTCGAAACCTAAGCTACCTGAGTTTGTCCGCACCGCTTTTCACCGGAAGAATTTTTCTTCCGGTATTGAAATGCGGAAACCCGATTTGCTTTGGCCGAGATTTAGCTTCCGGACCCTTACCCAGGCTTGCGGTCATCTTTCGAAACCTAAGCTACCTGCGCCTGTCCGCACCGCTTTTCACCGGAAGAATTTTTCTTCCGGTATTGAAATGCGGAAACCCGATTTGTTTAAACCGTGATTTAGTTTCTGGGCTCTTACACGGGCTAGCGGCCATCTTTCGAAACTAAGCTACCTGCGCCTGCCCGCACCGCTTTTCACTGGAAGATTTTCTCTTCCAGTATTGAAAGGCGGAAAACCGATTTGCTTAAATCGTGATTTAGATTCTGGGCGCTTACCCAGTCTAGCGGTCATCTTACAAAACTTCAAAAGCCTAAGCTGCCTGAGCTTGTCCGCACCGCTTTTCACCGGAAGAGTTTCTCTTCCGGTATTGAAATGCGGAAACCCGATTTGCTTAAACCGTGATTTTGGTTCTGGGCTCTTACCCGGTCTAGCTGTCATCTTTTGAAACTTCGTAACCTAAGCTACCTGGGCTTGTCCGCACCGCTTTTCACTGGAAGATTCTCTTCCAGTATTGAAAGGCGAAAACCGATTTGCTTAAACCGTGGTTTAGCTTCTGGGCTCTTACCTTGGCTTGCAGTCATCTTTCGAAGAGCTAAGCACCCTGAGTTTGTCCGCACCGCTTTTCGCCGGAAGAATTTTTCTTCCGGCATTGAAAGGCTGAAACCCGATTTGCTTT
>JAISWZ010000204.1 GCA_031270945.1 Clostridiales bacterium | reverse complement strand
CCTACGCGGCACAAGAAACCCTGCAAGCGGCAAAGTCATGCAAAGCGCTAGCCTTATGCGTGAACAACAGTGCCCAGGGATTTGCGGCGTTTCTCTTATGCAATAAATGCATAAGCCCTTTGCCGGAACGCCAAACCCTAATGACCTACAACAAGGAGGTAAATTTTATGAGCGTAAGACTCGAAGAAAAAGATTCTTTTGAGGTTTTCGGGATCGAGAAAATCTTTCCCGCTGACGAAGCACCCAAGATTTCAGAGTTCTGGAAAGAGGTGCAGGACAGCGGCGCGGCAGCAAAGCTTGCCAAAGCAGGCGGCGGCTCAGTGGAAGATGCAGTCGGAGTGCACTTCTTGAACGCCATCTCCGGCTACACCGATGGCGCTGACTTCCCGTACCTCATCAGCGCTTTCAAAGAGCCAGACAGCGATGTCACCGGCTACAAGGTAGTAGCGGTTCCCAAGACCATTTGGGCAGTGTTCACAAGCGCTGAGACCGCCGCTCCCACAGAGCAGGTTCCGGTCTTGTTTAACGAAGCCTACAACGAGTGGCTTCCCTCTTCAGGCTACGAAAGAGCCAAAGGGCCAGACCTGGAAGTGTACTTCACTGCGGAAAGCGGCCTCAAGGTCGTGGAAGCTCACATCCCTGTGAAAAAGGCGTAGCAGGCCAAGGCAAGCTCTGGCATTGCCAGCTCTTCCTATAGAATAACGATTCCTCTGCAAGAGCTCCATCAAGACCGCGAATCAGGCTTTAGCCAAGCCTTGTGTTTAAACCGTTTGTGTTTTCTTGATCAATGCTCTTTGCGACAGAATCACGGAACGCTTTCAGAATTTATATTCAGCAGGGTGAAAAAGTCGACTTTTCACCCTGCTTTATTTTTTCAAGAATTAAGGGTTTAAAGGGATGCCAGTGAGTAAGCGCGGCTGCGCTTCAAAGGTGTAGCGCCCCGTTGCAAGAAAGCCTTGATTTGCGCCTGGCTCTCTAAATGTCGAAATATTGATATGCTTTGAAATAATCAAAGTTAAACGTTAACACAATTTGCGTCAGCCATGCCAAGGGTCTCTTGAACCATCCGTTGCATGCAGTTATGTCGTCATAGACGAGCGCTCAAACAGTTAATTTCATAACATATCAATATTTCGACATTCAATAAGCGCCCGGATTTCGCTTGCTCTCCAGCGCGTAAAGCTCTTGAAGTTCCTGTCAAGCCTATACCTCCAGCAATTCTCCGCATGACTCTACATCACTGTCGCAGTAATCTTCCTGCCAAAAGAGCCGCTCACGCGGCTCTTTTGGTTTTACACTCTTTTTCTCTTGAAAACCTCAATCGTCGCAACAACCAAGCCTGCAGCCAAGACAGCGCCTACGACCATGGCAGGGATGAATTGGGATGGTTCGCCTGCTCCCGCTATTAGAGCCAGAGTCCCGCCAGCAAGTGAGGCTGGGTTGTACCTGGACGCTTTGGGAATGAGGGAAATGGCGTTTAAGACGACTACTGCGGCAAAGCAGGTGAAGAGGCTTCCATAGACGTTTGAGAAGATGGTTCCGCCAAGCATCAGCAAAGCGATTAAAATCTCTCCAAAAAGCCAGGGGGCGGCAAAGGTTAGGAAGGCGTTGCTGATCTCTACCGATCCCCAAAAGTAAATGGTATAGGCCCAGCAAGTGCCCAGGCAGATCAGGTAGGAGGCAAGCCAGACGATGGAAGCCGCCACGAACTTCGCCAGAATTACAACACTCCTGCTTAAGCCCTTTGTAAGCAAGTTTACAAGCGTACCCTTCGAGAACTCATTTGACATGATTCCGCTATAAAGTATGACAAGGATGATCATCCCCATTTGGGCGACATTCTTGAAGAACTGAGTCCAAGAGTCCAGGGCGGTCGGCTCTGGCATCTCTATGACCATCCCTGTGTCTATAGCGGCCAGGAGATCTGGAGTGGCTTTGGCTATCAGCGGCGAGAGCATCCCAAAAAGGAGAAACACTGCAAGTAAAATGTAAAGCCTGAATGTTGCCGCGCTCTCGTAAAACTCCTTCTTGCTTAACGCCTGAAACTGTCTGATCATTTCACCGCCTCCAGAAAAAGGCTTTCTATCGAGCGCTCAGCGATTTCGCACTTCGCTGGTGCCATTCCTTTTGAAGCCAAAACGCGGGCAACCTCGTCTGCGTCCACTTCTTTGTCAAACTCCAGCGAGATGGACTTGCTTTTGCGATCTACCTTCAGCTCGCCTATGGCGCTTTCAAGGGCTATCTTGCCTTTGTTCAAGACAGCGACCCTGTCGCAGATCCTTTCCACGTCGGCAAGGATATGGGTAGAGAAGACAACAGTGGCCTTTCCCTTGATCTGCCTTAAGATATCCAGGATCTCTTTTCTGCCTATGGGATCAAGAGCTGAAGTCGGCTCATCGCATATCAAAAGCTTCGGCTCGCTTATCAACGCCTGGGCCACTCCTAGGCGTTGCTTCATGCCTCTCGAATACCCGCCTATCTTTTTGTTTGCGTCAGACAATCCTACCAGCTCAAGGAGCTCATTGATCCTGCCCTTTATGGACTTCTTGTCTAGCCCCGCTATCTCGGCGCACAAACTCAGGTACTCCTTCGGCCTCATGTACCCGTAGAATTCCGGGACGTCAGGAAGGTAGCCAATGAGCCTGTTGGTCTTTGACGATCCAAAGGCCACTTTTTCTCCGCAGGCGATGATGCTGCCTGTTCCGTTATCCGGCTTCAGCAGCCCCAGGATCATTTTCATGGTTGTGGTTTTGCCGGCTCCGTTAGCGCCGATAAAACCGAAAACGCAGTTTTCAGGAACCTGGAAGCTGATGTCATCCAGCACTTTCTTTTGCCCAAAGGACTTTGAAATGCCTTTGATCTCCAGCGCGTTCATCAGTCATCGCCTTTCCCAATCACAAAGTAGAGCACAGGGCCTATGATGTTAACGGCAACGCAAATGATGAGCCACATTAGCCTGTTGCCAAAGCGGAATGAGTTGTGCCTCAATATGTGCACCACTGCAGAGGCAAGAAGAGCCAGCTGGATCACAGCGATGGGAATGAGAAACGGAATGTACTTGAACAATTCTTCCACTTTATTCGCCCCCTATTAAAGCCTTGAGCCTGTCTGCAAGCCTCTCAAACTCGGGATAAGCTCGCAGCCCCTCAAATGTCTGGCTCATCAAAACATCCTTTAGCATGCTTTCCTTGACCACTGACTCGCTTCTGGGCATGAAGCTTGACCTCTTCTCAAGCCAGTCCTCTAACTGGTTAAAGAATTCGTCTCCATGGATCTTGTAAGGGAAAAAGTTGTCACAGCAAACATCCACGTATTTCTCCAGCATGCCCAAAGCATCTTGATTTTTGCCAGCCAAAACATTCATGTACGCCCCGGCCGCGTACAAAAGCGCCATGTTGTTGGCGTTTAGCGCCTTCATATTGAAAAGCTCGCATATTCCCTCAGCCCGCCTGAAAGCCTCGGACGCAAAGTCAAAGTCCGTGATGTTTTTCTGCATGTATGTAAGCGTTGTCCCAAAAGCCCCCATGACGCTCTGATAGAGATCCGCCTGCATGGCCTCGTCCGCCTTTGCTGAATCTCCAAGCATGAGATGCGCATGGGCGATCTGGATTCCTGGCATCATCCTTAGCTCTACTTCGTCTCCAAGAAGCTCAAGCACTTCCTTCGCCTTGCCTTGAATGGTGTAGCATATGGCTTGAAGCGTCTGCGCCTGGGCTATAACCCGCCCCTCTTTGCTGTTGTCCAAGATCCGCTTGCATATCTTGGAAGCCAGCGCATATATGTTCATTTGATTCTCGCGCCCATCTGCCATCGCCGCGTGGTTAATGTACAGCCCCGCGATTTCAAGCAAAAACGGATAGCACGAGTAATATTTTTTCGTCAGGCTCTCGCACTCTTCAAGTACATCCTCAAAACTGTCCTTGGCGAACCTGTCGGCCATCCTCTTGTAAACCCGCCCTATCTCTTCCTTGCTTAGCTGGGGCTTGTAGCATATAAGCTCGTCTACGCTTATGTCAAAGTAGGAGGCCAGCACAGGAAGGATTGTTATGTCAGGAAAAGAATGACCCGTTTCCCATTTGGACACGGAAGACTTGGACACTCCCGCGAAATCCGCGAGCTCATCCTGGGTTATCCCCTTTTCCCGGCGCCTTTCAGCCAAAACCGATGCCAAGTTTATCTCTTTCATGTATCCACCTCCATAATCATCATACACGAAACTTTGTAAACTATCAAGATACTTAGGGTAGACTTGGAGGCGCTGAAGTTTACTGACAGGAAACCTGGTTGTGTTATTCCCATTTTTCTAACGCTTCCAAGTCTATTGAAATCCTAATCCCTGTTAACTCAGGATAGTTTTGCCCAACAACACGCTCCAGCTCGTCCGTTTTCTTTCTGGCTGCAACAAGCTCCCCGCCATCAATGTCCGCGTAAATGCCATCAAGCATTTCCTCAACCTCTTCCGGGTGTTCCGGGACTTCCATCACGCACGTCATTATAGCGCTTGC
>JAISWZ010000454.1 GCA_031270945.1 Clostridiales bacterium | reverse complement strand
ATGGAGATGATATCTGAGAGACAGCCCATGATTATGGCTATAGGCTTTTTGCGCTTCTTCTTTTTTGGGTTCTCCTTAGGAGTTTCAATCCGTTCGGCTTCATCCTTAGGAATTTCTCTCCCGACAAGCGGAGGCAAAACGATATCATCATCAGAACTCGGCCTGTTATAAACCAGATTTTCTGAACGCGGTGGAAAGGGGAACGTAGGATGAGGTTGCGGCCCGTTCGGATAGCCTTCTGGCAAATGTCTCTGCGGAGGCTTGTAAAACCCCTGCTCTTGCTGTGGCGCATACCCCGGTGCATACCCTTGAGAGGATTGACTAGGCATTGGTGCTACATTCTGCTGAGACTGGGACGGCACATAGCCCGCAGGAGGCTGGTACTTCTCTTCTGGAACCTGCCATTCAGAAGCCGGGACAAATCCCTGCTGATGCTGTGGCGCATACCCTGGCGCATACCCTTGAGAGGATTGATTAGGCATTGGTGCCATGTTTTGTTGCTGGGATGGCACATAACCCACAGGAGCCTGAGAATGCTTTTCTTCTGGAACCTGCCATTCAGAAACCGGGACAAATCCCTGTTGTGGCGCATATCCTTGAGGCTGATCCGTTCTCGGGTACCCCTGATAATTCTGATAGTTAGGCGGTTGATAGCCTTGCGGGAACTGTCCTGGAACTGGTTGCGAGAATCCCTGTTGCACTGGCACGAACTCTTGCTGAGGATACGCTTGTCCATAGGGATGTTGGTATCCTGGCGGCAATTGTCCTTGCTGAGGCTGGTATCCTGGCGGTAGCTGTCCTTGCTGAGGCTGATATCCCGGCGGCAACTGTCCTTGCGGAGGCTGATAATATCCCTGTTGGGGCTGAAATCCTGCCTGATACCCCTGGGGAGGGAAATATCCTGGCTGAGGCAGATACCCTTGAGGGAACTGGCCAAGTGGAGGCTGGACAAATCCTGCTTGCTGGACAGGCAGATACGCCCATCCTTGAGGAGTAAATATCATCTTATATCCTGGAGGCGGAGGCAAGGGAGCGCTATAGGCATACTCAGGAGGATACGCTTGAGAAAAGCCTTGTTGCGGCTGCTGATAGCCTTGAGGATAAGGTGTGCGATCAGGAGAATGCGCCGGTTCTTGCTGTTGCCTGGAAGCTGGTTGCGCGTTGGATTCTTTGGGTTCTTCCTGCTCTGGAATGACTTCCTTCGGAAACGGCACAACGTTGTCAGAGCTGGGGTTTTCTCCATCAAGACTTTCACTTTCAGGTATAACCGGCGTGGGGTCTTCGCTCATTAGAACCCTCCGTTATAAAGTTTCGGTCATTCAGACGCTTCAAGCGCTGAACTGGAAGTTGGAAAATCGTCTTCAATGTCAAGGCCTGCTGATGAAGCTGGCGTTGACGGGAGCAAAAATGTGATCTCTAGCGGAATGATTGCTTCTGCTACAGCGACGCTGGAAAAGTAGCCATAAACGGTTACAGTTAAAGGAATGATGAAAATGACAGCAAGAACGAGTTTAGTCCTCATTGCTATCACCTCCATAGTCCAGGGCGTTAGAGACTTCTATTGGCGCAAAGTCAAGGCGCTGACCATTGATGGTGTCGTAAATCACGTCAGTTTCAGCATCAGAGCTGAGGCCAAATATGTTCAGCAGGGCTTCTTTCGAGTTGTTGACAGCTGAAGCTATCGCATCGTTCTTGGCTAGCCAGAGCTTGGCTCCATTCAGGACATTGCTGGAGATTTGAGAGTCATACGTTAAATCGATGACAACGTCAAGCTTCGCGCCTGTTGATAGCTTGGCTATGAAAGCGGCTTTGTCTTCTCTGGCAAACGCTTCGCTTATGGGGGTTGTCAACTGGGTAGCCAGATCTCCGTATCTTAAAAAGATGGAGGCGCTTAGAAGTTTTGGATGATTTGTATTATCTGATTCGTCTTCAATCAGCCATTCAAGTTCAGGCAAAGAAATCGGCCTCGGCTCGTTTGATGTGGCATCTATCGCCATCAGTCTTCCATTTACGATAGCCGACTCACTGTTCGATTCATCAGAAACGCTATCAATAGCATCGTTAACCTTCGCAAACGCTTGGACAAGCAAGTCGATGTCCTGGAGTTGCTTTAGAAGTCTCTTAAGGTTTGCCTCGGCTTCTTTATAGGAGGCTTTGGCTTCAACCGCACTATCAAGCGCAATCTTTGCACTGATCGCCGCTTGGGCCAAATCTGGATCTCCCGAGGCATTTGCTTCTGCTATGGCAGATTTATAGACTTCTTGCAAAACCAGGTACTCGTGGTTGCTGCAAGTCTCTTCAGCCTCCAGAATGGCAAAGTTAAGAGCTTCCAGGGCAAGACCTAGATTTTCTGCATTGACAAGAGCTCCGTCGAGGTTAAGAGGATCAAGGCCAAGCTCAGATGCTGAAGCAAGAACCGCGTCTTCAAACCAGATGAAAGGAGGTTCCTTGTCTTCAGGAAGAGCCACAGGGTAATCAGGAGTCAGGAATGCTGTTGTGGCTAGCTCTACTCCAAGGATGTTTGAAGTGTCAATGTAGACGAGAGCGTCATCCCCCATGTTTTCAACTGAAAGCTTGAATTGCGTTGCCATGGCAGTCTCTGTGTCTTCGATAAAAGAAAAGTCGCTATCCGAGTACCAGTCTTCAGGGTTTGAAGGATACGCGCTTATTGCTTGCTCCAGCCTGTCTTTAGCTCTTAAGGCATTTGCTGAGTCTTCCAGAAGAAACTGGCTTACCTCTGAGTCATCAATCACTACCCATTTGCTACCTGAGCGGCGCATAAGGTTGCCTACTTGAAGCTTCACTTTCTCAGCAGAGACGCTGGAGGCCTGGATGATCCCGATGCTGACGAACCAGGCATGAGTTGTGCCAGTTGCTAGAGCCATAGCCAGAAGAACAGCAAGGCACAATGCCAAGCGTTTGAAGAGCTTCTGGACTGGCGGGGCGTTGGAATTCACCAGGAATCCAGTAAAGAACTTTCTGGCCATTTCGTTTTCTCCCAATCTGGGAATTTGGATGTTCGTTTCTTAGGACATATCCATTGATCTAATGATTTTCGCCATTCGGCAAGCGGGATATGTTTTAGGCGGGAGTGCAATAGGGCTTGTCCAGTTCAGCGGCGATGTGCCAGCTTGGGACAAGGTTGTCTGTAGTAATATGTAGGGATCATGCGTTATGTCCAGTGTTGCTTGCCCAGCGCCTCTATAGCGCCTTTTGCCTTCTAGGACGAATTTTTCAAACTGACATTTCAGCCATTTTTATTTCTAATACAAGGACAGCGTTTGCAAAAAGTGCAAACTCAGGAGAGGAATGCAACTGGTTTTTAGGTAAATCCAGCGCTTCTAGTAGGCGAGAGCCATTCGTTATACCCCGGATTAAAATTCGAATTGGATTACATTCCGGAGTATGTACCTCCCCACCCCTACTAGACCAATGGCAACTTTTCTTATTATAGGGCATGGACGGTAAATCTTGAATCACAATCAATGTATGTTTGCTACCAAACATTTCTCAAAGCATTGGCATCTTGGTTGAATTTAACTGCGTTATTGCGCCATATCTGCCTTATTAGTCTATAATATCCGTCAATAAGGAACACATTCGTCAGCGCCTAAGCAACTTCTCGCTATTTACCAAAAATCGCTTGATTGAAATACAGCTCAATTTTTTTGGAACCAGTCAGTGTGCCTCGCCAGTATGAATTTTCAGGAGCCAGTTCAGCGACGCCTCACCAGTTCGAAAACATTGCACGTTATCCCGATTGAGGAATCGGGATGTCATTTATTAGGACATATTCAAAGATTTCAAGGATTGTGCCATTCGATGGGATATGTTTTAGACGGGAGTATAATTGGGCCTGTCCAGCTCAGCTTGGTTATGCCAAATTGGAACGAGTTTGTCTGTAGTAATATGTAAGGGCTCAAAGCAAGGCAAGTGAGCTCACTCAGTGAGATTGGCTCTATAAAAGAATTATAGCACAGAAATGGCTAAGCTCCAAATACTCATTTGTGCATCTTAACCATTTATTTTGGCGATCCGAATTTTTATTACAGCAATATCGCCAAATGTTTTGTTTTTTCGACACACTTTATTGTGGTTTGCAGTAATTTTAACTCACAAACCTTTTTCAGGAACTGGTTCAGCGCCTCCTCAGCCCCCTCAAGCATGTCCGTTGTGTCCAGCGTTGCTTAACCAGCGCCCCTCAGCGTCTCGCGCCTGTTGCCTCCTTAGGAAAACTCAAACTGACATTTCAGCCATTAACATTTCAAACGCAAGGACAGCATCTGCAAAAAGTGTAAACTCAAACTTAGGATAGGAATGCAACTGGTTTTTGGGCAAATCCAGCGCTTGCGCAACTGTTGGCCATTCGGTATACTACGGAATAAAAATCCTAACGGGATTATATCAGGAGCAAGTCCGTCCCCTACCCTAGTAGATCCATGGCAAATTTCTTATTGTAGGGCATAAAAGGTAAAATTTGAATCGCAATCAATGTATGTTTGCTACCAAACATCTATCAAATCAACGGCTTCCTGGTTAATTATTAGCCCATAATATCTTTCAATAAGCATGACATTTGTCAGCACTGAAGCAACTTCTCGCTATTTGTCAAAAATTGCCTGATTGAAATACAGCTCAATTTTTGGGGAACCAGTTCAGCAACGCCTCGCTTGTTGAATTTTCACCAACCAGTTCAGCGACGCCTCACCAGCTCGAAAGTGTTGCAAGTTCTCCCAATTTGAGAATCGGCATGTCACATCTTTGGACATATTCAAGTATTTCAAGGTTTGTGCCATTCGATAGGGATATGTTTTAGACGGGAGTGTAATTGGGCCTGTCCAACTCAGCTTGGTTAACGCTAAATTGGAACGAGTTTGTCTGTAGTAATATGTAAGGGCTCAAAGCGAGGCAGACGCTCGCACAACTGAGATTTCATCGGGAACATCCAGCCGCTCCATACAGGCGTAAAAGCCCTCGCGGAGTAACCGGAAATTTGTCAGAGGCTTGCCCAACCCTCAACTATGTGTGAGCTTAGAAACAAGTTTCTTAACATACGAGCATGAGATGAAAACATGTAGCACAATAACTGTGAGTTTGCTACCAAACATCATTATTGCAACACTTTTAGGTCTATTTTAATAACAACAGTGCCATTACTGGTCATATCAGCCTTATTAGTGCATAATATCGTGCGATAATAAATCATTGCACCAGCGTCAAATCAAACGTTTCCATAGTTCGACACACCTTGACTTTAAGCCATTCTATCAAGTGATGATTTCAGCAGCATCAGCCCGAAAGCTTGCTTCAACCTGTCCAGTGCATCTTCAGCGGTGAGTTGTTTCAAGCGTTGCTGTCCAGCGTCCTTCATTCCATCCCCCTTACCTATTTTCGCCATGCTTATTTTTCTATGATATCATCATGTTTTCAGGATATCAAGCCTCACAACGTACACTTAGAACATTGTTTTCAGCAATTTGACCTTTCATAATTGCTAACTCTTCTTAAACCCTAATTATAAGCCATTTCCAAAATTTTAATTTCAATTAATACACTTCAGGTCAGTTTTTTCACGAACAAATTCAACTTTTCTAGCAATCGAGTGCACAGAAGCTCATGTCTTTCAGGTTTACGCTCTGACACAAGCGCCTTCCGGAAAGCAAGCGGGTCTCCAAAATTCAGTTTCAAATCATACACTTAGAACGCGTTTTTTCACAAACCAATTCAACTTTTCTAGCAATCAAACGCACAAAAGCTCATGTCTGTCAGTTTTTTGCGTTCTGGCATAGGAGCCTTCCAGAAAATAAGTGGAGACAGTGGAGACCAATCTTAGCGACTCGGGGATACAGCCGAGGTTTTCTTTGCGCATTTCCCCTGCTCCGAAAATACCTCCTAGAAATGATTGATTGTTTTATCATTAGCCTATATAATAGCACTCTTATCCTAAATACACAAGTGTTTACATGCCAAATACTTTATCCCAAAATTCAAGATTTCTCGACAAATCTGCGATTATCGCAATATAATGTCGAATTCATATCATTCATGTTGAAGAATTTATCCTATTAACCTCAAAAATGGCGAACCATTGAATCGATTTTTCTTTGCTCTTTTCTTTTTTTCCAGAAATCATTTTTCATTGCTCTCCCGAGCGTCTGCTTCAGCGTCCCTCCGTACCTTCAGTGCCTCTTTTCAGCGCATCGAGTGTCTCTCTACTCCGTCTGCAACATCTCAAGTGCCACGCCTTGGAGCCTTCAGTGGCACTTCTCGTCTATTCTTTGCCTCAACGCCACTTTTCGTCTGTTCCTTGCTTCAGCACCTCTTCCCGTCTGTTCTCTGACGTAGGCGCTACAACGCAAGACCCGCCTATCCTATCTTCTTCGTCTACCAGTTCCAATGCACCCTTCTTTGCTCCTTCGCGCTACAGTGCTCTCTGCTCTTATGTCTGCTTCAAGGCGCTCCTCTGCAACACAACAGTGCCTATTTACTCATCCATCCTCTTCTACCTTGCCTATCCGCTTCAACCAGCCCTCCCCTGCCCCGCCATCAAGCGCCTCAACCCAAAAAAGAAAAGCCGCCATACCATGGCGGCTTTTCTTAGTGCATATCCCAAAATTCCGTATTGGTGCCGGAAAAGTCCTGGCGAATGCTTCAACGCCGGACTTTTACGGCACCTCGGATACAATTTTGGGATATGCTCTGAGTTCTAGAATATTGAGTTGCTCAAGATAAATGAAGCGAAAACGATAGAAACCATGGACAGAAGCTTTATAAGGATGTTGATGGACGGGCCGGAGGTGTCCTTGAAAGGATCTCCAACAGTGTCGCCAACAACAGCGGCTTTGTGCTGATCTGAGCCTTTGCCGCCCAAATTGCCAGCTTCGATGTGCTTCTTTGCGTTATCCCAAGCGCCGCCAGCGTTTGCCATCATGACAGCCATGACAAATCCGGTTACGGCAGCGCCGGCAAGCATTCCAACAACGCCGTTGACGCCAAGGATAAGGCCAACAACTATTGGGGCAATGATTGCTATAAGGGCTGGAAGGATCATTTCTTTTTGCGCCGCCTTGGTGCATATGTCAACGCAAGTGGCATAGTCTGCTTCAGCTGTGCCTTCCATCAAGCCTTTGATCTCTCTGAACTGTCTTCTTACTTCCATGACGATGCCTTGCGCGGCGCGTCCTACTGCTTGCATTGTAAGGGCAGAGAAAAGGAACGGGAGCATTCCTCCGATAAACAAGCCGACAAGAACTGGAGGGTTAAGTATCGAGGTATTAAGGTCTAAAACCATATTGTTCTTTGCAGCGATGTTCTTGATCTCGTCAGAGTAGGCGGCGATAAGAGCCAGCGCTGTAAGAGCGGCAGAACCAATAGCAAAACCTTTGCCTGTTGCTGCTGTTGTATTGCCAAGGGAGTCAAGCGCGTCTGTTCTTTCCCTGACTTCCTCAGGAAGATGAGCCATCTCTGCTATGCCGCCGGCATTATCAGCGATTGGGCCATAAGCGTCAGTTGCAAGGGTGATTCCAAGAGTGCTAAGCATGCCGACAGCTGAGATGGCAACGCCATAAAGTCCAGTCTCAAAACTGGCACCGCCGCCAGAGGCGAAAAAGCTTACCAAAACTGCAACGGCAACTATCAAAACCGGGATGGCTGTGGAGAGCATGCCAAGTGAGAGGCCTCCGATAATGATGGTAGCTGGACCTGTCTCTGAAGTCTTAGCAAGGTTTTGGGTTGGCGGGTAGGTATCAGATGTAAAGTATTCAGTACAGAACCCGATAAGGTTTCCAGCGACAAGGCCAGCCAGGATTGCGAAGTAGACGCCGATCCTTTCCATGCCTAGTGCGTACCTGACCAAGAAGAAGGAAATGACAGCTATGATTATGGAGCTGCCGTAAGTCCCTCTTCTGAGAGCCTTGAGAAGCACAGACTGGGTGGCTTGCTCGCCAGATCTTACAAAGAAGGTTCCGATGATAGATGCAAGAACTCCAACAGCGGCCATGGTCATGGGAACGATGATTCCTTGGAGCCCAAGCCCTGCTGCTACTGCAAGAGCGCTGGATGAAACGATTGACCCGACATATGACTCGTATAGGTCAGCGCCCATGCCAGCTACGTCGCCAACGTTATCGCCAACGTTGTCGGCTATGACAGCTGGGTTCCTAGGATCATCCTCAGGTATGCCAGCTTCCACTTTTCCGACCAGGTCAGCGCCAACATCAGCGGCTTTGGTGAATATTCCGCCGCCAACGCGGGCGAACAATGCCATGGAGCTTGCGCCCATGCCAAATGTTAGCATTGCGCTGGTTATGTTCTGATACAGCACAGGATCTGTTGGAGAAATGCCCTGTACACTAGTATAGAACCAATAAAGCAAGTAGAACCAGATGCTGACGTCTAGAAGACCTAGGCCAACAACAACAAGACCCATGACAGCGCCGCTGTTGAAAGCAATCCTCAAACCTTTGTTAAGTCCGCTTCTGCAGGCGTTAGCGGTGCGAGCGTTCGCGTTTGTCGCGACTCTCATGCCGATAAACCCGGACAGGCCTGAAAAGAATCCGCCTGTCAAGAAAGCGAACGGAACAAAGAATGTAAGATGCCCTGCGAATGCCAAGATCAAAAGAATGACAAACATGACAGCGAAGAATAATCCCACGCCCGTGTACTGCCTCTTAAGATAGGCATTCGCCCCCTTTCTCACCGCCAATGAAATTTTCTTCATTTCGTCGGTGCCCTCGTCTTGCTTCATCACGGATTTTATGAGAAAAAACGCGAAAAGCAATGCGGCGATAGAGCCTATCGGCGCAAGGACTAAGGTTGCCATGGTATCCCCCCTAACGTTTTGTCGATGGCAAGCCATCGCATACATATCTATTATAACACACATCGT
>JAISWZ010000183.1 GCA_031270945.1 Clostridiales bacterium | reverse complement strand
AAGAAGCTGGACAAGCCCGTAATGGTTGAGGTGAAAGCTCTCTCTTCGTTTTGGACGGCGGAAGAGTACCATCAAAGGTACCTGGACAAAACCCCGGGAGGGTACTGCCACATCAAGCCGGGCCTGTTTGAGTCAGCAAAAGGCGCTGTTGACTGGGAAGCTCCGAAGCAAAAGGATGGCTTGTCCAAGAGGCTCACCAAGGAGCAATACGAGGTAACCCAAAACAGCGCAACTGAGCCGCCTTTTAGAAACCAGTTCTTTGACCATTTCGAGCCTGGGATATACGTGGACATTGTGACAGGCGAGCCCCTCTTTTCATCCACTGACAAGTTTGAGTCCGGCTGCGGCTGGCCCAGCTTCTCAAAGCCCATAGAACGGGCTTCCATAAGGGAGCTTGAAGATCTCACGCTTTCAAGAGCCAGGACAGAAGTCAGGAGCAAGGCGTCCCATCTGGGGCATGTCTTCAATGACGGGCCAAAGGAGCTTGGCGGGCTTAGGTACTGCATAAACAGCGCCTCGCTAAGATTTGTGCCAAAGGCTCGCATGACAGAAGAAGGGTATTCCGACTTGCTTAATCTTGTATAAGGCTTGCCAGAAGGCAAAGGACGATCCGCATTTTGCGCGTGTTAAAGCATCGCATGCCTTTTGCCGCGATCTTTGGAACTTTGGAATGCGCACTTGGTCAAAGTGCTGGATATTCGCTTCTTAAAACAGCGTTGCGACGTAACATTTGACTAACGTATATTAAAAGGGTATAATAGCATTGTACACTGAGCGCATGCTCTTGGTTTAGCAAGCTTTGCGCGAGCAAATGATAAGCGCGCTTTTGAGGAGTCTTTCTCGGGAGGTCGTGAAGATGTTAAAAGTGGTTCTGGTGGATGATGAACCGTCGGTGCTGGAAGGCTTGCGCATCTTCGTTGATTGGAATGACTTGGGCTTCGAGGTGGCGGGAGAGGCTTCAGACAGCGAGAGCGCTTATGCCCTTATTCTTGACAAGCGTCCGAACCTTGTTGTCTGCGACATTCGCATGCCATCCGTGAGCGGTTTCGAACTCATGAAAAAAGTTCAGGCAACCATGGAGGACGCGCCAAGATTTATAATGATAAGCGGCTATTGCGATTTTCAATGGGCTCAGCGGGCGCTCCACATGGGCGCTTTGGGCTACATCACCAAGCCCCTGGACGCCGGCGACATCAAGGATGAGCTTGAGAACGCGGCGGCCCTGCTGTCTAGGAGCTCTGTTCTAGATGAAGAGAGGCGAGTTGGCGCCTTCAATGACATACTTGATGGAAACCGGGATCAGGAATCAGAGGCTAGCGCCAGGGCAGCCTTTGGCAGCGGCCCGATCTTTCGGGTAGCGATTTTGGAGGCCTTAGGCGAGAACGAGGAAGGCGCTCTTTCGATTCTGCAGGAAATAGGGGGAGAAGGAAGCTTCGCCTTTGGATTTGGAATAGGCGAGTTCGCCCTTGTCTCAAGCGTTGCCTTGCCTGATTCTGGATTTTATAGGCGGGCTGAGTCTTCCATGGCAAAAAACCGCAAATTTTGCCTTTTGGCAAGCAATGAGATCGAAGCCAAGAGTGAAAACGCGTTCGAGGCCATATCGGAGTGCCTGGCCCAAATTGACAAGCTCCAGCTCTGGAGGCTAGCGCATCCGGCGGAGACGTTTGTTTCAATGGAAAAGGCGGCAAAGACGGATCCGCCTGTGTCAAAGGTATTCGAGCTCCCTTATTCAAGGATCGCTGACGCCCTGAAAGACCAGGACATCAAGGAAGCCGGGGCGGCGGTGGAGGAATTGTTCGACATGCTAAACCAAAGCGGAGTCGACGCTTCAGTTTATTACATATGCCTGTGTCGGCTGGCTGACGTGATAGCAAGGAAGGCCCGCCAAGCTGGCGCGGACATCGGGGAGGCATTGGGAGAGTTCATGCGCGAGGCGAGCGGCGCCCGACGCTTGTCGTTGGGCAAGGCCCTGCAGTGCAGGAAAAAGGCTCTCGCAATGTGCCAGCTTGCAATCGAGAGGAAAAATGATGACGCGGAAAGAGTCGCTGAAGAGATAGTGGAGTACATCAAGGCGAACCGGAACAAGAGCCTGAGCCTTCAAAACATCTCCGACGCGTTTTCCATCTCTCCGCAAGCGGCCAGCCGAATGGTGAAAAAGGCCACGGGCAAGAAGTTCAATGACGTGCTGAACGCGCAAAGGATAGAGTGCGCGAAGCAGTTGATAGCTGGAAACGCCAACATGAAAATAGCGGCTGTCTGCGAGGCCAGCGGCTACTCTGACTATGTGTACTTCACCAGCAAGTTCAAGGAGCTGACGGGGGTGTCCCCATCAGAATACAAGAGGAAGTTTACGTCATGATTCGCAAGCTTTTTGACGACATCAGCATCAGGAACAAGTTCACCTGGGTCTACCTGTTTTGCGTCCTGCTTCCCGCAGCCGTCTCAGGCATAGTCTGGGCTGGCTTCACCTCAAGCGAGACAAGGCAGAACACTTTGAACTTCCTGGAGAAGACGTTGACATCCGCGGCCAGCGACTTCAACCTGCTGGCCCAGAGCGCCTTGAACATCGCAAACCAGGTGGGGGCGGACAAGAGGCTGATCGAAGACCTGAAGACACCCTTCAGCTCTCCCGCAGAGCATTACGAGCTCTACTGGAACTCGCTCAGATCCAGGTTTTCGGTGTACATGACCTCAAACTCTGACATTGCTGATGTCACGCTGTACATTGACGATCCTCACTTTATTAACTGCGACTACTTCCGGGTGCTAGACAGCGAGGTTAAAAACACAGGCTGGTACCAGGCCGCTTCCGAATCAACGTCCAATGTTGTCATATACCCGTATTCGACTTCGATCTCAATTAGGAGAAACGCCAACAGGGTCACGGTCATAAGAAAGATAAGGGATCCAAGCTACCTGGACAACGCGACCAACTACCTGCTGGTGGAGATCAGCCTTGACCATGTGGTTGAAAAGATAGGAACCGATAGCGAGTTTGTCAACGCCTATCTTAGCGACGCCGGCGGCAGGATCTTGTGGAGCGCGGAGGGGATGCATGAGGACAACGGCAGCCCCGCCTTTGAAAGCCCGATAGGCATCGCCCCTTGGTTTAATGGCTGGAAGATAACTGGCATCTACGACGAAAAAAAGATCTACATGAGGCAGCTGACCGTCCTGGGCTACATCATGGCAATAACCATTTCAATGTCCTTGCTGTCCCTGGCGCTAATCAGAGGGCTGTTGAACTCCCTCCAAAGAAGGATCTTCGCCTTGTCCAAGCACATGAAGCATGTGGGCGATGGGCACTTTGAGCCGTTGGGGCTTGAGCCTGGAAAAGATGAGGTAGGCTTTCTCATAAACACCTACAACGACATGGTAGGAGAGATAAACGACCTGATAAATGTGGTCTACAAGCTTGAGATGCAAAAGAAGTCCGCAGAAGTTGAGAACATGAGGGCTGAGTACAAGTATCTCCAAGCCCAGGTGGATCCTCACTTCCTTTTCAACACGCTAAACGCGATCTTGGTCTTTTGCGTGAAGAACAAGTACACGGAGCTTGCGGATGTCATCTCAAGCCTCTCCAAGATGCTGAAAAGGCTTCTTTCAAGAGGCGCTGACAAGATAACCCTTGACGAAGAGTTCCAGTTCATAGAGAAGTACCTGGCCATAGAGAAGTTTCGGTTTGGAGAGCAGTTCAACTACTCCATCGAGATAGGAAAGGAAATAACCAAGTCCGGCAGGAAGATACCAAAAATGAGCATCCAGCCCCTGGTCGAGAACGCCTGCAAGCATGGGCTCCAGTCGATTAGCGGCGCCAGATGGCTAAGCCTCTGCGCTTCCATGGATGAAAGCCAAACCGTAACCATCATTCTTACAGACAATGGCGCTGGAATGGACGCTGAGACAGTCTCAAACCTCATGAAAAGCCTGGAGTCAGATCAGCCAGCCCCGCCAAGCCCCCAATACAACGCCTTCGACCAAGCAGGTTTTGGCATAGGCCTGCAAAATGTCTACCGCAGGATGAAGATGAACTACGGAGAAAGGTTCACCTTTGACATCCAAAGCGAGCTTGGAAAAGGCACTGTCATTACGATTAGGATAGAAGCGGGGGAAGCTGTGATACTGGAGCAGGAATGAGACATGCCCACCGTTTTAAAAGAAAAGCCGGCTGGCGGGGTTCCCGCCAGCCGGCTTTGTTTTTTTACTAAAAAGTGGAGTTGCGGGAGTTGGGAGAGAAGGCAAAAAACCAAAAAACCCAAAAACCCAAAAACCAAAACCCAAACCAAAAGCCAAAAACAAAAAAATAAAAAAAATAAAAACAAAAATAAAAAAAGCCGGTTCCTCACCGGCTCGGCGAAGACCAGCTCGCTCAGCGATCCTTTTCAAGCTTGTACTGGTTCGGCTTTTTGCCTGTGACTTTGAGAAAGTGCGAAAAGAACTTGTTGTACTGGCTGTATCCGACCGCCAGCGCTATCTCCCCAAGGGGCATGGAAGTTGTTTTCAGGAGATCTATGGCTTTGGCTATCCTGAGCTTGTGCTGGTACTCCCTTATGTTGCAGCCGAACTCGTCGTTGAACACTTTCCCAAGGTACTTGGGGTCGACGTATACAAGGCGGGAAAGCTTCAAGACTGTTATGTCCTCTCCAAAGTGCTTTTCGATGTACTCTTTCGCTTCCTGCAAGTACAGCCTTGAGTTCTGCTTTCTGACTTCAAGCAAAAGGCTGACCGTGCGGGTTATGAAATCTTCAGCGAAGCTCTTGACCTTGTCAAGCTCCATTGGCCCTTCCGGCAGATCTTGGGGCATCAGGCGCGACATTGCGATGTTTCTCTCAAACGCTATCAGCAGGACGTTGTAAATGGCGCTGTTTAGCAAGAACATTGCCTGCTTTGGAGAGGCCTGAAGCCTCTCGAACTCGTTGAACATTTCGCCTAGTGTTAAAAGCGAGTCTTCAAGGCTCATAAGGCTTACAGAGTCTTTGAGCCGCTCGTCCAGGCTGGCCCACTCCTGCCCCATGGCAATTGGCTCAACTGGCTTGGACTCCGGGATAATGCTCAGCCTGCTTGCCGAAGCGGTAAGCTTTGCGTCAAGCTTGGTTCTGACGCTTGAAAGAGCGTCAGAGAATTCCTGGACATCAAGCGGCTTCAGTAAGTAGTAGCTGACATTCAGCCTTATCGCTCGCTGGGCGTAGACAAATTCCGGGTATCCGCTTAGGATTATGAACTCTGTTGTCATCTCGTCTTTCCTGAGCTGGCTTATGAGATCTAGCCCGCTTTGCTCAGGCATCCTGATGTCTGTCACTATGAGGTGGGGCCTAAGCATTGCCAGCCGCTCAGCCAACCCCCTGGAGTTCATCGCCTCTCCGCAAAGCTCGAATCCCAAGCTTTCCCACGGAATCATGAATTTTAGCCCCTCAACGACCGATGGCTCGTCATCGACTATAAAAGCCCTGTACACAAGAATCACCCTTGCTGGGAGCGGCAATCGCTCCGGCTCATGATATGCCGTGAGCGAAAACAAATTCTTTTCGCTCATTCGGGATACGCGCGAAATGCGCAATACGCCCTCATTTTAGCATAGGATTAGGATATCACAATAGAGTAAGGAAAAAAAGTGCGGAAAGCAAGGCTCTATATGGGGTAAATGAAGGACGGGAAAAAAGGGCGGAAAAAAGCGCGGAAAGCAAGGCTTTATATGGGGAAAATGAAGGGGCGCACGAAAATCGGGGCAAAAAATCTTTCGCCCTCCGGCCCTTCCCCTATTGCTGCCGCTTGGTCTATAATAGATTTGCCGCCTGCATATTTTGGGCGATACAAAAGATTGGAGCGCAGGACGCGCTCTTGGGAGAGCTAAAAATGGGCCTTTTAGTTGGATCACTTTTGCTTGCGTTGGCATGGGCAAACTCTTTTCTTGTGATATCAGTGATTTTTAACAAAAAGGATTCGTTTTGGGCGCAACTTGCAATGTCTTTCATAGGAGGATGCGTTGTTTTCGGGGTTTTCTCCTATCTGCTTGACCTAGCGCTTTACAAGCATACAAGCACGACCTGGATCTGGATTGGCTTTTTGGGGATCGCTTTCTTGGCCCAAAGGCCTTGGCGCAGGAAGATTGAGCTTGGAAGCATAAAGAAATCCTTGTTTTACGCACTGATCCTGCTGTTTTCGTTTTTGTTCCACTTTCATTCGCTCAGGATCTCGGGCGGAGACATTGCAATCAACAACCCGTATACAGATATTGCCTATCATCACGCCTATGTCAGGACCATAGGCAGCGGCGCCAACTTTCCTGTCAGCTACCCCTATTTCGCGCACCATCCAATGGGGTACCACTTCATGTTCGATTATGTTGCGGCAAAGCTCCATCAGGCGGGGATGCATAGCGTGATTGCCTTGAACGTCATGTCCTCTTTGGGCCTTTTTTGCTTTTTGGTCATGGTGTCAGAGCTATGCCAGCTTTTGTTCAACAGCTTTGGAACCGGGATCTTGGCTTGCGGCTTTGTCATGTTTCACGGCTCTTTGGCCTTGTTCAGGATGCTGGCGGAAGGCCGGGCAGGAGAGCTGGTTTCCCTTTGGAGTCCCTCCGGGCGAGGAGGATGGCTGCATTTTACGACGCTTGAGGCATGGGGGCTATTTAACACGGCAGTGCTGACAAACCAAAGGCACTTTCCCTTTGCGATGGCGTTTGTTGTGATGATCGTTTACGTTTGCTATGACGCAGGGATTAGCTTAAGCAAAGGGCGCAGCGCCCGAAGCGAAAATGCCCGGAGCGCCAAATACGCGATATTTCTTGCAATCATGCTTGGGCTTATGCCTTACTTCAACGCAGTGGCTGATGTGGCGGCCATAATGCTTGCAGGCCTGTTTTCCTTGCGAGAGCTGGCGCTAGGCAAGAAAAGCGCGTTTCGCGCCTTGTTTTTCGGGGCGCTGGCTGGCGCCATTTTGGCTTTTCCTCAGATCCTGCATTTCAGCTCCAGCGCGGAAGCTCTGTCTGGGTATCCTAGGATAAAAATTGGGTTTGAGGCTGGAGGAAGCGTTTCGGATATAGTTGGCTACTACATCCATAACATTGGGATAAAGCTCTTTCTCTACGGCTTGGCGTTTTTCGTGATCGAGAAAAGATGGAGGGCGGATCTAGCCATCTTCCTGGTTCCTATCTTGATCGCAAACGTCTTGCAGCTTGGGGTTGTGCTTTACGACAACAACAAGCTCATGTGGATCAGCCTCACTTTCATGAACATATTTTGCGCCAGGGTTTTGGCGCGCTTTTGGGAGAAGCTCAAGAGCCTTGGCTGGGGGCGGGCGGCTATAGGAATTCCGGCTTTTCTGGCCTTTCTGTGCATGGCTTCCGGGTTTTCTGATTTTTGGAGCGTGTCCTTGGCTAACAAGGCCAGGATTTTGATGAAGGACGAATCATCCCAGCTCAAGAGCTGGATAGTGGGAAACACACCAAAGGACGCGGTATTCATGAGCCATTACAGGTACCCGTTCGCTGACACCCCAATTGCCACTGTAAGCTTGGCTGGGCGGATGCTTTACAATGTAAGCTCTTGCGTGGATGGATCCGTGGACTGCAGGCCCAGGGTCAGCCTGGCCGCATTGGTTTTCAGCGGAGATATAGAGAAGGATATGGCCAGGCAGATCCTGGCCAAAGAGAAAGTCGGCTATGTGCTTCTAGAGTCAGAGGCGATCAAAGAGTTTAACGCGAATGAAGATTTTCTGGCAAGCGCGTTTGAGCTGGTTTATGATGACGAGTCGGCAAAGATATATAAAGTTAGGGCATAACTTGAGATATTAAAGCAAAAGGTGGCGCTTATGGGAAAGACTCTGGTTTTGGCTGAAAAGCCGTCAGTGGGGAAGGATATCGCAAGAGTGCTTGGCTGCGGCTCAGGAGGAAAGGGGTACATGGAGTCTGGGGCATATGTTGTCACATGGGCCATGGGGCACCTGGTCAGCCTGGCCGAGCCGGAGAAGTATGACAAGCGGTACGAGAAATGGGATCTGGCCGATCTCCCGATAATACCCGAGAGCATGAAGCTTGAGGTCATAGGGCAGACAGCCGGGCAGTACGGGGTTGTAAAAGGGCTCATATCGCGCGGTGACATCACGAAGATAGTGATAGCCACTGACGCAGGAAGAGAAGGGGAGCTTGTCGCCAGGTGGATACTGGAGAAGGCTCACAGCAAGAAGCCCCTTGAAAGGCTTTGGATATCGTCAGTGACCGACAAGGCGATAAAAGAGGGATTCGCCAAGCTCAAGAACGGGAAGGAATATGAAAACCTGTACAAGTCAGCGGAGGCAAGAGCCCACGCTGACTGGATAGTCGGAATAAACGCGACAAGGGCCCTGACAGCGAAGCACAACGCCCAGCTTTCCTGTGGAAGGGTGCAGACGCCAACCCTTGCAATGGTGGCAAAGAGGGAAGACGACATCAGGAGCTTCAAGCCCCAGACCTACTTCTTCTTGAAAGCGAAGGCGAAAGGCACCAACTTCTCTTGGGACATGGGCGCATCATCCTATCCTGGGCTTCCAAAGGAAGGGCGGCTCTTTGACGAAGCGCTGGCTGATGCAGTGCTTAAAAGCGTCGAAGGGCAGAGCGCAAAGGTCATAGACATCTCAAAGTCAGACAAGAAGACCTACGCGCCTCTCCTTTATGACTTGACCAGGCTTCAGGCTGACGCCAACAAGATGTACGGGTATCCCGTAAAAGAAACGCTCTCCATCATGCAAAGCTTATATGAGACGCATAAGGTCTTGACATATCCAAGAACAGACTCGCAGTACCTTTCTGCGGACATTGTCCCGACTTTGGCGGAAAGAGTGAAGGCTTGCGCCATACCGTCATTGAGGAAGGCTTGCGGGAAGCTGCAGGGCGCGAAGTTCTCTCCAGCGGCGTTCTTTGTGGACGACAAGAAAGTGACAGACCATCACGCGATCATACCTACCGAAGTGTTTCCTTCAATGGAGAAGATGTCAGACAAAGAGCGAAAGATATATGAGCTGGTGTGCAGGCGGTTCTTGGCCGCGCTTTATCCTCCGTTTGAGTACGAGCAAGTGGAGGTCACCATTTCAGCTGAAGCCAGGCCAGTTCCGGGAAGAGGGGCTGGAAGGGAGATCTTCAAAGCCAAAGGCAAGAGAGTCAAGGCCTTGGGTTTCAAGGAAGTTTACGAGAATGCCCTGTCCATAGAAAAGCCCCAAGACGATGACTCGAACAGTCTGCCTGAATTCAAGAAAGGCGAAGCTCTTCCTGGCACAGTCTTCACAAAGGGAACGGACAAGACGTCCCCGCCTCCGTTTTTCACGGAAGCGACGCTTCTCACCGCTATGGAGAACCCTGTAAAGTTCATGGAGACAGCCAGCAAGGATCTCTTGAAGACGATAGACGAGACAGGCGGAATCGGCACAGTCGCTACCAGGGCTGACATAATTGAAAAGCTCTTCAACTCCTTTGTCCTGGAGAAGAGAGGGCAGGAGATATTCATAACAAAAAAGGGAAGGCAGCTCCTTAAGCTTGCGCCTGAAGAGCTTACATCCCCGATCCTTACGGCTCAGTGGGAAAAAAGGCTTGCCGCCATATCCAAGGGCTCTGAAGCTATGGACAGCTTTCTGAAAGAGATCAAGGATTACACTCATACTATCATATCAGGCATCAAGTCAAGCGCTGAAACCTTTGTCCATGACAACATGACCCGTGAGCGCTGCCCGTCTTGCGGCAAGTTTCTGCTTGACGTAACCGGAAAGAAGGGCAAGATGCTGGTATGCCCTGACAGGGAATGCGGGTACAGGCAGAATGTCTCCCTTCTCACAAATGCCAGGTGCCCTCAGTGCCATAAGAGGATGGAGCTCATAGGCAGCGGGGACAAGAGGTTCTATCTTTGCGCTTGCGGATACCGGGAAAAGAACGAGGACTTCCAGAAGCGGATGGATGAGGGCTCAAGCAAGATGAACAAGAGAGATTTGGAAGAGTTCATGAAGAAGCAGGAAAAAGAAGCGCCAAAGAACAACGCTTTCGCGTCAGCGTTTGAAAAGCTGAACTTGGACTTGAAGAAAAAATAGAAAGTTAAAAAAGCAAAAAACAAACAAATCAAAAAATAAAAAAAGCAAAAAAATAAAAACAAAAACCCAAAACCAAAACAAAGGCCTTGCGGATCCCCGCAAGGCCTGAACTTTTCTTTGGCTTTAGACTCTTTGGCCAATTATTGACTTGTACGCCGTTATCTGGTTTTGCATGTAGGCCAGAAAAGCTTGCGCGTCATCCTGAGAGATGTTCATCATGCCATGGTACCTAAGCTGTCTCTCCAATCCGGACAAGACTTCCGCGCCTTCTCGATCCATGCCTGGAACTGTGTGCCCAAGGAGATAGTCAACTGAGACGCCAAAAAAGTCAGCGATAGGTATAAATGCGTCAGCGGCTGGCATGGAGCCTCTCTTGGCCATAGTTGTGACAAAGTTTGGCGGGAATCCGCAAGCGATTAGGGCGTTGCTTACTGCCATCCCTTTTTCTTTGGACAGTTTCTTGATCCTTTCGGAAACTTCTTTTGCTAGACTCATTCTGCTTTCATCCATAAACACACCTCGCATTCTCAGAAAAAGCGTCGGTTTGGGAACGGGTCTGCGCTTTTGCTCAAGCTATATCAGTAAGCCTAAAAAAGTGAGCTTTTCACTCATGCTTGCGAACGAAAACACTCGCGAGCACGATGCCGGACTTGCGTAAGCCAAAAGATAAACGGGATGCGTATTAAGTTTAAAATAGGCTTCACAAATTATTATAGATCCCATAGGGTGTGTTGTCAATAAGAACATAAAAATAAAATTTAAAATCGAAATTTGGGAGGAGCGAAGTTTCTTTAAATTATTCGACTTTAATCTCTTTGACACCAAACTGCACTGATGATTGTCGGGGGTTGATGATATAACACGAAAACGAACGAAATGTGGAGGCGCAAAAAAGTCCAATGGCCGGTTTTGGCCATTGGACTTTAGTTCGTATAGTTTGTGGCGCTCTGGGGAGCTTTTGTTTTGGCACCCACCCTTAGAAGCCAGGCGGCCCGCTTCTCGCGAGCGCGGGATGTTCTTAAAACAATAAAAACAAAAAAACAGCTGAATTTTTCCAAAGGAAAAATTCAGCTGTTCCAATTGCGGGGGCAGGATTTGAACCTACGACCTTCGGGTTATGAGCCCGACGAGCTACCGGACTGCTCCACCCCGCGACAATTTGTTGCCTTGCTTCTTTCGGCTGACTGCTTAAATATAATACCACGGCTTGGATGCAAAAGCAAGACCTTTTTTCAATAAATCAAAAATATTTTTTTGAGGGGTGGGGCTGGATGCTCAAGAGCGATTTAAAAGCGCTACATAGGAGGGGGATTTCCAGGCATGAGAGCTGAATTGAGATGAAAATGGCATGTCGACAGGCCTGATAACATTGATATAATGGCATTTGACGCGCTGGAGGCTTTGAAGTTTGGGATTGGAGCGCTCAGCGTCTCTTTCTGGCAGTCAGCACTGGCTTAGGGCAATGGGTAGCCCCAATATACAGGCGCATCCAAGAGCTCGTTTCCCAAGGCATATGAAAAGCTTGAAACTGCAAGCTTTTGCGCGTGTTTTGGGGCAGGGCAGGCGCTGGGGGCACTGGAGCAGGCGCTAAGCAGAGTGAACTTCGAAAAAATGAGTA
>JAISWZ010000163.1 GCA_031270945.1 Clostridiales bacterium | reverse complement strand
ACAGTAACTAAAGTGACAGTTACTTCATCTACCTCAACCTCAAACGACAGATCGAAGCCCTCATAAATGAACTCGATCTTCTGAGGTCCAGCAGTGTCAAAGTCCACTGAGACCAGATCCGGGTCTGGGGTAACGATTTCAGACGTCTCGTCAGAATAAGTCACTTCAAGAGTGAGTCCCGCAAGAACCAGGCTTTCGCCAACGAAGTAGGATACTTTGTCTGGAACTGTGGCGATTTTGACAGAAACGATCTCTGGGGGAAGCTCATTGACAAACTGAAGTTTGCCCCATTTTTCTCGGGAGGATGAGTTGCCGTCAACGCCATTCCAGAAGAACTGCTGGGATCTGGATGATGTGGCATTCGCGTTGTCAAAGCCCATGTCAAAGCGGATTAGGGTGTCTTCTGTAACGCTATCCAATCCGATGTCAGCGAGCTTGATCTTTGCTTCCAGGATATAGCCGTCTGGGGTTTGCTGGGCGGCGGATTCGACGACTGGCTGGGTTTGGTTGTTCTTGCCTACCCAGTAGTAATCTGATATGGCAACTCCGTCAACCTGGCTGGCGCCGATAAGGAGCTGGGAGTCAGAGGGCAGCATGCCGCCTCCAACAAGCGGGTTGGTGGGGCCAAAGAAAAGCTCAAGCCCGTCTCCTTCCCACATCCATTCGTGCCATTCCGTGCCCACGGTGCTGTTTATAAGGGGGGTGCTATCTATGATTCGGGCTTGGATATATAGCCATTCATCATCCCAGACAAGGCTGAAATCGGCCTCATGCCCTTCCTGCTTGAGCCCCAGGACTCGATCAGCGTCTCCAAGATGCGCTTGCGCTGGGTCATCCCAGTCAGAGAAAGCTCCTATGACAGGAGATTCTGCCGCTTTGGGGGCCAGCAGGGTCTTGTCTTGGTTGCGCTCGCCTTGGGCTGGGCTGAAATCATACTGGTATGGATCTATTTTATTGGTGATGATGTCATAAATTTGGTAGTTGGTGAGAGAGACTGAATCCAGGAGGTTTTGGTAAGGCAAACCTGTTACGTCAAAGAATCCGATCGCTCCAGCCTCGCCGCTAAGGCCCTGGAAGTAGCGTCCAGTTGGCGCTTGATCCAGGTATGCGAACCAGTTGGCGCCTACGGCAAAGCCGGAAGCTGCCGCCTTCTCCACATAGTTTCGGTACATGAGGCCTTTGCTTTCCTCATCTTCGGCAAGCCTTGCGCCAAAAGCCAGGCCTCTTGTTGGATCGCCGTAGTGGAACTCCGTGAAGATGAACGGGGTTTTTCCCGCAGCGTTGAACAGGGTTTCAAGCTTGCCAAGATCCAGGTCATAAGTGTAATAGTTGTAGCTCATGGCGTCCAGGTATTTTCCGGCCGCCGTGCAAAGCGCCAGCGCTGTGTCTGTGTTGTTCATGACACTTGCAAGCCAGCGGTCACCCAAGACCATGTGATTGGGGTCATATTTCTTGGCTGTGATTGCGACCAGGGAATAGAGCCGGTCAAGGTACATGGCTAAAAACTCGCTCATGTCTGACGCCGCTGAGTCTGTCTGAGCTGAAAGGGTTTCTCCAGCCAGAGAGGCAAAAGAGCTGTATGTGGTTCCCCAGGAGTCGTTAAACTCATTGATCGAGGAATGCTTGCTTTCAAGAAACTTTATCAGCTCCGCCTTGGTTCCGCTTGAAGAAGCGCTTGCGGCAAGGACGATCTTGCTGAACTGGTCGTAAGGCAGCTCATTGCCAAACAGATAGCCCAGGATCATTGGGTTATTTGCGTTAGCTGAAAGAGCCAGAAATCTGGAGTTCATGTCAGTTTCGAAGTTCGGGTGGAAAACATCGAACAACTCCGAATTGCTGATTTTTTGCCCAGGCATGCTAAGCCAGACGTACTCTGGCAGGGTGCCGTCAGTATGAGACCAAGCGCCCGCGCCAGTGAATCCGAACAGCTTCGCCATGTCTGATGACAGGTCTGAGAAAGCGTCTTGAGTGAATGGCGCATAGCCGGCTTTTATCATGTTTTCAACAAAGAAGGAGAACGCCTTGCCCCAATCGGATCCGCGCCAAGCCGCAGCGTAGGCTGGGTCTGTCGGGAGCTCTTCGTATTTCTCCTCTCGGCCTTCAGTGACTGTAAAGGTTTCGTCAACGTAGCCAGTGCCGTTCGCGCCAAGGCTGAAGTACAAGTTGCCAAGCGGATCAACTATGGCTGGCTTTTCTGTGCCGTCATCAAGGGTAAGCGTCTCGATGTGAAAGAAGCCGGTTTGAGTAAATCCATAAGTGTCTTTGCTGTCTGCGAGCCCGCCGTATGAGTCCCATTCTTGCGGCCTGGCCTTTGTTTGATAATAAGCTTCGGCGTCTTCATGGGCTTTGAGCAGCTCTTCGTCAGTTTTTATCTTGCCGTCCCAGTCAACGTTTTCAATCTGGCCATACTTGTCGACAATGATTTCTGACCGATCCACGTACTGGTACGTTCGCTTGATGCTGTCCAGCTTGTCGGTCGTTTCTGCCCAGGCGGTTATGGTCTGCGAGCCGTTGAGAACGATAGGGGCTGTGTACTGCAAGATTTCCTGGGAACCCTTTAGCTGATAAAAGATCGTCTTGTCAGTGTCTATGGTTGAAAGCTCAACCTTATCGCCTTTGGTCATGACAACGCTTTCAGTTGGGCTTCCAAAGCTGGCTGTGACAGGAGCGGCTTGAGAGTTGATGGCTATCCTGGAGATCTCGGTGGCCTTTAGATCGGCGCTCTCGGGCAGCTCGATCTTGAGCCAGGCTTTGCCAGCAGTAATGCCATAAGCCTCAAAGGCGTGAAGCGGGTAGTCAGGGCTTACGGAGTTCCTGTAAACATCTTCAGAAAGATCGATTGGTGTGTAAGTGCCGCCGTCCGCTGAAACGCTAGCGGTTATGCCAGAAGAGCCCTTGATGTAAGCCAGGATCGAAAACCTCTCGATATCCTCGCCCAGTTGGTAGACTATATAGGAGGGGCCTTCCGCTTCTCTCACGAGCCTGGAGGCGTCGCCTTCAAAGCTTCCGGTATTGGCTGTGTCGAACGCGGAGTTAACATGCGAACTGGAAAGCGACCAGTCGTCAAGCGGGTCGACCAGGCCGCCAACAATGTTTTTCTGCGCGTAGTTCACAATCGCGATCCGGCTTGTTTCGTCCCAGCTCTTGATTCCCAGCTCGAAGTCGCAGTTTGGAATCAGGTTGTTGCCGCCCTCGGTGAAAAGCAGAAGATTGTCGATCTGGAACTGGGAGCTGTTTGTCGCTTCAAGCTTAAGCATGAAGCTCCCGCCATAATCGGCGGTGAACGTCTTTGTTATCTCAGTCCAGTCATCCGCTGTTACCGCGCTGGAATTGTAGTAGCCTCCCGACCACTTGGTGGAGCTTTGCGCCTGGAGGGCAAGAGTGCCGCTTCCTTTGACCCACGCCTTGAAGGTGTAAGTTGATCCCGCTTCCAAGGAAACATCCGGGATTATCCTGGAGGTCATATAGGCTTCGCCAGGGTAGATGGCCATTGCCCAAGAGCCGTCATGGGTGCTTTCCGGATAGATGGTCTGGTTGAAGTTCCTGACTTCATCGCCAGCGCCAGTCCACCAGCCGTTGGCCCCTGACTCAAAGTTTTCGTTGGCCAGAACCTCCGACTTGTCTTCTGAGACGACAAGGATGTCGTCAACGTACAAAACTCCTGCGTTGCCGCTGCTGTCCGACTTGCTGAGCCTAATGTTGTAGGCGGCTGTTTTGTCGGGAACAAAGGTCGCGATGACTTTCTGCCAGGCGTCTGAGGCTGTGAATGGCATGGTTTCAGCTACAGTCCAGCTATCCGTGGTTTGGATGTCGAGGGCGCAGGATCCGCTTCCGCGAACCCAAAAGCTTATCTCATATGTCTTGCCAGCGGAAAAGTTCAGCTGCTTGCTGGGAGACGCGCTTATATTGCCTGAGCCATCCAGGTTTATGACAAGCGATTGCCACCCGCTATGGGTGAAGCTTGATCTGAATGGGTATCCAACCTCAGGCTGGAGCTCTTTTATAGAGCCTGTCGGATCTCCGTCGTTCTTGTACTCATAGTCGTCAGCCACATTTGTTCCAAGGAGCAGAACATAATCCGGCTTCAGGGAATCCCACGTGCCAGGATCCTTCATGTCCGTCTTGTTGACTTGAATCTTCAGGTTCGCGCCTTCAGGAATCGCCAGATCTTCAAGCGCCACATACCCCCTGGCGCCTTTCCAGCTTCTTGAGTGCTGAGGGAAGCAGACGCTTTCTCTGACTTTTACGTCATTGACATAGATCGAGGCGTAAAGGTCAGTTTGAATTCCTTGGTAGCCAATCGCGATCCCGGTTGCTTGAGGCAGGTTTGTGAACTCCAGCGACGTTACGCTTCTGAACATGTGGACTTGCTGCCCGTTTGAGGCCCAAGGATCCCCATGCAGAATGTTGGTTGACCCGCTTGGATCCCGGAAGGCGTCTTCAGCTTCGGCTATTGCGTAGTTCGTGACGCCAAGCTCAGCCGCCACTTGATCTGGCTGGAAGTTCTTTTCAGCTTGGGATTGCCCATTTCCCCAGAGCTCGAGAAATTTGGCCGAAGCTTTCGGGAACGTCACAGTGTCGTACAGGTCATGGTCTCCGTCTCCTGGAGAGACGTTGAAGTAGACATGCCACATCACGTCATTGCGCGTTATCCAGTCATGCATCTGCTCGATGAAATAGGGGTTGTCTCCGCCGCCGTAGTTGTCATCCCTGAGCGCCAAGCCCCATTCGCACAAGCCTACCGGCTTGCCATTGTCCTCGGCAAACTCGTAAATCATCTGGAGGCCCCAGTTGTTGTCGTTCAAGAGAATGTTCCAGGCCTGCTTCTGGCGATCCAGGACAGCTGCGGGGTCATCCATGTCTACTCCGCTATAGTACTCTTTGCCCATCTGCCAGGTTTGATCATAGAAGTCTATTCCAACGACATCCACATAATCGTTGCCAGGGTAGCATGTTTCGAGGTTGACTCCCCATTGGCTTACGGTTGGGTTCCAGACAAATGTGAAGTTCTGGCCTGCAAGCGCTCTTAGCGTTGTCACGAACTGCCTGAATGACGCAGCGTAGTTTGCCTGCTTTGTCGCGCTGGTTCCCACTCCGTAGTTGTACCAATTGCCGTTGAACTCATGCCCGAATCGAATGAGCGCCTCTTCCATTCCAGCGTCAATGAGCGCTCTGCCCAAGTCGGCGTAGTGATCGTTAAATTTGCCGTCCGCCGCGTCCTGGTATGCCTGATCTGTGTCAGTGACAGATGCCGGGAACGGATAGGTGGCCCATATCATCTTGTTTTGGTAAGTCGATCCTTCCCAAGACGCGATCCTGTTTTTCCCCGCCAGCTGCTCCCAGCTGCCGGTTTCCATGAAATCTTCAGCCAGATATGCCGCTGTGCGATCCCCCAAGACCCATTCCCCGAAATCCTCCACCCCTTCGGGGTTTCGATCCCAGGCGTAATCTCCCAGGTTGGCAATTCCATCGTGCTTGACGTAATCTTCGCTATATTCCTTGACAAGGGAGAAAACTGTTTGGCTCCCTGCATTCCAGTTTGCCCAGCGCTTCTCGAATCCGCCGTTTAATACCAGGTTTGCGGCATCGCCTTGCTTTGAGAGGGAAACGTCATCGATATACAAGACCCCTCCAGCGGCTAGGCCATCATAAAAAGACAGCTTCGTCCATTGATCCATGGTATCTGCTGCAACGAACGTGTAAGAGTAATATTGCCAATCAGCGCTTGGCGGTATTGTGAAGTAGTTGCCGTAAGTCCAGTCTTGCACGCTTACCCGCGCTTGGGCTGTGCCTGTGCCCTTGGCCCAGAAGCTGACGACATAGGTTTCGCCTGTTTCAATC
The DNA here is from genome assembly GCA_031270945.1 of Clostridiales bacterium. Lineage (GTDB taxonomy): Bacteria > Bacillota > Clostridia > Lachnospirales > WQUN01 > JAISWZ01. The sequence continues at coordinate 4,299 of JAISWZ010000163.1, read as the reverse complement.
AAGTCCCCGCTGTTTCCGCCAATGTACTGGTAAATGTCACTGTACCCGCGCACTGGGATGATTTTTAGGGATCTTGTGCCTTCATGCGTTAAATCGCCAGTGGGATCGACTGGATTGGGATCCGGTGTTGGCTCAGGAGTTTCTTCAGGATCCGGTGTTGGCTCAGGAGTTTCTTCAGGATCCGGTGTTGGCTCAGGAGTTTCTTCAGGATCCGGGGTTGGATCGGGAGTTTCTTCAGGATCCGGGGTTGGATCGGGAGTTTCTTCAGGATCCGGGGTTGGCTCTGGAGTAACAGTAGGATCCTCTGAACCATCATCAACGTCGAATTCGGTTACTATGGTAATGTTCTGATTCCATTTTTCCGGATTCCACTTGTTGCTGCCCCATGAGGCGCTATGCTCCAAGTCATCGTCAACTGTTGTGGCGCCATTGGATTTTAATTCGAAGTCATCCAGGTATATGACGCCAGTATCCGACATTGGTTCAACGAGTAAGTTGACGCCGGTCGCAGTGCCGGAGTTGAAGGGGATTGAAACAAAGGTCCATTCCGCAGTGGCCTCAGCGGTAACGTTTGCAATAGCGCTCCAGCTCCCGTCGACTACGCGAAGCCTTATAGATCCAGAGCCTTTGACCCAAACGCCGTAGGTGTAGTCAGTGTTTTCCGCAACGGTTTGCCATTTTTTTAGGTAGTTGCTGTTTCCTGGCAGCTCAAACCTGGCCATGTAGGTACCGCTATGCGGCCCTTCTGGGTCACCGCCTGGATCAGTGCCTGGATCAGTACCAGGATCAGTACCAGGATCAGTGCCAGGATCAGTGCCTGGATCGGTACCAGGATCGGTGTCTGGATCTTCAGCGTCGAATTCGGTTACTATGGTAATGTTCTTTCCCCAATCCTGGGGATTCCACTTGCTGCTGTCCCACGAAGCGCTATGCTCCAAGTCATCGTCAACTGTTGTCGTGTCGTTTGCTTTCAAGATAAAGTCATCCAGGTATGCTACGCCAGTATCCGACATTGGTTCAACGAGTAAGTTGACGCCGGTTTTAGCGCCAGAGTTGAAGGGGATTGAAACAAAAGTCCATTCCGCAGTTGCTTCAGCGGTAACGTTTGCAATAGCGCTCCAGTTCCCGTCGACTACGCGAAGCCTTATGGATCCAGAGCCTTTGACCCAAACGCCGTAGGTGTAGTCAGTGCTTTCCGCAACGGTTTGCCATAGCTTTAGGTAGTTGCTGTTTCCTGATTGCAGCTCAAACCTGGCCATATAGGTACCGCTATGCGGCCCTTCTGGGTCACCGCCTGGATCGCTGCCAGGATCAGGGTCATCTGGCGGTTCAGGATTTGAGGCTGTCTCGTCATCGTCTATCACAGAATAAGACGAAAACATCTTTCCATCCGAAGTCCAGCCGCCCTGCCTGTCATTGTTGTTTCCCCAGAAGCTGTCGCTGGCGAAGTCAGGATCGGCCAGCATGTTGTCGGCGCTTCCTGCCCGGATAAGCTCCAGGTCTTTGATGTAGACGTCGCCGGCTGACACGTCGTCCTTTAGGAGAACCCTCACAGTGCTGTTGTGCTCAACATTGGCGAAGTTTATGGAAACCTCGCGCCATTCGCTTTCGGCGTTAAATACTTGGTTCGCTTGGCTCCCAAGCGACGTCCAGTTTCCATCGTCTTTGAACAGCGCGACTCTGATAGCCCCGGTTCCCTTGATCCGCATCTTGAATGTGAGGGTTTTTCCCCATTCGACTGCTTGCGTTGTCCTTTGCAGGATTTCGCCGCTTGATCCAGTTGTATGGATAAGAAGCATTTTGTCCGGCTCGGCATGGACGCCAAGCGAGAACAGCATTACGAAAGCGAGCGTCAAAGCCAGCTTCCTTTTAAGCCATTTCAGTTAAAACACCCCTTTCTTTGATCGAGGCAAGCAAGAGATTTTTGATGGCAAAGCTTTTAGCTTGGCGAGAAAATCTTCACTCGCTGGCAATCCTTTCAGCAAAAAAAGCCAAGCCATCGAACGCCTTTGCCCCTTTCACAGCAACAAGCGTTTCTCCGCCTGAAAGTCTTGTCTCGACGCTGATGCCCTTTCTATGGAATGAGCCTTTTGGCGCATATCCCGATTGGGGATCATCGGGATGCGCGCTCAGGCCCCATTCACCTGGAATAGTGAAAAACAGTGTTTCTGGAGGGTTTGCGAATGTATGGGAAACCACAAGAGCCTTGTCTTCGCTAACTCTAACCGAAGCTTGCCAGCCCCTTGGGTTTCTGTAGGAAAGGCCTCTTTCGGATATGAGGCGGGACTCTCCTGAGCGGATGACAGGAACTGCTTTGCGGTACAAATCTATGGCTTCGTCCAAGATTTCCTTTTGCCGCTTCGAGAGATCAAGGATGTCTCCCGAGAGGCAAAGCCTGCCGTAGAAGCCGGAGGATAGCGTGTAATAGGTTCTTTGCTCTGGCTCATCTTTTCTAAGCACAGCCCAGATCTGGCTCATCCTTGGCAGGATCAGCCGTTGAAGCTCCATTGCAATTATGGGGTTTTCCACGCACTCATGAGCGTCTGAGCAGGACGCCATGGATGAGAGCGCAAGCATCGAAGGCTCAAGCCTGTGCCCTCCGGAGGCGCAGACCTCTATCAAAAGATCGGGAAGCTCATTGCGAAGCTCTTCAAAAAAGGAGCGGACAGCCTGAATGTGCTGGCGAAGGCCTTCGCCCAGGGACTCTGCTCCGTCACAGCCAATGCCTATCGTCTCGTTGTAGTCGATCTTTATGTAAGAAAATCCAGCATATCTTAATAGGTTTAGGACCTTCTCCCGAACTCGTTTCAAGGTTTCAGGCTTCCTGAAGTCTAGAAACGCCCTGCTGCCAGAGCGGATTATGTTGCCATCCCGGGTTAGCAGCAGATCTTTTATATCTGGATAAGAGTTGCAGGAGGCGGTTGCGCATTCAAACTCGAACCAGATCCCTGGGACAAATCCCTTCTTTCGAAGCAATTCCCCAACTTCTCGAAGCCCGTAGGGGTGCAGCTCAAAGTTTTCTTCCCAGTCTCCGACATCTCCCTTGTACCAGCCAGCGTCCAGGACGAAGTAGGGGACTTTCTCGCTTGAGAGAACGTTCGAGGCCGCGTCGACAAACGCCCGGGATGGGCGTCCCCAGGTGGAGCAAAATTCATTGAAGATGATTGGCAGATCCGGCTCCTGCCCAACAAGCTTCAGGTTCTTTTCTTGAGCCTTGAGAAGCCTGGCGCATGCCCCGTCTATGTTGCCATTAAAGACGGTCGCGTAAGCTATTGGGGCTTCAAAGGATTCTCCAGGCATGAGCGTCTTCATCCAATGCCCGAACTCCCGGTCAGCTATCCCGCCGGATACGCTTAGCCAGTCATGCCTCCGATACAGCTCCATCTGCCAAGAAGAAGCGCTGGCAAGCTGGAAGGCCCAGATCAGCCCCTCTTTCTCATCTTCCAGGCCTAAAAAGGGAAACCATTCTCTTACCGGCATTGATCCAATAGAACCAAAGCGCGTGGCGTTCGCACTGGCGTTTTGCCATGACGGCTCCAGCTGGAGGCTTTCAAGCGGAACTCGCTCATGCATTGCCTCTTTAGCCCAGGTGCTCCTGAAACGGTGCAGGTACAAACTTTCGGTCTGATCCTCAAGGCCGGATCTGAATGGCGAGAGGCCGCCAACGCTGAAGCTCGTTAGATATTCAAGGGTTATGGGCTCTTTGGATATGTTTTTTATAAAGCATTTAAGCTCGGCATACGAATCCCAAAGCGTTGCTTCATGGGTTGCCTCAACCCGGCCATCCGAAAGAACAGCTTTGGCTTTGACCCAAGTGTCTGAGCGGGTTTCATCAAGCGAGACGAGCTTTAGCCGGGATGCGGATTCAGAGCATCTCATGGTTCTGCCTTGCGAGAACCAGCCTGGATAAGCGTCTCCTGCGAGCTTGAAATCGACGAGGCTTGAGGTGAAACCATGGGAAGGCGCCATGTCTGCAGGCAGGATTTTAGGCCAATGGGGCAGACGTCGGAGCTCTCGTAGATCAAGGCCATGTCTCCAAAGGCTAAGCGCGATATAATGGGCATATTTTTCTCCTGGCGAGCCGGTTCGGCTCGGGGTTTTGGGGTTTTTGTTTTTGGGGTTTGGGTTTTTGGGTTTGGTTTTTTTGTTTGGTTTTATGAAATCAGCAATTGGGGGTGTATTTGCGAAAAAATTAAAAAGTTAATATATCGACAAGCGTTTGGGCCAGTTCAGTTACTGGCATTACGTGGCAAATTTCGCCATATGTAAGTCTGGAAAAGCTAGGCCTTTAAGAGAAAA
>JAISWZ010000084.1 GCA_031270945.1 Clostridiales bacterium | reverse complement strand
CCCAATGTTCATGGGCAAATCGCCAAAATCCTGGCGAATGCTTCAACTAGTTTGCTCGGGCTTCTGCGAGCAAACACCCGGATTTTTCCGGTGCCTCGGATATAATTTTGGGATATGCTCCAACTAATCTTGGGATGTGCCCAAAGAGCGCTTTCCATCCTAGCGCCAGCGCTCGCTGTATTATATATATGAAAAAATGAGGGAACCTAATGCATAAAAAGCGTACAAACTTCATGCCCTTGACCCTCAACATTTTCCTGCTTGTGATTACGCTGTTCGCCGCAGCCTACTACGGGCTGCAGGCGTACCATGATTGGCAGGCGACAGAAACAGCTGAGAAGTCAAGGCTTGAATACGAGAGGCTTGCGCTGGTTACAACATGGGTGACGCCTACGCGCGCGCCCAAGCCGACGCCTGAGCCTCTGCCAACCGCCACCCCAGAGGCGACGCCTACGCCAACCCTTTCCCCCACGCCAACACCAAGGGCAATCACTCCGCTGTTCAAGGCTATCAGGGAGGAATACGGCAATGATGACATTGTGGGATATCTCAAGATCGATGGAACGAGCATTGACTACCTGGTAACCCAATCAGATGACAACGCTCTTTACCTTGCAAATGACATCTACAGGAACGAAAGCAGCGCGGGATGGATCTTCATGGACTACGAGAACGATATAACCCGCGATGATCCCAATACGGTAATCTATGGCCACAACATGAGAAAAGACATCATGTTCCATGCCTTAAGGAACTACCAGAGCAAGGATTATTTTGAGAGCCACCGATTCGTCACTTTCAACACGGCGTTCGAGGATGGGGTCTGGGAAGTTTTTTCCTTTTACAGAACCTCAATCTACTTTGCCTACGTCCAGGTGCTCTTTGACACGGAAGAGGACTTTTTGAACATGGCTGGCGAGATGAAAAGCAGGTCCATGTATGACACAGGGGTGACCGTGAACCCTGGAGACAGGATTTTGACCCTTTCCACATGCACCAACGAGAGAGAGGATACCCGCTTTGTCCTAAACGCCAAGCTGGTTAAGCAAGAGCCCGAGCCTTCACGTCCTGGAGAAGGGGCCTGGACCCAGAAACCTCACAGCTTGGAGCGCTAAGGCGCGCAATGAGCCGCGCCTTGCTTTCCATACATAAAAAAATATATAAAAAAAAATAAAAAAAGGCGCATAATGCGCCTTTTTTTTAATTAAAAAATCCAAAGCATGCCGCTTGCGACTATAAAAAGCCAGCATTGGTTAAACGTTTAACTTGCCATAGCGGCCTAAAAAAACCAGTATTGGTTAAACGTTTAACCTGCCATAGCGGCCTGCCGCGCATTTTGTTTTTCAAGATAAATATCGTAGTTTTATGAGCAGCCTTCGATATGCGTGACAAGTGTCGCTCTTACCGATCTTTTAACATAACATATTTAAACTCTGGAAAAGATAAAGATCGGGGCATATCTCTTAAAAACGGCTCAACCGCGCCATTTCCCTAATTTCCAATTTACTGATAATTTTTACCAAGTATAATTTTCTCTCCCCAGGAAATGATCCTTAGTATGATTGCGCTGCTTTATCATTACTTAGTGCGTATCCCAAAATTCCGTAATGGTGGCTGAAAAGTCCTGGCGAATGCTTAAATGTCGCGCTTTTTCGGCACTTTGGAAAGATCTTTGGATGCGCTTTAGGATTTTTCGGAGGGATACCAATGTTGAATAACAAGGTGGAAATCTGCGGAGTGAACACTTCCAAGTTACCCATCCTAAAAGGTGAGGAAAAAAAGCAGCTCTTCGAGAGGATAATGCAAGGCGATGAAGATGCCCGTGAAAAATACATATATGGCAATCTCCGCCTGGTTTTAAGTATCATTCAACGATTCAACAACAGGGGCGAATATGTGGATGATATCTTTCAGGTTGGATGCATCGGCCTCATCAAGGCTATAGACAACTTCGACGTTACACAGGGCGTCCAATTCTCAACCTATGCCGTCCCCATGATCATTGGCGAAATAAGAAGGTACCTGAGAGACAACAACTCAATTCGCGTGAGCAGATCCTTGAGGGATACCGCCTACAAGGCCCTCCAGATGAAAGAGAAGCTCACCAGCAAGAACTCCAAGGAGCCTTCGATTGAGGAGATAGCCAAGGAGATGGAGCTCCCAAAAGAAGATGTCATATTTGCCTTGGATGCAATCCAAGACCCCATTTCGCTCTTCGAGCCAGTGTACCATGACGGAAACGACGCAATCTTCGTCATGGACCAGGTGTCTGATGACAGGAACACCGACAGCAGCTGGCTTGAGAACCTTTCCCTCTCTGAAGCCTTGAAGAGGCTCAACGACAGGGAAAAGCTGATTTTGAACCTGCGGTTTTTCGAAGGGAAAACCCAGATGGAAGTGGCTGACGAAATTGGGATCAGCCAAGCGCAAGTCTCAAGGCTGGAAAAGAGCGCCCTCAACAACATGAGGAAGTACATCTCATAGCGGACAGGCTAGCGCTTCAGGCTTCACAATCTAGGGGCAAAGCGCCCCGGCTGCGATGGCAAATTTTTTTATTCTTCCGCTAGCTAGAGTTATAAAGCCAAAGGCTTTGCAGGATTCCTGCAAAGCCTTTTTTGTTTTGTTTTTTTTTATTTTTGTTTTTTTTTATTTTTGTTTTTTGTTTTTTGTTTTTTTTATTGTCGCGAGCGAAAGCAAACGCATTTATCAGCTACTTTCGCTCTCTAGCATAAATCCTAAAATGGGGTTTGGAGCGTCGCCCCAAACCCCAGAAATTTCTTTACCAGTTCAAGATTTCCTTTGCCCTTGCGTCGTTGGCGTCTGAGACGTGCGGTATGCCAGTCTCTCTTTCGGTCTCGCGGTTTGCTGAGAAGAGATCCGACCTCGATATGGAGGCTACGTTGAAGCGCCTGGCGCCAGCCATGAGCTGCTGGACTCCTGCGGCAAGCTTGTCCGAAAGCGTCCAAACCGCTATCGCGCCAAGCGGGATGTTCTTCATTTCGTCCGCGCCTAGCTTCTTCTGCACATCGAAGTATCCAGCGAATATCTCTTCTGGAGAAGCGCCGATATCGTCTGAGATTGTCTTCGGGAGAGCGTCCCAATTGCCGTTCAAGGCTTCCCTGCGATCCGGGAAAAGTGCGCCTTCGATGTTTGATCCAAGGAAGCCTGGGATCATGAGGGCGCGGCCCATGCAGACGAGCTTTGTGAAAGGCGCTCCAAGGGCGATTGCCTTGAAGATGTGATCCTCTCTGGCGAACCCGCCAGCAAAGGCTATGTCTACAACATCCAGGCCCTTGTCGGCCAAGATCTTGGCATACTCGTAAGACTTGGAGTGAAGGTTGATGGACGGGACACCCCATGACTCCATCATGTTCCAGGGGCTCATGCCTGTTCCGCCGCCAGATCCGTCTATCGTGAGAAGGTCGAGCCCGGTTTCCGTGGCGAACTTGATTGCCATGGCGAGCGCTTCCATGCCATAGGAGCCGGTCTTAAGCGTGATGCGCTTGTATCCTAGCTTGCGGAGATAGGCAACAGCTGAAAAGAAGTCTTCCTTGACCTCCTCGGCAGAGTTTTTGTTGGTGTAGCCAAGCCTTGAGTGCCTGGCGAAAGACTTGATGGCGCCGCTTGCGAAAGCTGACTGGACTGACGGAGACGTCGGATCCGGATCAACGATGTAGCCGCGCTCTTTGAGGAACTTTGCGTACTCAATGCTGGTGACCTGGATTTCCCCGCCGATGTCCTTGGCGCCCTGGCCCCACTTGAGCTCTATTATCACTTTGTCTCCGTACTTGCCTATCAGGTACTCAGCCACGCCGTTTCTTGTGTCTTCAACGTTCATCTGGACGATGATCGCGCCGAACCCGTCATAGTAGCGAAGGTAGCAGTCGATTCTTCTCTCGAGCTCAGGGGCGGAAGTGATCACGCCATTTTCTAAGATGGACTTCTTGTCAACACCAACTACATTCTCTCCTACGACTATGGGGAAGCCAACGATTGCTGCGCCAATCGCGAAAGACTCCCAGTACTTCGCGGCGATGAACGTCGATCCAAGCGCGCCGGTCATTATCGGCACTCTTGATTTTGTCTTGACTGACTTTCCGAACTCGGTCTCAAGTGAGACATTTGGGAAGATGCATTCGTCAGCCTCGTTTGAGAGGCCTGGCGCCAAGCCAGTGGCGCCGTAGTTGTAGCCCTGGATTCTCAGGTTGTTGTAACAGGCGCCGATGTGGTTCGTGTTCGCGCTCCCGGCTGTGACTGTTCCGAAATCGCGGGGATAAAGAAGCTTTCTGCCTTTCATTGAGGACATCCAAGTCTCGCACTTGCCTTTGCAGTCAGCGCGGCAAAGAGTGCAAAGCCCTGATTCCGCCGGCACACCTCTGTTGGCGGTGTTAAGAACGTCATTGTTCTTGTTGTACTGGATCATCTTATCCTCCTGATTTGGGGCAGGCGGCAACCGCCGCGGCCCTTTTCGCTCATCTTTGAGCGCCAGCTTTCATGCCAGTCATAACCGGATTGTCCGTCACGCCCTTAGCTGGCGAGAGCGCGGAACAAGCCGGCATCGCATATCACACGGGTAATCTGGGCGCGGAATGTGGCGCAGGCTCGCTCGAAAGCGGGCGAGTTCTGGACGCCTGGCGCTATCCCATTCATAGGGCGAAAAGCCATTCGTGACTTTTGCCGACCATTGGGGATGCGCTCCTGATCCGACGCATAAAATTTTGGGGGATATGCACCAAACGGATAAAATCTTGAGGTTGCGAATATCAATCCTGCAACCTTTAAATACTATAACCTATTTCGATGTTCTTGGCAAGCCCTAATGTAAGGTTGCTTGATGGACATGATTGTTTTTTTATTAACAAAGCCCCAGCTTTGCGCCATTTCAAGACATATGCGCCTACAAGAATTATTGGATCCAGTCCAGGGGCGAAAAGGCATTATTATGTCTTTATAAAAATTCGGGACGGAAAGCTATTGCATAAAGCTGGGGCCAGATCGCATGCAGGTTTTGGCCAAGTCCTCTTGTCTGCCTCTGAGGCGCACACGTACGGCAAGCAGCGGGCTGCGCTGCGGGCTTGTCCTTAATTCGATGTTGATAGTAATTATTATTGTGGTATATTTTGTCTCACCTGAATATGCATAGAAATTTTTCGTTTTGATCTAGCATGATTCGACCTATCCTATCGTTTTATGGCACGATTGCTCAAAATATATTTGACAAGTCTGTCAGTTCGTGTTACTGTAAGGTTAGCGCACGTTGCTAAAAGGGTTGAAAGCAAACCTATTCCCGGTTGCTTAAAGGGTTACAGCGTTCAACTATCAAAACCTTAAAGACGAACTGAGTTTGGCCGCACCGCTATTCACTGGAAGATTTTCTCTTCCAGTATTGAAAGGCGGAACCCCGATTGGCTTAAGCGAGATATACCGATTTGGCTTCTGGGCTTTTACCTGGCCCAGCGTTTAACTATCAAAACCTTAACGAACTGAGTTTGGCCGCACCGCTATTCACTGGAAGATTTTCTCTTCCAGTATTGAAAGGCGAAACCCCGATTTGCTTAACCCGAGATAAACCGAGATTTGACTTCTGGACTTTTACCTGGCCCAGCGTTCAACTATCAAAACCTTAACGAACTGAGTTTGGCCGCACCGCTATTCACTGGAAGATTTTCTCTTCCAGTATTGAAAGGCGGAACCCCGATTTGCTTAACACGAGATAAACCGTGATTTGGCTTCTGGGCTTTTACCTGGCCCAGCGTTCAACTATCAAAACCTTAACGAACTGAGTTTGGCCGCACCGCTATTCACTGGAAGATTTCTCTTCCAGTATTGAAAGGCGGAACCCCGATTTGCTTAACCCGAGATAAACCGAGATTTGGCTTCTGACTTTTATGCCAACCTATTCCTGTTACTCAAATTTTGCATGGAGGATTGCCATGAAAGCATTCATGAAAACATTAACCAAGAAACCCGTTGCGCTCATGCTGTCGTTTGTGTTATTCCTATCAACCGTTGCACTCACGGCATCCGCTTCATCTGTTTTATCCGAACGCGGCTTTTCAGATATTACTAACGAAATTTATGCTCAGCCTATTGAAACATTAGCGGCGCTTGACATTATAAAAGGGTATCCTGACGGAACATTTGGGCCGCAAAATAATATAACCCGAACTGAAGTAGCCGCCATAGCATTACGAATAAAAGGTCTGGAAAATGCATCTCAGAATCTTAAGGGCGCAACAAAGTATTCTGATGTTCCCGCAAATTTCTGGGGCAGCGGCTACATAAACAAAGCAACCGAAACCGGCATTATAGTCGGTGATGGAAATGGCAAGTTTCGTCCGCAAGACAATATTAAGCTTGAAGAAGCTTTAAGGATTTTCTGCTCGATTACTGGCAACGAAGAAGAAGCTATCGCTAAGGGTTCTTGGCCAGATGGATACATCACAGTCGCTGCTGAGTTAGGGATTTTAAAGGACATTGCCAAGAATAAAGGAGAGGCCGTCAACAGAAGCGATGTTGCTCTAATCGCTTACAATTTTGTAAATGCCACGCCTATTTTATCTTCACTTAAAGACGGCTCTTATGAAAGCTCACAAAAAGTCGAGCTAAGACCAGTCATTGAAGGCGCAAAGATTTATTACACTCTTGACAATACAGAGCCTACAACGGCAAGCAAGGAGTATGCCGCTCCAATTTTGATAAATCAAACTACAACATGCAAGGCAATAGCTATCAAGGACGGAATATCAGTAGGCGGCGTATCCAAATACAGTTATGCCATTTCTGCGAGCGATACGGCTGCGTCTGCAGTTCTTCCAAGCGCTGCCCCGGCTGCTGCCACCCCTCTGGCCACAGTTTCTCCTAGCCCAAATGTTGTTATCTCAATAGACACAACTGACCTGAACTATGTGGATGCTGACGGCTTGCATTATGTAGTAAAAAAACTGTCCAGCATAAGCGGAACATTGACAAATGCCAGTAGTATTGATGAATTAATATTGACCGTAAACTCCGGAAACCTGCTAATCGCAAACGAATCACTAAATATTGCAGATACTTGGATATGGAACTCTCCAAAGCTTATGACCGGTAAAAACAGCTTGATTATAGAAGCGAAATACCAAGGCTCAACTGCAGCTAAAGCAACTTACAGCGTATATAATATGGAACCTGACAACACGCTTGGATTAACGCTGGATGAGCATGATGACGATGAAGATGGCGTGCCTAACTGGGTTGAACTGACATATTACATTGATCCTAACAGCAAAGACAGCGATCATGACGGACTTGATGACTATATGGAAATCATCGAGCTAGGAATAAATCCAAATGCCATGGACACTGACGGAGACGGAATTTCTGATGGCGATGAAGATTTGGATTTCGACTCTTTAAGCAATCTTTACGAAATCTCCATTAAAACCGATCCTATGCTTTCAGACACGGATTACGATGGCTTAGATGACGATGATGAGCTAAAAATTGGATCAGACCCCCTCAACAAGGATACAGATGGGGATACCGGTTTAGACGGGTGGGAAGTGAAAAACGGATTTGATCCAGGTGTTTTTAACAGCAGTTTTGCCATGCAGGTCGAATAAATGGTTGGCTAGCAACTTTGACTTTTGCTCAAAGGATGCTGAAACTAATATTGCGATTCTGCCGTAACAACTACCGGACAAATAGACTCAAATGGCTTAAACACAAGATTTGTCCGCCACATCTGCCTTTAGAGCATATCCCAAAATTATATCCGAGGCACCGGAAAAATCCGGCGTTGAAGCATTCGCCAGGATTTTTCCGGTGCCATTTCGGAATTTTGGGATATGCTCTTAGTCAAAGCATTGGTTTCAGGGCCTTGATGGAGTTCTTACGACAGAATCATATTGCTAATCACACGAGGTGACTAAGATGGCTAAGCTGCTGATGATGTTGCTTTTAAAGCTGTACAGCCAAATAATGACATCCAAGGCAGATCCCTCTAAGACTGTTTCAGCATTTTTAGATTTTAGGAGACAGGATCGTACAAAAGCCCAAGATTTGCTAAGGCACTCCATTCAGCGCTCCTATGACATTCTTAGCAAATTTTTAGTAAAACGAGACCTGGCAGTTCTGAACACTATTTGCCAAGACACAATGGACGTTTTGTCTTCTAAATCTTCTTATGCAGCAGATATGGATGAAACGTCAGCTTCCATCAGCAATCTTGAAGCCAAACTGAATGCTTTGACGCGCTCAAGCACCAATAGGGCTGATATAACCAATAAGGCTGATTTTGAATTCATATCTGACAGAGAAAAGTTTTTTCGCTATACTAATGTTGATTTGGACGTATGCGTTTTCTGCATCATTAGAAAGCGTTTTATCCTTGGGCTAGCGAATAAAACCCTAACCGCCAAATCATCTTTCCAGTTTAGCGTCTCGAATAATGACCAGATTGACTACTCCGCCATAGACGAGCTTAACTATGTGCTGGCCAATTTCGGCAGAAAGCTTTTTGATTACTGGATTAACAGATACTTTTATTTTAGCGAGCCTATCAACCAAAAGCACGAAAAGAAGATAGCAAAGCTGTTCCTTGGCAAGCCCCCTTGCGATGTTGCCAGGAGGGTAAAGCTGCTGACTCCCAGAACAACAAGCGAGAAAGATTTCATCTGGTGGCTAAACGAGCTTCCTCCATACTTTTTAGATGATATAGGCAAGATCGACTTTTTTATACATGGCCAAAGCAGAGTTGATGATTACTACAAAATGAGAAAGCGCTTGTCGGCAACATGGTATAATATAGTTCTTATCGTCCTGCTGTGCTTGTTTATGGCCTTTTCATTTGTTTACTTATTCATCCAAGGGTTGAATTAGCTTTGCGAGGGCTTCAACGCAGACCTAGTGGATTGTTTTTTTGTATTTGACACTTGGGGTTTGATGCGAACCAGGAAGGTTAAATAAATAACGGCTTGAAATCAGGCTTTTCGTAATTTGACTTCTAATCGCTTTTTAAATTCAAGTGTCAAATATCACAGTACAATCCACAAGCCTTTCGAAGTCGTTCTCATAATTAATTATCAAAAATGCAATTTAAAAAAGCCGCGCTGTTTGCGCGGCTTTTAGAATTCCTGGCGTTAAAGCTCTGCGATAGCTTTAACTATGCTTGTCTCGAGCTTCAACGAGCAGACGTGAGCGGACTTTTCCGAGCCCTGCAAAATTTAGGCGCGATTTCAATCTATAGCTTAAGCGCATCGATCCCATTCGGGTAATGGCTGTAAAACTCAGCAAACGAATGAGATTCGCCGAATTGGTAAACCAAGATCTGAGAGGTGTACTTGTCAACCCAGAGCTCGCTCTTGTCCGTAATGGGGATGATGTAAAACCTGTCATTCTCGGCAGTGATCTTCATGTTGCCAATGAAGTAGCGCTGGTTGTCTTGCGTTGAGCCGTTCACGGGCTTTTCGGAAAGAGGCTGGTACTGCGACATGTTATACGTTGTCCCATGCGCGTATATAAGTTCCGACTCTGTGATCTTAAGGGCGGCATCCTTGGAATTGGGAGCGGCATTCTCAGGGTAGCGGGAAACTATCGCATGCCTGATCCCGGACAGGTATCTGGAGCTTGCGCCTCCGTCAGACCAGCCTACCTCGCATTCAAGGGATTCAGCAATAAACCTCAAAGGAACGTAAGTGTACCCGCCTATGATCTTTGGGGCCGCGTCTATTTTGATCTCCTTGCCGTCAAGAGTTGGGCTTAGGCTTCCTATCACGAGGGACAAAGTGTGATCTCCGTCCTTGATTGTGACTGTCCTGGTTTTGTCATCCCATCCGACTTGAGCTCCAAGGTTTTCGGAGATGAGCCTTATTGGAACCAAGCATCTGTCATTTTCCATTGCCACGTTGGCGTTTTCCACTAATGAGCCATTGATGAAAAGTCCGATGTAGCTGCTGGGCAACGCCTCAACCACTCCATTGGAGTGCTTGATCTCGCTGTTAGTTTTGATGTTCAAGTTGGCCAAGTTGGTCAGCGGCGGGTTGGAATTGCTCAATTGCTCAGAAAAATTCATGCCGTCAGCGCCAACCCCAAGGTAATCGCCTCCGCCTGAAAAGATCTCCCCTGTGAGCGGATTGAACAGGACAGGGTTGCCAGAAATCTTGAAGCAGTAGTATCTTCCGAAATCAGGCTGTGGCTCAATCACAAGGCTTTTATAGGATTCATAGGCTTCATTCGATGTTCTCGGCAATTGCTCCGTTTTTCTAGCCTCAAGCTCCTTCTGCAAAATCCCAAGCGCGTATTCCTGGGAATATTTCTTTTCAATGCTGCCGGTTTCTATCAAGAGAAATTTAAGATTCGACCCTTTGAACAGATCGCTTGTCTCCGTCTTGAATCCCAGCTTGGAAACGCTTGAGGCAGACACGTATTCAACGCCATCCAGTTTGTTTGGAGCAAGCTTGGAACGGTCTATACCAAGCTTTTCAGTCGCCAAGGACAACGGAAGGAAAGGCTCGCCATTTGACAAGCGCAGATCCGCGCCTGGAATAATGGATCCATTGATCATCAAAAGCCATGTTTCCGGCAAGCTGGCTACATTGAGGTTTTGGAAAGGGAAAGCGTCAAAACTGTTGTGATAATACTCTATATATGTGCCTCTTCCTGGCTCGCCATAGCCTCCTGAAACTCTATACGCAAACGAAGGATCTCCGCCATTTTCCGGGTACGAGTCAAGAAGTGAGCTAATTGAGTGGCTGACAGCGTCCGGGCTAGCGAATGTGATCGCTCTTAGCTGCAAAGGCTCATCCCATGGGGACAGGTCGCTTGAGGAAAGCTCTTTCCCTAAAATGACGCGTTTGTCTTCAAGCTTCTTGCTTGTATTGTAGTCGCGGTACGTCCAATCTCTTTCAATAGAGCCAACCTGAGTTAGCTTGAAGCTGGCGTCCAGCTTGTCGACTGAGGTTATGGATCCAGTGAGTGTCGGGTCTAGTTGCTTGAAAACATAGATTCCTTTTTCGTTGCTGTCGGCTGGCAATGCGATGCTTGAAAAATCAAGATCACTCTTTTTCACCAGTTTGCCGCTCTCTACCGAATAGACAGCGCTGTCGGAGATCAATTCTGGAGTTCCGTTTCCATCGACATCATAAAGGACGGCGCTTTTAGGTTTTGCGCTTGTTAAGTGCTTCAGGTACGCATCTTTCCATTCTTGAAGGCTGGCAGGGGCCAATGCTGACAATATGATCAGCACGGCTGACGCGAGTTTGGTCGCGGATAGCAATAACATGATTTCACCTCTCCATTTTATTTTGCATTACCTTTCGCGGCAAATCGATACTGATTGCTTTTCTAAAAACCGAAATCACTGACCGCGCCTGAGGCGCGGCTTGCAAATGCCTTAAAGAGTCTGGGCGCTTTCTGGGATAAACCGCTTAAAGCGGAGCGGCCCGGCTAGCTTCAAAGGCGGGCAACGTTAGGTAGATAATAGGATCCGTACGCCGCCTCCTTCTCACTCTCTTGAGCAAGGCGCTACTCCTAAGCTCATAGATGAGCATATCCCAAAATCAATTTTTGGGCTTGGCTTTTCCTGCGCCTTTTGGGAATGGGGGGATATGTCCTAGTGCAAGTATAGCACAATGCGCGGACGAATTCTCGATGATACAAGATTGAAAAGCAATTGACACTTAAATGATTAACTGCGAGCGCTCAAATCTAGAAATTTCTTATTTCTGCCCGCCTTAGAAGCCAGCTAGGGCGCTGTCTAATGATAAGAGAATTCTAAATACTATCGCTAGTTAGTATAGCTTCCGGGGCATGAACCTGTGATTGGATCGCTGCGGATGCTATGGTGCCTCCTAGCGCAAGCAATGCATTGGCTTTGTAGGGCAATATCCCGAAAGTCCTTCAAAGTGCAGAAAAAAGGCAGCGCTCAGTACGCTGCCTTTTCAAGGTCAAAATTGCTATATTGGGAAATCCTGTTTTCGTCGCAAACTATCGCCTATTTTTCATCCCGCCTGATTTGATAAAATTTTAACACAGACCTGACTTGCTCATCCTCTATAGCGTCAATGTCGGAATCTGCAAAGCTTTGCTCGATGATAGCTTTTCCGGCCACAGCTCTTTGGCATTCGTCTAGAGCGGTGAACTGGTTCCACCAATCCGCCGTGGTATTGCCCGTGGCGTCATCCAAGTCATCGTAAGGCGTTGGCTCGTCTCCGTAATAGACCAGGCGCATCTGCTTGTCATACTTGTAGCGCTGTATTATCAAAGCCTCTGGCATCCACAAAATCTTGTGGAACTCATCCAGATCCTTTCCGAACGCGGCCTCGAAAAAGGTAAGCCCTTTGCCGATTTTGCCATGCGTGGAATTCAGCACCGCTTGAACGGATCTGATGAACTTCCGGTTCCAATGCGGCTTGCCTATATAGTCGCGGTTGCGGAAATATTCGGGATCGTCAATCGGATGGTACTTCATGGGGAAAGAGTAAATCGTAACGCCAAGCTTTTCGCACAAGTCAATGTTCAAGCGCATGCGCTTGTAGAGGTCATCCGGATGGTCATTGAAGTTGTAGAGAAGGTAATTCGACAAGTCTTTGATTCCATGGGCTGTAGCGGCTACAACGGCTTTTTCGTAAGCGTCCCTCATTGCCCAGTGGTCAAAGGCTATGCGCAATGGCCGAATGGCGATTTCTGAAATTTTGCTCATTTTCTCGTCGCTTGCCAAACGCCCATCCAGGCCTTGATTGAAGTCAATGATTCTTATTCGCCCTAGGCGCTTAAAATGCTTGTCAAAAAGAGGTCCGGCTAGCGCGTGGAACTCTTCGACGCTCTCTTTGGTTACGGTTTCCGGGAACAACAGGCCAAGCTCTTCCCGCTTGTTGTAGAACGCTCCTTTTTCCCCTGCCGCTAGCCGCAAGGTTATAGCGTCATAAATCCCAACGAGTTTTCTCGCATACGCGCGGAAATTGAAAACATTGGCATCGCTAGTCTCGCTAAGGTGAAAGCCTTGAATAAGGTTGCGGTAGGCAATCGCATATTCATTAGGAGGGATGTAGGCCGCTCCCTTGCCGAATCCGCAGTCTTTTATCTCGTCAATGATGGCGCCGAAGCACTCGGAGGCGAAGACGTTGTTGTCCATGAGAAGCAGGTTTCGCCTTGGCCCAAAGCATTCCTCAACCTTTTGGATTTTGGTTTTAATCCCTATATACCCGCAATAATACGGCTCCAATTTGGGCACGGCGCAAAAGGCGCACCTATTCACGCATCCTCTGGTCATGTAGCCAAAATAGGAGTCCGCAACGGGGTATGAATAGTCGATCTCCTCCAGGATTGAGTAGTCAAGGGGCAAGTCGTCGATAACGACATTGCCCTCTTCATCATTGTCATATAGGTAGGGCTGGTTCAGAAGCCCAATGTGCGGCTTGATTCCGGTTTCCTTTTCGATGTGCTCTGGAACCAGGCTGGACGCTATGCCTCCTACATATACGCTTCCATTGGGATCGCAGAGCTTCTTGGCAAATATGATGGTTTCTATGGTCTCTTTCCAATAGAAAGTGAATAGCGTCGTAACACAGATGCGGTCAAACTTCGGATAGTCTTCTGCCCTATACCGGTTTCTGTAAGATGAAAGCCGCTTTAGCGCCGCATCCTCGGCCAGCAAGCCGGAAAACGCCTCCAGCCGCTTGAGCGGAGCATGCTTGCCAGTCTTTATGTATTCAAATATCGCAGAAGCTCCCCGCTTGACAACGAACTCATGCAGAGCCTTATCCAAAGAGCTTTCCATGTCAATGCCCTCAAGAAACTCCTCAACAAGCAGCCCTGCCGCTAAATCCTTGAGGTCTCCTTTGAAAAACCTGACATCATCATTGCGGCAGCGATGATATGTCGCGATTTTCATCAGCCCCATTGGCGGGTACTTGTTTTTGTAGTTTGGCTCCAGAAGCAATACCTTGCGTCGGCTCATCTAAGTTCGGCCTCAATCTTCTTAATAATTTTTTCCGCAGTGCGCTTGTCGACAGACTGTTGTATTATTGCAAACGTTTTGTCCAGCAAATCAGAGATCAGCTTTCGCTCCTTGCGGTTGCACTGAGGGAATATCTTGTCAACAAGATACCTCTTGCCGCTTTTGTATTCATTTTTGCTCTCTTGCTGCTCGCTATCCTCGTCTTGGGGCACCGAATTTAATGTCAAAGATGACGGGCCTTCGATTGCCAATGGCTTTGAGGGCTGAGGTTCCGCAGGCTTGCCAGGCAGTGGCGCAGCGGCGGCTTTTAAAGGCTCTGGACCAGATTCCAAAGATGCCTCAAACGTCTCAGGCGTCATAGGCGCCTCAGGAACCGCGCTTTCTTCTGCGGGCTTCCCGTTTGATACTGCCTTGCTGGCTTCTGACTTTTCTGGCGATGCCGCTTTGCCTTGAATCAAAGAATTGCTGGGCAAAGAATTGCTGGGTAGCGCTTTGACGGCTTCTGCAGACTTTTTAGGTGGCTCCGGTTTCTCAGGCGACGCTTTGACAGCTGCATCTAGCGGCTTGCCAGGCGGCTCCTGCTTCCCAGGCAGAGGTTTGACAGCCTCCAAAGGCTTCTTAACCGGTTTCCCTACATCCCCTGTTGGCCTCTTGGCGACCGCTAAAGGCTTCTCGGGCGCCTTGGGGTCTTGCGGGGGCTTCTGGGGCAATGCCTTTGGGTTTGCCGAAGGCGTCAGCGGCGATGCCTCAGCGTCAAGAAGCAAATAGTTCTCTCCTGGGTTCTCTTTTAAGCGGCGCTCGTAAACTTCCTTCACTTCTTTGTCTTTGCCTATTTTCTTTGCCAAACTGTCTCTTGCCTGTGTGGCTTTCAAGCGAAGTTCCTCTAAATCCCGCTGCGCCCGCTCGCGGTCACTGTCATTGAGAAAAGTCCCCTCATCGCTTTTCGCCTTGAATACCTTAGCCTTCTCTTGATAGGCGGTTATCTTTTTTATTGCCGCGTTCACTTCTGAGCCCGCGTTAAACAGCTTGTGCAGGTGCCTGAAATATTCCTTAACTTTTTTCTCGAATTCTCGGTAGCCGCTGTTCTCGTTGAAGTAGGAGCGCTGGGAATTGGGTATCAGCTCGCGAGACTCTGCAAACACTTCACCAACAAAGTAGCCGTTGCCGCGCGTATCAGTAAACATGGTTCTCAGCGAGTCTGACTTCCCTAGCTGGATGTTCCCTTTGCGCAGCCGCAGGCCTCGGCTTACTTCATCTTCCTTGATGGAAGCTTTGAAAGCTGTGTTCCCAAACCACATCCAGGCGATCAGAGAGCCGTCATCGCTTCGGAAGTCCTTGAAAGTGACCCCAAACATCTGATCCTCGCCGTTTCCCGTCATAAGGTGAGTCTTGTATTTCTTGAGCAAGCCCTCTTCTTCAACTGTGATGTTGTACTCGTCTATCCTTGTTCCCAGCTCTTTGGCGTGGTTGTAGATTTCTGTCCGGTATATGAAGCTGCTTGGATACGGCACGGGAGCGATAAAGGACAAGAATTCTTTGAGTTCCGATAAAGCGTTGGCATTTTTGCCGCCAAACAGCTCTTGGTTGTTCTCTTTATTGACATCTATCAGCTCGACTCTGAAAAAGTGGGGAGGATCAGTCTCGGTCGCGCTTCTGGCTGAAAAGGAGCTCATTGCCCTCAAAACATCAAGAGCCGTGTGCCTCTTGATCTTGGCGGCTGACTCATTCAGCATCTCCCGCATTTTGGCCGCGTCTGACTCCATGATTGAGACAGTGTCCTCTCCAGCCCAGCGAGACGTGAAGACGAGCTTGCTGCAATACGCCAAGCCGCAGAGCCGTCCTATCCCTCGGAAGCCTTTGTGCACCCCGAGTTCCTTCTCAGAGTCCGCTATGTTTCCAAGCGTTCGCATAAACTCGCTGGCCTTGATGCCTGTGGCGTTATCCTCTATGCAGATCCAGCGCTTTTCGGGGTTAAGCTGAATTTTCACTGTCCCCTCGCCCAAGTCCGGGATGCGGCTGTTCGGGTCGCGAGGGCGCAGAATTCCAAGCTTCTCCGCTATATCAATTTGGTCGCAAGCGTTTTGGATGTATTCGCGATACATGACCCTGGAATCCTCATACATTCCAGTTGTCAAGTTTTCTATTATATTAGCCCCAAAAACATACTCTGGCTCAGGCTTCGGTGCTTCACCGTCTGACATGCGATCTCTTTCACCCCTATTGGAATTGCTTGTAGATTGGCTTCGGAAACCTGATTTTCAGCAATGATCTGAAAACCGGGTTTTGTATCAGGTATTCGCCCTGAGACAGCCTTGTAAGCATGTTGCGGTAGGTGTCAGGCATGCTTTTGTACTCGGCGGCCGCAGTTTCGATAGAGTTTGTCCTGCCGTACGCGTGGGTCGAGCAGTTGCCGGACACGCGCTTGTGAATGCCAGATCTGAACTGCTCCGCGCCAAACAGAACAATCCCGTTAGAGCGCCCCCGCTCTGACACGTCCAATATCTGGCGCAAGATCGGAGAGTTCTTTGGCGCGTCCGCAGACGCGTACTTGTTCAGCTCGTCAATGAAAACGACTATCTTGGACGGAGGCGATATTCCATCCTCTCCGTCGTATTCGCCAAGCCTCAGGTTGTAAATGGTCTTTATCGCGTCCCCGAAAACAAAGGCCTGCTTATCGTCCTGAAGCCTGGAGATATCTATGACATGAACCTCGTTTTTCCTGATGTGCTTTAGGGCGTCCCCCAGCCGGCACTCATCTTTGCTGTGATCAACCCGGTTGGCAAACATGCTGTCGCTTCTGATGGTTTTGTTCACTATCCTTTTGAACTTTCGCCAGCTTAAAACCGAAATTTCGCTTTTTGCCCCGCTTGAGCCCTTTTGCGAGTTCACGCTGACTTTTTCCAGGAATTCTCCCCAGGTGGAAAGGTTTCCGAAATCCAGATCGTTTTCATCAATGATCTTGCTGACAATTGACACCATCGTTTCATTCGGATCCTCGACATTGGCGAACATCATCTCAATGGCTTCTTTGTCCTCTTCGTAGATGTACTTGAACAGCTTCAGCTTGCCAGCGTCCTTATAGCTTTGCGCGTCTTCCCTTGACAGGTAAGTGCTTTGCCTGAAAGAGCCGCTTTCGCAATAAGGCGCGTAATACTTGACGTTTTTGAAAGGGGCGGTTGACAGCCCCAGCTTGGAGTACTCATCAATAGTCGCTTGGTCCAGGTCTTCATTAACCGCGTCAATGGCCATAAGGTCGCGGCCTTTGACGTTGAACAGGACAAACGCCACGCTTGAATCGTCATCTTTCAAGCCCGCGAAAGTGTCTTGTATGGACTTCATCAAAAACATGGCGTATGAAGTTTTTGCCGCAAGCCCTGAAATCCCGGAAATATTGAGATGCGCTCCCTCCATTCCCAGCAGGAACTTGGAATTGAGCCGGACGGGAAGCGAAATCTCGTCCTCAGTGTCTGCGTACATTTTCAGTGAGCCGCAAACAAGGGGATTTTCCACTTTGTCCAACCCAAGCGCAAATGTTATCTCCTCCGCCGCGGCCAGGTATACCTTAAAGTTGTTGTGCACGGGGGTATAGTCTCCTTTTGTGTTAAAAGAGACCTTGGCCTTCGCGTAATTCATCCCGATCCTGAAAGTGGGCTCGCTTGCCTCCACGTCTCCGAAATCGGCAGATATGAAGCTTGTCAAAAAACTCGCCGCGTCAGTTATGTGCGAAATGCCTTCGATGACGCCGTACGTCTCGGATCTGTCTTTTCTTTCAACCTTTACAATGTCAAAGGCATTCAGCTTGGTGTCAGAGTTTGTCCAAAAGTAAAACTCGTCAATCGTTGTAGGGTTCTTCTCTGTCGCCAGCACTCTGCCAATAAGTTTGTCTTTCGCCATTAGCGTTCTCCTTGCTCTATGTTTTAAAACAAGTGCAAAAAGCTCTCAGAACTTAGATACTGGGATTTTATAAAGCATTCAGTCAGGTAAATCGGATATATGTGGTTGGCCCACCTTACGTCAGATCCGTAGCAGGTTGGATTCCGCTCATTGATTATGTGGGCGGACAGCATGTCTACAGTGTCCGTGTTCATCCCGCCATTCACTTCCTCCGTAAGCGCGAGAATCTTCTCCACTTTCAATATGCCGTCAAAGGGCGAGCGCGTCTTGTCTTCAGCCCGTATGCGGACGTACCAGACCGCAAACGTGAGAGGCTCCTTTTCTGCGGCAAAATATGCGACAGCGGTTCTGGAATACAAAGGCAAGTCCGCGATGTAGCCGGGATTTGACTTCCCTTTCTCAAAACACGCTTCAGCATTGAACTTCTTGGACAGCCCAATCACCCAGTTGTAATTCTGCTTGAAGGAAAGGAAGCTCCTGTCTTTGTCCTGTTCTTCTGCCCTCATGCGATATTCCAGCGAGCCGTCTTTGACCAGGTAGTTGTTCTGATCCAGCTTTCCCGCTCGAACGAGCTTCTTCACCATGGCCTTTTCTCGATCAACCATGATATCTTGTATCCTGGCTGTGCCTCTGTCCTCGAACCTTCTTTTATCGATTTTTGTGTCATATGTGACGGGAGTTGAGAACTTCCAGCCGCGTTCAAGAATGCGCTCCAATTCCTTGCTTGCGTTGAGCTTGTCGCGCAGCGCCTCGTAAAACCCGGCTTTTATATTGGCGTCTGCTTTGTCGGGAACAGATATGGCAAACTCCCGGTGCAGCTCTTCTCTAGCCATTAGCTTGTCTTTGCGCTTGCATATGCCCACCGCCACTTGGCCCGCGATTGTAGGATAGACAAGCGTCCGGCTTCCATTAGGATACGCTCTGTCCTCAACCTTATAGACATGGCGCGACCCGTCCAGGAAATATGTCAGCGACTGCTCTCCTCGCTTGGCGTACAAAACCGCCTGTTCGCTCAAGTCTTTGTACTTCCTGGGAGGATCCGTCTCTCCGCCTCTTTTCCAAACAAAGCCGCTGGCGCTGGAATCGCCATAGTCCATAAGGTAATCTTCATCAAGGCTGTATTTATGCGCTTGGTAACTCTTGCTGCCCGTCTCTTCATCAAGGATCTGAGAGACCTTTTTCTTTTTGGCCTCAGCGCTCATACGTCATTCCGCCTTTTTTTCTGGCTGCCCCAGCAGGTTTTTCCCAATTAAAAAGCCTGAGAAACCAAGGTTTTAAAGCCAGCCACATTGGAAAAAGGTACACCTTTTTTCCGGTCTGTCGGATCGTGCGAAACGAAATGCGCTCGAATTGAGAATCCCGGATTTAAGCCGTTTTCGTGATTCCACAATATGTTAAAACACAAAAAAAGCGCAAAAAAACGCATGGAAAAAAGGTGTACCTTTTTTCCACGCGCCCTTTTGCGCTGGTTTGCTGGGCAAAACAGCACTTTTAGCTTGATTTTTTAGAATTCTTAAGCGCTCTTAAGCGCTCGTTTCACTCGCTTTAAAACCGCACAGCAAGCGCATTCCATGCCGCTCTGCATTTCGCGTTTCCTCGACGAGTTGCGCTCGTCAGCCATCGTACGCCGCCATGCTCAATTAATTATAACATGGCTTTAGGATAAAGCAACCGCAATTTGACGCTCCATAAAATGAATATTTAATCAACTGCGCCAGCTCCTGCATTCCTGATTTAAAAAGCTGGCCAAACGCCAGAACCAAGGCTTCGGGCTTAACTACTCTCTTAACTAGTCCGTTAACTACTCCCTTAACTGCAATGGATGCTTTGGGCTTAACTACTCGAAACCACCAAGGCTTTTAGACTTAACTACTTTAATACCTTGCGTTTAACATCTGAATTAACTACTCTAGCGGTTGGGGTTAGGAGC
This sequence comes from Clostridiales bacterium, assembly GCA_031270945.1. Taxonomy (GTDB): domain Bacteria; phylum Bacillota; class Clostridia; order Lachnospirales; family WQUN01; genus JAISWZ01. The sequence goes on along the minus strand of JAISWZ010000084.1, from coordinate 16,746 downwards.
TCAGCCGGTCAAAACTGGCTTATAATAAAGAAAAGCGGCCCAATTAAGGCCGCCATATTTGAAAACGCAAGCAAAGGCTGGCGATTCCACGCCAGCCTTTGCGTTCGAGAACCAAAAACCTAAGAACCAAAAACCTATAGCGTGATGGCAAGGCAGTTTGCGTAAGCCGTAGGAAGCTTCTGCGGCAACCTCACAGTCAGCGCCCCAAAGCTCTGAGACCATTCCACCGGCCCAGCTCCAAGAAGCTCTACGGCTTTCACTTTGTCTTGCTCAGCCAGGCTTTTGATGACGCAAACTCCGCTTTCAGGCTTCTTCATGACAAAGGCGTAGAGCTTTTCGCTTAAGGTGAAGCGGTAATCGCTGTCAGTCCAGCCGACTTCTTTCTCAGTAAACCCGTCAATGGCCACGCTAGATGGCCCTTCGCCGAAAACGCGCCATGGGCGGGTTCCGTGTATCGCCTCTTGGCAAATTTCATGCCAGCCAGCAAGCTCCTCCAAAAGCCAATCAGTCTCATCGTCTATGGATCCGTCAGGCTTTTGCAGTATGTTCAAGAGCATGACTCCGTTTTTTGAAACAATGTCAATGAGCATCTCTATGACATGTCCAGGTTTCTTGAACGTCGCCCTGCTGTCGTAGAACCAGTTCCCCACGCAGGTGTCCGTTTGCCACAAGTCCTCGGGTATTCCAGGAAGCTGGCTCTTTTCTATGTCCAGAACGCCGATCTTATAGACAAGCGGGTTGTGGTCTTTCTGCGTGTAGACTGCCCTGTTCTCGCCATGCTTTTCAATTGACTTGTTGTAAAGGTGCGCGACAGCTTCCAGGCCCGGCTTGCACAAAGAAAGATCTGAGCTGTCGTCCAGCCTGTTGATGAAAGGCAGCCCTCCGTCCGAGTAGAGCAAGTCTGGCGTATACAGATCTATGAGCTCTTTTATCACAGCCAGCCAATGAGCGTGAAATTTGGCGTTGGCGGTATACCATTCCCATCCGCTTTCCTTGTGCTCACTGTTTTCAAAGTAGAAGTCCTTGTATTCTGGATCGTTTCCGTCATACAAGACTCCCGCGTACGGGCCTGTCTTGTCCGATCCCTTGTTGGCGGCCCACCACCAAAATGACGCTCCGAGGTGCTCAGTCAAGCCGAAAGGCAGCTTAAAGTTGTCTGCCGCCCTTTTCCACATTCCGCAAATGTCCTTCATAGGGCCTATCTTTGTCGAGTTGAAGCGGTTGTGCTCTGAAGGAAAGTTGAAGAAGTTGTCGTGGTGCATGGCCTGGGCAACAAAGTATCTCGCGCCGGCTTTCCAGTACTTCTCCATTAGCGCGTCTGGATCAAAGGCCTCAGCCTTCCAAAGCTTGACCAGATCCTTGTACCCGAACTTGGACGGGTGCCCATAGCGCCTCAAGTGATCGTTATATTGCTCTGTCCCCTGGATATAGATGTTTCTGGCGTACCAGTCCCCGCACATCGGAACGCTCTGCGGACCCCAATGGCTCCATATCCCGAACTTCGCGTCAGCAAGCCACGCAGGGCAGCGGAACTTTTGCAATGACTCGAACGTGGGGCTAAACAGCTCCGGCATATTGGTGTCACTCCTTGCGACAAGGGCATATCAAGGATATGCCCTTGTCCGAACTTAATGCATATACCAATTTAAAAGCGTCACCGGACTTTTCCGGATTTAATTTATATGCCTAAACAGTGAGCGTTACCCATTCAAACGGCTTCTTTGCCGCAGCCTTCAATGCCTCAAGCGTTCCCATTATAGCCAGCGTTTCCGCAATGTCGACCCTTGGCCTGGCGTCCTCAAAGAAGCCGACCAGATCAGCAATGAACCGCTTGTAGTAATCAGAGCGCACAACAACCTCTTTGGTCTTGCCTTCGACAATGGCGCTCATTGCGAAATCAGCTTTCGGCATGTGGGAAACCGTCGCCTCGCGGCCATCCGCGAACTGGATTACAAATAGGGGAATCGTTTCGCCCACGCTAATCACGCGCTTCACATCTGTTCCCATTAGCATTATCAGAGGCTCCACCTGGTGGATTGAGTAAGTCTCCAATCCGCCCGGCCCCCGGCTTGCGATGAAGCTGATTTCCTTGCCTTGCAGCTCAGCGACCTCAGCCGAGTACCTGAGAGCCGATGACGTGTAAAACGGAGTCTTGAACGCTTGGGCTCTCTCAATCATTCTCACCGCGCTTGCGCGATCCGGCGAAAATGTCTTGTCAACGTACACAGGCTTTCCGCTCGCAAGCGCGCCTTGGCTCAGCTCTTCATGCATTTCCGCGTTGTCCGGAGACATGACTATGATTCCGTCAACGGAGTCAATGACCTCTTGCTCGCTTCCCAAAAGGGGGATCCCCAATTCAGCGCTGTATTGCGCGTTAGTCTTTCCTGGAACGTGGTCTGTCTTCGCCCAAGCGCACACTACCTGAACGTTTCCTTCTGATCCCTCTTTGAGCAGCTGAGGGTAGGTCCACGCGTGGTACTGGTCGAGATAGAAATCTATGAGTCCAATCTTCTGCATTAGCGCATCTCCTATTTTAGTTTGTATTGGAGCAGTGATTCTCTTTCTTAAAAAACAATCTCCCGCTTGGCATCCGACGAATCGTATACCGCCTGTATTATTTTTGACGTAATGATCGCGTTGTCGATGTCAGCCCTGGATTTCACTGTTCCTTTTGCCCTTGAAGTCCTCAGGAAGTCGTCTATCTCTTCCTCGTATTGGTTATCCGGATTGAAATCAATCTCGGTTGTGGCAAGCGCTTCTCCGGTTGTTGAGTAAATCTTGAACCCGGCGCCGTATTGCAGGCGTATTCCGCCCTTGTCGCCCATGAAGTCGACAAGCATTTCGTCAACGCCTATGTTTTGCGCCCAAGCCCCGTGTATTGTTATCACTGGTCCAGCAGTTCTTACGAGGGCCGACACTGAGTCCTCAACGTCATAAACGCCGTCAAGCAAAGGCGGCCCGGCCCACATGTTCTTGTAGGCATATCCCTTGATGTTCTTGCCCAGCTTGCAGAATGCCTCTCCGCTTACCGTTTTGGGCTCAGGATCGCCGCAGCAGTACATCACCAAGTCGATGAAGTGCACTCCCCAGTCTATGAGCGCTCCGCCTCCCGCTATTTCCTTGGTTGTAAAAGCGCCGCCCAAGCCCGGTATAGATCTATGCGAGCGAAATGAAGCGTAGACATGATAGATCTCGCCCAAAGAGCCGCTATTGATCAACCCCTCGATAATATTTACCGCTGTGTTGAAGCGGTTGCAAACGCCAATGTTCAGGACGCGCCCGGTCTCGTTTTTGGCCTTCTGCATTTCCAAGGCCTGAGCGTAGTTCAATGCGGCTGGCTTTTCGCACAGAACGTCTTTTCCGGCTTTCAGGAAGCCAATGGATATGGGGGCGTGAACGTTGTTTGGAGTGCACACTGAAACCGCGTCAATGTCGCTGCGGTTCAGGAGCTCTTTGTAATCCGTCGTCCACTTCCCGCCATGGGCTTCTGCCGCAGTTTTGGCCCGTTCGCCTATTATGTCGCAAAACCAGGCAAGCTCGCAGTCATCCCTTTTGGCATACGCGGGAATATGCGCCGCGTTTGCGATAGTGCCGCAGCCAATGACGGCTATTTTCAGCTTTTCCATTAAGTTGGCCCTCTTCTTATAATATTTTTTTTATAATATTTTTTCTTATAACTTTTTTTCTTGGAGTATTTTATTCTTAGAATACAAAACGTTTCGAACAACTCGCTCATAAATGGCAGCTCGCCATGCTCGCGAGCATTCACCATTCATTTTATGTACTTTTTATTTGGCTCTAATCTTTCGCTTCTCTGGCGGCAAGAGCGCTTGCCGCCTTTTCAAGATCGCAGGGTTGCAACATCCAGAAACCGCTCTTGGAAGATCCCTGTTCAGGCCGCTCGCTGGGCGGCGCAGGCGTATTTGGGATACGCGCTAGCGTCAATTCCAAGCATTCGCCAGGGCTTTGGCGATTTGCCCTTGAAAATCCATTACGGCATTTTGGCATATGCGCTAAGAGACGCGGCGTTGTCTTTAATAACTGAGTTGTCGTGGCCTCCCAAGTCCAGGACATTTTGCTTTGTCGCCGCTTCATGCATTGAGTTTCCTGTGACAACAGAAGCGCGCAACCCCCTTATGACTAGGTTGTACTCCGGGGTCACGGGCCCTCTGCCTGTGTCATCGCTCATGGCAAGAAAAACGTTGGATGTGACGCATATTCCCCCTGAAGAAAGCGCTGACAACGAAGCGCTTAAATCCTTTGATCCTGCCCGCCAGCCGTCACGGGCAAAGATGTTGCCTGTGATGTTGACATGGTTCGCTCGAACGAACTTCGCGCCGTCCAAGCCGTTATGATCAAAGTAATTGCCGTTTAGGATCCAGTTGGCGCCGTCAGCTGACATTATCCCTTCCATGCCGTTCCACTCCACCCGGTTGCCTTGGAATATGACAGACGTGTTCGCTCCAGGCATCGCGCACAAGCCCCGCTCCCGGTTTCCGGTAAGCCAGTTGTCATACAGGAACAGGTTCCAGCCGTCTACATACATGCCGTTCTTGGAGCTGCTGAACATGTTGCCCCTAGCCGTAAGGCACCATGCTCGCTCCAGGCGAAGCGCGTCGCCAGTGAAACGGCTGGCGCGGCAGTTCTCGATATGTATGGCGTCTTCCTGCTCGCCGAAGCCGTTCTTTCTTATCATAATGCCGTGCATGCCATCTCCGATTCCTCGCCCGTCAAGCGAAAGCCCCCTCAGCGAGCATCCGATGGCGTTTGTGATGTTTATCAGGCAGGCTGCAGTTTCTTTTGCCGGAGCTAGGCAGGCTGATTGTCCGCCATCGCGGTATCCCCAAGCGGAAGCGCCAACGAGAGCCACGTTCGGCTTCATTCGCACATCTGCCACAAGGTAAGTCCCCTCAGGCACTATGGCCGCTCCGCCAATTCCGCAGTCGTCAATGGCTGCCTGAACCGCGGGGGTGTCATCGTGCATGCCGTCTCCAACCGCGCCGTAATCGCGTATAGTCTTGAAAAGCATTCTCTCATCTCCCGCTCTGAATTTGCTGTATCGTATATAAAGAGCATACCCCAAATTTCATGCAATGGCTATGGATAACGTTTGGCATTAGCTTTGCTTGCCTCGCGCTTCAACGAGCAAGCGTCTGCACCTTGAACGCTTTTCCATTCCATGCATATTTTTGGGTACCCCTAAATTTGTCATTGCCCGCCTTTGAAACCATGCGGGCCCGCTGCTTTTTTTATTGACACGTTCTATTCGACCGTAGTACTATTATATATATATCAACTCCTGGAAACAAGTGGAGACAGCTAAAAGAAGGTTTTCGGCAATACGCCGTTCCATTCAACGATTTGGCGCATAGTGTCATCAACTTTATCGACATCAAGAGCATATCCCAAAATTAATTTTATGGCTTGTGAAAGTCTCGCAAGTTTGCTCGCAGAAGCCCAAGCAAACACTGTTAAAGCATCGCGCGCCACTGTTGGAATTTGGGGATACGCTCTAAATCGCCTTATTGGGGGTATACAAAGCTTGAAGAATCAAATCAGGTTTTGCCCTTGGGGCGCATGAATATGAGCAGGAACTGAGCAACCCAAGCTTCAGCAAATTTATGATCGCAAACCCAAGCGCAAAGCCAGAACCCCTGTGCCTTGGGATATCATAAAGGAGGATCTTTGTGCAGCCTTTTAAGATAGGCGCTATCGCCGACTGTCTGCGTTTGCCAATAATTGAAAGCGTTTTCAAGTGCGCCGAATTAGGTGTTGAAGGCGTTCAGCTGTATGCGGTGAAAGGAGAGCTTTCTCCTGAGAGCCTTACTTCCTCTGCCATAGCAGAGTACCGCCGCGCCATAGAATCAAGCGGGCTTGAGATTTCAGCTGTGTGCGGAGACCTGGGCGGGCACGGCTTTGCCGTTCGCTCAAGCAACGCTGACAAAGTTGAAAAATCCAAGCGGATCATGGACTTGGCTTTGTCGCTTGGAACTAACATTATAACCACGCACATTGGAGTTGTACCCGAGGACGCTGGATCTGAGCGCTACAAAGCCTTGCGCGAGGCCGTAAACGCGTTGGCTGAATACGCCAGCTCCCAAGGCGGATTCTTCGCTGTAGAGACCGGCCCTGAGCCCGCTGAGAGGCTAGCCTCTTTCCTTGGCGGCCTTGACAGCAAAGGAGTGGCCGTAAACATGGATCCCGCCAACTTTGTCATGGTTACAGGCGATGACCCAGCCAAAGCAGTATACACTCTTCGCGACTACATCGTCCATACCCATGCAAAGGACGGGCGCATGCTTAACTACGTAGGCCCCGAGAAATTGTACGGCTTTTTCGCAGAGGGCGGCATCGGAGACCTGAGGATTGGCGAGTGCTTCGAAGAAACTCCGCTAGGGCAAGGCGATGTGAATTTTGACGCTTACTTGGCCGCTCTGAATGACATAGGATACAAGGGGTATCTGACCATAGAGCGCGAAACTGGCGCTGATCCTGCCTCTGACATTGCCCTTGCTGTCAAGTTCCTGAAAGAGCGCATCCAGCGCTGAAATGGCGATTTGCCCTTGAGCGTTAGGCAAAGCCTTTTTCCTGCGTCACCAACGGAATTTTGGGATACACCTTTATTATTTCCCAAAACGCGAGCAAAAACAAATTTAGTGTTTTGCGCAAAGCCAAAAAGCCTTTCAATCTTAAATCGAGCCTTGGATTTTTCCAAGGTTCGATTTCATTTGCTTAAATATATGCCAATTTTCGCGACAACATTAGAGTAGCTTTACCCTTTTCCGTTTTGTTGTCACTTTATATATTATACTTGTATTTTTGTTTGTAGACAACTCCAATTTTATATCCATATTTTTTAATATGCCAATTTTCGACGTCAATTAACTCGACGCTTTGACCTTTCTCAAATAACTTTATGGCTCAAACAGCTCTGACTCACGAAGTAACAATAGCTCCTCGGATGCGACAAGCAAGGCCATCGTCTGGAGCTTGAATCCATCTGCAACAACCGCGCGACCATTAGCGGCCATCCCATTGATTTGTGAATCGCGCAAAGGCAGCGTTAATGCTGGCGAGATTTTTTGAAGTGGTTCAATAACACCGGGGGCGCGGAAGCGCCCCCATTTGGGTTTTGGTTTGGTTTTTTAACTTGAAAAGCAACGCCGAATTAGTTGACACGCATACGCATTGTCAAATCGATAAAATAGATCCGCATCGGGAAAGTTTGATGAAGGCTTGAGCTTCTTGAGTTTAAAGCTTGCAAGCACTTTTAAATGTCGAAATATTGATTCGACTAGAAGAAATGGGGGCGGTCAAGGCGAGTTAAGCCTTGGCCGTCCCGCATTTTATCAAGCTTTATCAATATTTCGACATTCAAGGTTGGAGGGCGGTTAATCCGCCCTCTCCGAAAAAGCCTTGATATAAGGAATCGCCTCAGCCAACGCCAGCAAGTTCGAGGTCTCACACCAGCAGTTGCCGTTGAAGACTCCTCCAATGCAGCGCTCGCTTTCCCAGTCGGACATGTTTACCCTCTCGCAAATGAATCCCTGGGGCAGCTTCTCCCTTTGCGCGCGAACGCTGTCATCGTCCAGGAGGCTCGCGTCCTTTGGGACATCCCAGGAATAAATCGGGCGCTCTTCTGTGGAGATGTACTGGCCAATGGTTGTGGTGATCTCCTTGAAAAGCTCAAAGTACCGCTTATCTCCTGTCCATTTGTAGAGCTTTGCCAGGCTGTCTCCGGACAGTGTACAGATCCCTGGAGCTGAGTGCTTGTTCTGGGCGTTGGCAAAGACACTTCCGACTGTCTTCATGCCCAGGCGTCCGAACTCGCTTTCCTCAGGAAAACGGTAGTTATATGGCACAACCCAGCTGGAGCACATATGGGCCAAATGCTTCGCTTTTTCCAGCCACTGGGGATCTCTGGTCACTTCATATAGGCAGACCATGCTTTCAAGCAGTCCAAAGCAGCTTTCGCTATCCGGGCATTGAAGCATCTCTTCGGGCCCACCTGTGGTATACCCTTTGAGGGCGTCTCTTTCATAATGCAAAAGCGCGGCTGATTTGGCGACTTCCAAATATTCATAGCTTCCAAGCCATTGCCACGCTTTTGCAAGCCCTGCCGAGGCTATCGCGCCTGATGTTGATCCGCCTACGACAATGTCTCCTGTGGCCCAGTCTACGAATTGGCCGAACTGCCCGTATTTATTCCAAAGTTTTGCAAAGGCGTTGGCAAGCCTGGCCGTTGATTCAATCCACGCTTCAGGGATTCTGAGCCCTCTCTCGCGATAAAGGTCAAAATGCTTGAAGACAAAGTACAAAGCGTCAGCCGATTTTCGAACCAGGCACCACCGCTCTGTGCCAGCCGGACTTTTAAATGGGAAATCTCCCGGCTTTCCTGAGGCGTCTGCACATTCCCGGAAGAACCCGCTTTCCGTCTGGGTTGAGAAAAGGAAGTCAATGGTGCTAGAGGCCCGCTTCCATTCGAGGTCTCCCCCCAGCTTCATCAAGGCATATGAGTTCATGGCGCCGCCAACCCAGCCCGGTTGCCAAGGCAAAGAGCTTCCTGCCAGGACATCCGTGGCATAGTAGCCGCCTTGGCTGCTCCAGCTCATGTAGTTGATCCGGTCTCTATGGATCTCAAACTGGCGGCTATATGTCAGGACTTCTGGCAGTGAGTCATCCATTCCCATGCATTTGCGCTGCTCGAAGAAAAGGCGGTAGAATTCCTCCATGCTGTCGCAGGGGACGTCATGCAGGCTATAGGGCAATTCAAAGGACTCGCCTTTTCGAAAGACCTTTCCCGTGTTTTGATTTGGCCGCACATGCGGCCAACGGTAGGCGTTCTCTCGGAAATGGGGAATGGTCACTCTAATGCGGCCCTTTTCATAAGCCAAGCCGACATTTTTGCCGCATGCTTGCTGAACCGTAAAAAACAGGACGGCCCTCTTTTGATCCGGAACATATACCGCTACGCACGGGACGCTTACATCTCCAGCGGTAACCTCTATCATTCCGCTTCCGTCCTTGTTAAGCCTTGGCACATCCGTAATGGTGACTGGCATGTCTACGCTGGCTTCTTCTGGAGAGAACATCGGAGGGTATTCCTTCGGCAAGACGTCGAACCGGTTTCCGCTATAGCAGCAAGCTGGAAACAAGACATATTCGCTTGCGTCCCCCAGTTCCAAAGATATGCTTATCTCCAGGAAATCAGCTGGAGTATCCTGTTTTATGAAAAAGCTGAAAGCTCGCTCTGAAATGCCAAAGTCAAAGAGCGTTGAGTTTCCGAGTGTCAGAAGGCTTGCCTTTATCATCAAACTCCTCCATAATATCAAGCGTCTAGCCCCATGTCCCTAAGCGTTCTTCTAAGCCGCTCCATGGTAGCCTCATCAGGCGTTTCTGTGTCTGCGGCTGGAAACTCCAATCCCAGCGACTCATACTTGCCCGCGCACATGCCATGAAACGGCAGCAGTTCAATCTTTTGCTTTTTGTTGCCTGGGAGAAGCGCTATCTTTCCTATAGCAGCTATGCTGTCCACGTCGCAGTTGAAGCCCGGCACTACAGGAACCCTCAATACCACAGGCGCACCCGCTTCTCTCAGCTTTTTCAGGTTTGAGAGTATCAGCCCATTGCCTGAGCCTGTGCCTCGCCTATGCTGGCTTTCCTGGGCGGCTTTCACGTCAAAGAGAAAAAGCTTCGCTAGCGGCAAGACGAGCTGGAACGCATCCCAAGGGACATTGCCGGCGGTTTCTATGCACGAGCTGATCCCTTCCCGCTTGAGCTCGGACATCGCTTGCGAGACATATTGCGGGTGGAGAAGCGGCTCCCCTCCTGAAAAAGTGACTCCGCCTCCAGATCTGTCCATCATGCCCTTGTCTTTTTGGAGCTCTGCCACCAGATCGGGGATGAGATAGCTTTTGCCAACCAGCTTTAGCGCGCCGCTGTAGCAGGCCTTCGCGCATTTGCCGCAAGCCTTGCAGGAAGGATTGAACCTGGCCAAGCCTTCTGGGATGGGGCATTCTGAAGCGCAAGCTTGGCAAGAAATGCATTTAGCCGCAAAGAACTGAATCTGCGGCAAGGGCTTTATGGACTCCGGGTTATGGCACCAATAGCAATGAAGGCTACATCCTTTCGTGAACACAACGGTTCTGACGCCAGGCCCGTCATTCACTGAAAAGCGCTGAATGCTAGAGACCAAAGTCATGTCTGGCTATGCTCCGTCCTTTTAATGATTTCAGCCTGGATCTCTTTCGAAAGGTTTGTGAAGTAGTCACTATACCCAGCGACCCTCACCATGAGAGTTGCGTATTTTTCAGGATTCTTCTGGGCTTTTAGCAAAGTTTCCTGATCCACTGAATTGAACTGGGCCTCAAAGCAGCCGGCGTCCATGAAATGCCGTATGAAGCTTGCCAGCGCCTTCTTCCCTTCATCTGTTGACAGGAAGCTTTTGCTGAACCTGAAGTTTGTGGCGATTCCGCCAATCCCGTATTTTTGCTCAATCTTTGATATGGACTGCACGACGCCAAGAGGTGTGTTCCTGTCCATGCCCTGGGACGCGCCAAGATTTTCCGACAAAGCCTCTCCCTGCCGTCTGCCGTCAGGAGTTGCCGCCGCTTGCATGCCCAGCTCCCCGTGCTTTATCCAGGCGAAATAGCTGGGATGAAAAGTGCCTGTCACTTGGCAGTGGCGATACCTGCCGAGCTCATTGCGAATGAAATCATACATGTCAACAGCTATGGCGTCTACGTCTTCCAAGCCATTTCCAAACTTCTCGCAACGGTTGACCAGGTACTGCCTTGTCCTTTCCGTGTTGTCGAAGTTCGAAGCGCAAATCTCAGACAGCTCCTTGATTGTGATCACTTTGTCATCATACACGGCTTTTTTCACAGCGGCCAATGAGTCAACCAAAGTGACAAAACCCGGAAAGCATGGATAAATAAAGTTGTACTTGGCGCCTCCCGCCCCAGCGTCCAGGCCTTTTTCAATGCATCCGCAAGTCAGGGCTGACGCGAGAGGAGAAGAGGCGTACCGCTTCCTGGCCAAGCTGTCAAAGGCGTTCACAACCATTCTGGATCGTATGATTTCTGAAAGAGCGGCTTTCACGCTTTTGAGAAACTCGTCAAAGGTTTTAACATTAATCGGGGTGGATCGCTCAAGCCAGGCCTCATTCCCAAACAAGGGCTGCCCGCCCCCAAGCACGTGCTCCAAGGCTTTTGTCGGGTTGATGTATGGCGTTGCAACCTGGATGTTTGAGTTTGCTATAGGCGTTATCTCAACGCAAGTGCTGTGTATGTAATTTTTTGCGTCTTCAGCCGAGACTCCAGCCGCTTCAAGCCCTTCTCTGACCACGCGGTCATTGAAAAACGAAGGCTTCGTATATCCCTCAGCTATCAGCCCCACGCATTTCTCCAGAATCCGCTCTGGCATGTCGGGCGTATACACGACGGCCACTGACGGGTTTACAAGGCCAGTTCGCCTTATGGCGTCCAGCATGATTTCCGACAGCTCGTTCCATCCCGTTCCGCCGACCATTATAGACGCCGGCCATGCTCCATAGAGCTCATTGTGCTTGAAGTAGTAGCTCGCAACAAGGTCCTCGGCAAACTCCTTCGTAATAACGCCCGCTTTGGTGTCCTTAAGATAAAATGGATAGAGATAGGAGTCTGGCCTTCCAGCCAAGGAGATGTCTCCAACAAGGCATGTCGCTGTCTGCAGCAGCCATGACGTCTGCAAAGCCTCGTAGAACGAGCTGGAGGGCTTATATGGAGCTTTGGAGAAGTTGGCGGCCATGGCTTGGTATTGCGCCTTCAGCTCACCGTCCGCCTCGGCCTCAGCCAAAGCTTCGAGCTTGTCGTGAAACCTCCTGGCAAACCGGCAGAACCCCTCAAGCGAGATCTTCATGGACTCGTACACGACAGCCTTCTCGGCGTCCTCAGGCTGGCTGAAATCAAGCGCCAACCGTTTCTCTTCTATCTCGGCCAGCAAGCCTTCCACTCCGACTGTCAACAACTTTTCAATGTCCAGCACCCTGTGCCCTGTGCTGGCGGACCAGTGGCCTCCAAGCGGGCTGGCGTCCATCATTTTTCTAGCCTTGTGATAAAGCTCTTTCTCTTCCTCCGGAGCGGAAAACGAATTGCTGAACCTTCCCGCCAAAAGCTCGCCAGCCGTAATCTCGATTGAGTGCCTGTCAAATATCGCGCAGTCCATCTTCGCCCTGCGAATGTTGTGGAAGCGCTCGCCTGAGGTTTCCAAAAACGCCAGCGCCTCAATGTGCAGCCGCTCGTTTTGCGCCGCAAGGATCCCATTTTCGTAGGCTATCTTCTTCAATCTTTTTATTTCCATAAGCTGCCTCCTAGTCCCATAACTGCCCGCATTCCCCTTTGCGCAAACAAAGCGGGAGAGGCCAGCTCTCCCGCTCATTACTGATTATAGGGCTTGGAAAAGTAACGCGTTGAAGCATCGCATGACTTTTCCGGCGCCATTTTTGGAATTTTGGGATATGCTCTAAGAATTCATAGCCCTAATCGCCGCAATGAAGCTCGCCGCCGCGTCTGTTGACACAGCGCCGCTTCCAGTCAAGCTTTGAAGCATTGTTTGGTCTGTTCCATTCATGTTGGCTAACAGCGTCGCTACCATTAATAATACCGCTTTATTGCGATTAATGCTAGTGGTTGGCGAAGTTTTTTCGTCCTCTTTGGCAACCACTGACAGGCTGGCGGCTTTGTTTACTGCCTCAACAAACAGGAAATCCCCATTTCGCTCGCTGTATCCAAGCGCCCGCAGCAAGAACGCCGCGAACTCTTGCAGCGAAACCTCCCTGGTTGCGCCAAAAAGGCCGCGCTCTGGATCGATTCCCACTGTTACGCCTTTCATGTAGGCAAATGCGGCAAGCTTTTGAGACCAATCTGGCACATCAACAAACGGGTTGGCGCCAGTGTACTCGTTCGCTTCCTTCTCCAGCCCCATCAGGCGAATTGCTAGCGCCAAAGCCTCAATTCTTGTAAGCTTCTTTTCCAGCGAATATGTCGGCACTCCCTGAGCGTTCACTGACGTTCCAGCAAACAGCCCAAGCTTATGCAGCTCTTCCGCGCAATCAATCGGCGCTATGTCAGCAGGGAGCCTCACAGGCGCCGTGTCAACTGGCGTTGGCTTTGGAGTCGCAACTGGCACATAGGGGATAAATGGGATAGCGACCGTGGGCGGAACATAGGGCAAATCAATTGCTCTTATTGCAAGAGTCCCGTTTATCCATGACTCTATCTCATAGTTGGCTGGCGCTGTTCCTCCAGCAACTACAATCGGGTACTCTCCAGCCCTGCCAATCTGGGCGGTTGGGCACGAAAGAACTGGCGCTTCGGCAAGCGACTCGCCATTTGCGAATCCTTCGACTTCATACAAGAACGCTGGCAACTGCTGGCCTACGCTGATTGAAGCGTCCAGGGCCTTGACTTTAAGCTTCGCCTTGGCGATGGTGAATGCCACTGCCAACGTTCCGTTATAGTTGTCATCCTCAACAAGCACTGCTGCGCTGTATTCTCCAGCGTCTGAGGGAGCGCTGTCCAACTCGACTTCAACTCCGTCAATCGTCTGGTAGTAAATGACAATGTAGTTCGGATTTATTGCTTTTCCGTCTCCATCTTCAAACTCTGGAGCGACTGTCCTTGGAGTCCCGTCATACGCTCCTCCAACTACATCCGCTTTGATCGTCGCTATCTCCTTGCCGGTGACCAGAAGCGTCCCGTTTACGCGAGATCCTATTTCGTAGTTGGCTGGCGCAGTTCCTCCAGTCACTATAATCGGGTAACTTCCGGGCTTTCTGCTATTGGCGATTGCGCATGTGAGAACAGGATCTTCTCCAAGCGACTCGCCGTTCACAAATCCCTCAACCTCGAATTCGAAATCTGTAGGCACTGGATCGCCTACGCTAATAGCAACATCCTTGGCCGAAACTGTGAGCTTCGCCTTGGCGATGGTGAATGTCACTGTTAGCGTTCCATCGTAGACCTCATCCTCAACAAGCACTACAGCTCTGTATTCTCCTGCGTCTGAGGGAGCGCTGCCCAACTCGACTTCCGATCCATCTAATATTTGGAGATAAGTGACTTTGAAACCCGGATTTATTGCATTTCCGATTTGATCCGCAAATGTTGGATTGACTGTCCTTGGAGTCCCGTCATACGTTCCTCCAACAACATCCGCTATGATCGTCGCTATCGCCTTGCCAGTGACCAGGAGAGTTCCGTTTACGCGAGACCCTATCTCGTAGTTAGCTGGCGCGGTTCCTCCAGTCACTATAATCGGGTAGCTTTCAGGATAGCTACTGTCGACGATATCGCATGTGAGAACAGGTTCCTCTTCAAGCGAATCGCCATTTACAAACCCATCGACAGCGTATTCAAAATCCGCTGGCACTGGATCGCCTACGCTAATAGTAACGCTTTTGGCAGTCACAGTAAGCTTCGCCTTGGCGATGGTGAATGAAATCTCGTAACTTCCCTCGTAAGCAGGATCCTCCACCAAGATCACGGCTTTGTAATCGCCGGCATCTGATGGCGGATCAAGAACTTCTGTTCCGTCACTTACTCGATAATACTTGACTGAATTGCCAGGATATACTGCTACTCCGCTTTGATCCGCAAATGTTGGGTTGACTGTCCTTGGAGTCCCGTCATACGTTCCTCCAACAACATCCGCTGTTATTGAGACGGTCTCCTTGCCTGTGACCATGAGAGTTCCGTTTACCCACTTTTCAATCTCGTAGTTGGCTGGCGCGGTTCCTCCAGACACTATTATCGGGTAGTTTCCAGGCTTGTTGCTATTTGTGATTGAGCATGTGAGAACAGGATCTTCTTCAAGCGACTCGCCGTTTGCAAATCCCTCAACCTCGAATCCGAAATCTGCTGGCAATGGATCGCCTACGCCAATAGCAACATCCTTGGCTTTCACGGTAAGCTTCGCCTTGGCGATGGTGAATGTCACTGTACGCGTTCCCTCGTAGTTGTCATCCTCAACAAGCACTACAGCTTTGTATTCGCCTGCGTCTTTGGGAGCGGTGTCTATCTCGACATCAGCTCCATCAATCACTTGGTAATAAGTGACTT
Organism: Clostridiales bacterium; assembly: GCA_031270945.1. GTDB lineage: Bacteria > Bacillota > Clostridia > Lachnospirales > WQUN01 > JAISWZ01. The sequence continues at coordinate 1,648 of JAISWZ010000084.1, read as the reverse complement.
TGAATTTTGGATTTATTGACTTTCCGTCTTTGTCTTCAAACTCTGGAACGACCGTCCTTGAAGTCCCGTCATACGTTCCCCCATCAAGATCCGCTTTGATCGTCGCTATCGCCTTGCCAGTAACCCGGAGAGTTCCGTCTACGCGAGACTCTATCTCGTAGTTGGGTGGCGCGGTTCCTCCAGTCACTACAATCGGGTAGCTATCAGGCTTGTTGCTATTTGTGATTGAGCATGTAAGAACAGGCGCAACAACAAGCGACTCGCCGTCTAAGAATCCATCGACAACATAATCGAAAGTTGCAGGCACTATTTCGCCTACGCCAATAGTAACATCCTTGGCCGTCACGGTAAGCTTCGCCTTGGCGATGGTGAATGCCACTGACAGCGTTCCCTCGTAATCATCATCCTCAACAAGCACTACAGCTTTGTATTCTCCTGCATCTTCGGGAGCACTGGCCAAAGCGGTTGGAGCTTCGCCAATCACTTGGTAATAAGTTACAATGAATTTCGGATTAATTGCAGTTCCGTCTTTATCTTCAAACTCTGGAACGACTGTCCTTGTGAGTCCGTTATACGTTCCCCCATCGACATCCGCTTTGATCGTCGCTATCCCCTTGCCAGTAACCAGGAGAGTTCCGTTTACGCGAGACACTATCTCATAATTGGCTGGCGCGGTTCCTCCAGTCACTACAATCGGGTAGCTATCAGGCTTGTTGCTATTTGTGATTGAGCATGTGAGAAGAGGATCATCAACAAGCGACTCGCCGTCTAAGAATCCATCGACAACATAATCGAAAGTTGCAGGGACTGTTTCGCCTACGCCAATAGTAACATCCTTGGCCGTCACGGTAAGCTTCGCCTTGGCGATGGTGAATGTCACTGTACGCGTTCCGTCGTAGTTGTCATCATCAACAAGCACTACAGCTTTGTATTCTCCTGCGTTTGATGGAGCGCTGTCCAAAGCGGTTTCAGCTTCGCCAATCACTTGGTAATAAGTGACTTTGAATTTTGGATTTACTGCATCTCCGCTTTGATCCGCAAATGTTGGGGAGACTGTCCTTGGAGTCCCGTCATACGTTCCTCCAACAACAGCCCCTGTTATTGAGACGGTCTCCTTGCCGGTGACCAGAAGTGTCCCGTTTACCCACTTTTCAATCTCGTAGTTGGCTGGCGCGGTTCCTCCAGTCACTACAATCGGGTAGCTATCAGGCTTGTTGCTATTTGTGATTGAGCATGAGAGAATAGGCTCTTCTTCAAGCGACTCGCTGTCTAAAAATCCGTCGACAACATAATCGAAAGTTGCAGGCACTGGATCGCCTACGCCAATAGTAACATCCTTGGCCGTTACGGTAAGCTTCGCCTTGGCGATGGTGAATGCCACTGACAGCGTTCCCTCGTAGTCATCATCCTCAACAAGCACTACTGCTTTGTATTCTCCTGCATCTTTGGGAGCGCTGTCCAAAGCGGTTTCAGCTTCGCCAATCACTTGGTAATAAGTTACAATGAAATTTGGATTTACTGTATCTCCGCTTTGATCCACAAATGTTGGGGAGACTGTCCTTGGAGTCCCGTCATACGTTCCTCCAACAACAGCCGCTGTTATTATGACCGGCGCGGGCTTAATCTTAAATGGTTTCTCAACACTTCC
>JAISWZ010000686.1 GCA_031270945.1 Clostridiales bacterium | reverse complement strand
TGGATATTAATGGTAATTTTTAAACCCTTTTTTAATCCAAGCAAATGCGCTTTGAATCCCGCTCTTCTGGAGGTTCCAAGCTCCTGAAGTGATAATACTAAGCTGGTGATAAGGTGCCTCGGATATAATTTTGGGATATGCTTTTATTATATCAGATTCATTCGTGTTGTCAATTGATTCTTATTACTTTTTATTGATTGCCATTGATTCGCGTCGGAATGCGGGTTTGCGTTTTCAGCATTATGCATAAGATAGACTTTAGGATGATTTTGGCAATGGCAGCTCTGGGGCTGGTTGAACTATTTTAGAAGCCCTTTTCCAAGCCCAGGGATCTAAAAATTTAGGGGCCGCTCTTTGAAACATGTTGCACTTTTAACATATTCAGGCAGCCTTTCGCTCATATTTTCAGCTTTCATTGCCAAGCTGGCTGTGGTATACTGAGCTTGGGCAGAATTCAGGGAGCGCAGCTCCCGAAGGGCTCAGAAAGCGCGCTCCAGCCTAAGAGCATATCCCAAAATTTATCATAGGGCTTGGAAAAATCCGCGTTGAAGCCTTCGCAGGATTTTTCCGAGCCCCTTAAGGAATTTTGGGATATGCTTTAAGAGACGCTTTCGAAAGGCCTGAGAGCATATAAAAAATTTTGGCATATGCTTTATAAACGCCCACTGAGAGGTAATCTTCATGCGCTTTGAACCGCTTATGATTAAAGATCCGGCATTTCACGAGGAAAACCGGGTCGCTCCCCATTCGGACCACAGCTTCTACAGAAATCTCAATGAGCTGGCCATAGGGGAGTCCAGTTTTGCGCAAAGCCTGAATGGAATATGGAAGTTCCAAGCATCCCAAAACTTGAGCGACATACCGGAGGGGTTCTGGGAAAAAGGCTATGACTGCTCCGGCTGGGGTTCGATCCGAGTGCCTGGGCACATCCAGACGCAAGGTTACGGCACCCCCCAATACACAAACGTCCAGTATCCTTGGGACGGCCATGAGAATATAATTCCGGGAGAAATGCCAACGACGTTCAACCCCGTGGGAAACTACGAGAGAACGTTCGAGGTTCCGGAAGAGATGGGTTCAGACAGGCTTTATCTTTTGTTTCAGGGAGTTGAGGCTTCATTCGCTCTCTGGGTGAACGGGCAGTATATCGGCTATGCCTCAGACAGCTTCACTCCGGCGGAATTTGACATCACCTCTGCAACCGATTTCAAAGGGCCCAACAAGCTGGCAGTCCAAGTTTTCAAATGGCCCGCTACCGCATGGATAAACGATCAGGACTTTTTCAGGTTCTCCGGCATCTTCCGGGATGTGCTTTTGGTAAGCAAGCCGCAGATCCACGCAACCGACCTGGAGATAAAGGCGGGGCTTTCTGACGGCAACGGCATCCTTGAAGTCAGTGCTACTTTCTCCCCCAACTCTCTTGGAAGCGTGGAGTATGATCTGAAAGACGGAACTGGCATACTTGCAAGCGGCAAGGCAACTATAGATGAAACAGCCAAGTTTTCAGAAACAGTGCCAGGCGTCCGTCCATGGAGCGCTGAAAGCCCAAGCCTTTACTCGCTTGAGCTGAGGGTCTTCGCACCGGATGGAAGCCTGTCAGAAGTGATCTCCCAAAAGATCGGCTTTAGGACTTTCGAGCTTAAGGACGGCCTCATGCTTATCAACGGCAAGAGGATCGAGTTCAAGGGGGTCAATCGCCACGAGTTTGGGCACCTCACTGGACGCGCTCTGGCAAAGGAGCAAATATTGGCCGACATCATCGGCATGAAGAAAAACAACATAAATGCGGTCAGGACTTCCCATTACCCCAACAATTCATATTTCTACTCCTTGTGCGACGAGTACGGACTGTATGTGATAGACGAGACAAACCTGGAGTCCCACGGAGTATGGGACAGAGTGCTTGCATGCCGCAGGGCTGGCCTTCCTGACCCTTGGGATTCCATACCTGGAGACAGGCCGGAATGGGAAGAGGTCGTTGTATCCCGCGCCAGAAACGTGCTGGAGAGAGACAAGAACCACCCATGCGTTCTCCTTTGGTCTTGCGGAAACGAAAGCTTTGGCGGGAAGAACATATTCCAGATGTCAGAATTCTTCAGGCATAGGGATCCAAGCCGCCTTGTGCATTACGAAGGCATTTCCGCAGACAGGCGCTACAACGACACCTCGGATGTCGAGTCCAGAATGTACGTCAAGACTGTAGAGATCGAAGAATGGCTCAAGAGCAACCCGGAAAAGCCATACATCCTGTGCGAGTACGCCCATGCCATGGGGAATTCCTGCGGCGCCGCGTTCAAGTACATGGATCTCCTTGAAAAGAACCTGCGGTTCCAGGGCGGCTTCATTTGGGACTTCATTGACCAGGCGATTGAGACAGTGGATCCGATAGGCAGGAAGTACTTGGGCTATGGCGGAGATTTCGACGATAGGCCCCATGACCGGGAGTTTTCCGGAAACGGGCTGTTCTTCGCTGATCGCAAGCCTACCCCGAAGCTGCAGGAGATCAGAGGGATCTACTCCTCTATCAAAGCAATCTTTATCTCTGAAACGGAGATCCAGATCGAAAACCGGTTCCTGTTCACCAATGCCAGTGAGTATGACGCCGTGCTAACTCTGGAACGCGAAGGCATACTCCTAGCCCAGGATAGCATCCAAGTGGATCTGGCTCCAGGCGAAGCGAAAGTTTTCACCCAGCCAATCCCGCTTCCAGCAACTCAAGGCGAACACGTGTTAACATTGAGTTTCAGGTTGAAGAAAGATACCCTTTGGGCCAAGGCTGGACATGAGATAGCTTTCGCGCAAAAAGCGTTTACTGTAGGAGAAGCAGCTCTCCCGGATCCAAAGCCTCTTGAGGTGATCACTGGCCTTCAAAACCTGGGCTTCAAAGGCGCAAGCTTTAATGGCATTTTCTCTTTCGTACTTCCATGCCTAGGCTCATACTCCTACGGAGGCCGGGAGCTTCTCAAGCAGCCCCCCGCCCCCAACTTCTGGAGAGCTCCTACAGACAATGACAGGGGCAACCGCATGGCCTTTGAGCACGGGCAATGGAAGCTGGCAAGCCAGTACGCGGTTCCCACCTCTTGGCCAACGCTAGTGAGCCAGACCTCAGACAGCGCCGGAGTGGCAATAGATCTGGCGCTTCCGACAAGTCCGGCCTCAGGCGTCAAGGTCACGTACCAAGTGCAGGGCAATGGCTGGATCGGGGTTACCTTGGAGCTGGACTATCCTCCAGAGCTTCCGCCTCCGCCAGAGTTCGGCATGCTCTTCACGCTTCCCTACGAGCTTGAAAACATAGAGTGGTATGGCAACGGCCCTGAGGAAACTTACTCCGACAAAAAGTCAGGCGCAAAGCTTGGCGTTTACAAGGGCCTCGTTAAAGACCAGCTCGTTCGCTACCTGAGGCCTCAGGAGTCAGGCAACAAGACTGACGTTCGCTGGGCTAAGCTTACAGACGGTCTGGGAAGAGGCATTATCTTCAAAGGAGACAAATTTGAGTTCTCAGCCCTAAACTACACCCCTGCCGAGCTGGAAAGCGCTCTTCACCCTCACGAGCTTCCTGCCCCTTTCAGGGTGATTGCCAGGGTTAACATGATGCAGATGGGAGTAGGCGGAGACGATTCATGGGGCGCCAAGACTCACGAAGAGTTCCTGCTGCCTAGGGGCCCGCTCTCCTTCTCGTTTAGCTTTAAGGGGATTTAGAGTTTAGAGTAGGAGAAAATGCTAGAAAAAGGCCCGGGCTTTAGCCTGGGCCTTTTTTTGGGGTTTTTGGGGTTTGGTTTGGGATGGCGAAAACAAGGCGGCGGGACTGGAAAAATATGATTTGAGATTTTGAGTTTGTTGGTTATTAGGCAAATATAGGCAAGCAAAGAGGCGGGCCTGGAAGAAAAAATTGGGGGGATATGTCTGTAGTAGGAGAATAATACCAGGTTGTGCGCTGCCTTTGTTTATGAAGATGATTGACCAGCCCCAGCCGTTACTTGTTTTTTAACTATTTTATTTTTATAATTATTTTATTTTTATAATTATTTTATTTTTTTTTTATTAATTATAAAAGGGGATGCCAAGGCATCCCCTTTCACGTTCGGATAAGTTTAAAATAAATGCAAAATCTAAATTTGCCTCTCGTCCGCGCCCTAAATCTTCGGCGCTTCTGGGTTTTCCGCTCCCGCTCCCGATTTCTTTGGCAATCCAAATCTCGCCAAAGATGAATTCTTATAGCTGGGGTCTTCCGTGACATCCTCGCCAAACCAATCTGGCGGGATGAAGGTTAGCGCTTCGCCTATGGAGGGGAACTCCACCTCCACAGTCATGAGCCCTTCATGCTCGCCTGAGTAGATGTCAAGCTCGGCCTTCAAAGGGGCTCTGAGGGGGATGATGTAGCGGGTCTTTGTGACAGCCCTTGTCTCGATCTTTGTCCAGAGCCTATCGAACTGCTCCTTTGAGAGCTTAAGCTCGTACTCTTCCCGGGCCATGAGCCCATGCCCCTTCATGGCCAAGAAATATCCTCCGCCGCTTCTAAGCCTGATCGTCGGATCTGTTGAAATGTAGGCTTGGGCAAGGCTGGTTGACTCATAGGGAGTCAGGTCGAAGGGGATTGAGGTTACCAAGTATTTCTTTTCAATTTCCATTTCCCAAATACGCCTCGTTCCAGTCTATCAGCTTTTCGATGTAAGCCTTTGACGGCCCTCCTGGCACTTTTCTTGAGCTTACGCAAGCTTCGAGGGAGATGGCCTCATAGACGCTCTCGTCAAAGACGGGAGAGGCCTGCCTGAATTCCTCAAGGGAGAGGTCTTCAAGCGCCTTGCCGTTTTGCGAGCAGTAAAGCACGAGCTTTCCTGTGATCTCGTGGGCGTCTCTAAAGGGGACGCCCTTTTTGGCTAGCCAGTCAGCGGCGTCTGTGGCGTTCACAAACCCAGCCCCGCAAGCCTTTCTCATGTTTGCCTTTATGACAGTGGCGGTTGACAGCATGCCAGCCACTATAGGAAGGCACATCTTCACAGTGTCTATGGCGTCAAAGGCGCTTTCTTTGTCTTCTTGCATGTCTTTGTTGTACGACAGGGGAAGCCCTTTCATGACCGTCAGGAGCGCCATGAGGCTTCCGTAGACCCGCCCGGTTTTGCCTCTGACAAGCTCAGCCATGTCCGGGTTCTTCTTCTGGGGCATTATGCTTGAGCCTGTTGAATAGGCGTCATCCAGCTCTATAAACTTGAACTCCCAGCTGGACCAAAGCGCTATCTCCTCGCAAAGCCGGCTCAGGTGCATCATGATCATGGATATGGCAGAAAGAAGCTCTATCAGGAAGTCGCGATCAGAGACAGCGTCCATGGAGTTGTAGGAGATGGCGTCAAAGTCCAAAAGCTCTCTCACAAGCTCCCGGTTCAAAGGGTACGTTGACGCCGCCAGCGCCCCGGATCCCAGGGGCATGACGCTTGTTCTGCGCTTTGCGTCAAGCAGCCTGTCGATGTCTCTCTTAAGCATTTCCACATAGGCCAGCAAGTGGTGCGCGAAAGTGACAGGCTGCGCCCTTTGAAGGTGTGTGTACCCGGGCATGACGGTATCTGTGTGCTTTTTCGAGAGATCAAGCAGAGCCCGCATGAGCTCTTTCGAAAGAGCTACGATCTCCTCAATCTCGGACATCGCATAGAGCCTCATGTCCAAGGCAACCTGGTCGTTTCTGCTTCTTCCTGTGTGGAGCTTCTTGCCCGCCTCGCCTATCCTCTTTGTCAGAAGCGCCTCCACTGCCATATGGATGTCCTCGGCCGAATCATCCAGCTCAAGGCGCCCATCTTCGTAGTCTTCCAGTATTCCTGAAAGGCCATCCTCGATCTCGCGCCCATCTTCCTCTGAGATGATGTTTTGGGCCGCCAGCATATGGGCATGGGCTATGCTTCCTTTTATGTCGTGGACAATCAGCCTCTTGTCAAAGGACAAGGAGGACTGGAAATGATCAGCGAAGGCGTCTGTTGATTTTGAGAACCTTCCAGCCCAAAGCTTCATGCCTGCCCTTGGCGCGCGAGCATCAGCGCCCTCATTTTAAGCGGAAGCCCGACCAGGGTTATGAACCCTCCGGCGTCGTGGTGGTCGTACATCTCTCCTGTTGTGAAGCTGGCCAGGTTTTCGCTGTAAAGCGAGTAAGGAGAAGTCGCTCCGGCAGATATTACGTTGCCCTTGTAGAGCTTCAAGCGAACGCTTCCTGTGACTGTCTCCTGGGTCTTGTCCACGAAGGCTGTCAACGCCTCAAGGAGCGGGGTGTACCATTCTCCGGCGTAAACAAGCTCAGCGTACTTGGTGCGGATCGTCTCCTTGAAAGTCGTTGTCTGGCGGTCAAGGCAGAGGTACTCCAGATCCCTGTGCGCCCGGTAGAGTATCGTCCCGGCTGGGGTCTCGTACACTCCCCTGGACTTCATGCCGACTACCCGGTTTTCAACCAGGTCTACGATCCCTATCCCGTTTTCTCCCCCAAGCTTGTTCAGCCTGTCAAAAAGCTCAACAGGCCCCAGCGCCTCGCCGTTAAGGGTCAACGGGATCCCCTTTTCGAACCCAATTTCCACATAAGTGGCTATGTCGGGCGCTTTTTCTGGGGAAACTGAAAGCTGGAGCAAGTGATCGAAGTTCGGCTCGTTTGCCGGATCCTCAAGCTCCAAGCCCTCATGGCTCAAGTGCCACAGGTTGCGATCCCTGCTGTAGCTCTGCTCTTTAGCCATGGGAAGCGGGATTCCCCGCGCTTTCAGGTACTCCAGCTCTTCCTCGCGGCTCTGAAGGTCCCATGTCCTCCATGGCGCGATAACCCGGAGCTGCGGCGCCAGAGCCTTTATTGTCAGCTCGAAGCGGATCTGGTCGTTGCCTTTGCCTGTGCAGCCGTGGCAGATGGCGGTTGCGCCCTCCGCAATGGCAACGTCTACAAGAAGCTTTGCGATAAGAGGCCTTGCCGCTGATGTTCCCAAAAGGTACTTGTCCTCGTACACTGCCCCTGACTTGATTAGCCCGTAGAGAAAGCCTGTTATGAACTCCTCCCTGGCGTCAAGGATCAGGCACTTTGAAGCGCCAGTGGCTTTCGCCCTGTCTTCAAGCCCGTCTGTCTCGTTTCCTTGGCCCACGTCAACGCAAACCGCGATAACCTCGCAGTCAGGGTTTTGCTCTTTGAGCCATGGTATGATCACTGTAGTGTCAAGCCCTCCTGAATAGGCAAGCACTATCTTTTCATGTTCCGGCATGCTCTCACTCCCTGAAAATTTTCGCCCCCATATAGGCGGTGTTTTTATCCCGCGTTCGACAAAACGCGCGCGAAAAGAGCATCCAAGATTTTGGGCAAAAGATCAAAGGCCATTAGCTATAGCGCTGAGAGTTTTGAGGCCTTTTTCCCTGATTGCAAAAGCTTGGCGCCGAAGCGCATAAGGCTATTGTCCGCACCCTTCGAAATTTAGGGATATGCACTAGATTATACAATCCCGCTTTGCCGTTTGCAAGGAATAAAAAATCTATTGCGCAGGTTGGGTTGAAACTGTATAATAACTATCAATGCCTGTAGCGGGCGCAGGGGTTTTGGAAAGCC
>JAISWZ010000681.1 GCA_031270945.1 Clostridiales bacterium | reverse complement strand
TGGATATTAATGGTAATTTTTAAACCCTTTTTTAATCCAAGCAAATGCGCTTTGAATCCCGCTCTTCTGGAGGTTCCAAGCTCCTGAAGTGATAATACTAAGCTGGTGATAAGGTGCCTTATACCTAGCTGGGTATAAGGCGCCGGAAAAATCCGGCGTTGAAGCATTCGCCGGGATTTTTCCGGTGCCATTACGGAATTTTGGGATATGCACTAAGGTCATCCTAGATTTCTGAAAAAGGGATAATGCGGTTACCGCAAGCGCTACGGCAGCATCTCTTCAAAGCTGACAAGCCTGACCTTGCTGTCCTTGGCGGCCTCGGAAGCTAGGGTTTCATCAAAACCCGACTTTGAGAACAGCCACAGCCAGTTGTTGGTGAATCTCACCAGCTTGGCTCGCTTCTTGAGCGCATCCAAGTCTTCTATGCGCATCGGCTCGTTGTTCCATTTGCAATTGCAGAGGATCGCAGAGTCGCCTTTCCAGAGGACGACGTCTATCTCTTCAGAGGTCTTATTTATAGGGTCGCTTCCCCACCATCTACCGACCTTGTCCGCTGCAAATGGAAGCGTACGCCGCCTCGCCTCTAGCACCATGAACTGTTTGCATATGTCCACGAACACGAGTTCCATGTAGTCCAAGACAGCCTCTGCGTTAAGCACGTCGCTTTGCCCCAGCTCTATCCTGTCCAGGTTGGGCGATACGAACCTATGCCAAAACCTGAATATCGGATCTTCCAGCCTGTAGGTTGTCTTGCTTGGATTCTTTTCTCCCAGAGGCCACTCTTCCCTCACGAGCCCTAGCGTTTTCAATGCTGTCAGGCGCTTGGAGCAGTTGTCGCTTCCCGATCCGCTATTGGTTGATATCTCGCTGAACTTTGACGCGCCTACTGCTATCGCTCCGATAACATCATTGTACGCGGCTGGGCGGCGAAACTCCAGATTCAGAAAGTTTTCAGGCTCATCGAAAAAAAATCCGGACGTTTTAAAAAACATTTCCTTGAGGTTGTCCATCGCGGTTTTGCCCTTGTCAATCCGGGCCAGGTATCCGGGCATTCCTCCTATCGCTCCGTAAAGCAGGGCGCGATCCTCTTTGTTGTATTGCGCCAGGAACGGCATGGCCTCAAAGAAACTGAACGGCCTGATCCTGAACTGCGCTGTGTTCCTTCCGTAAAGCGGGCTCGCGTAGCCAAGGACGTGATCCTCCATGAAGCTCATGTTGGATCCGCAAAATATCAGGAATATCTTGCCCTTCTTCAGCCTTTGGTCTATTTGCGAAGGAAGGACCGACGCGATAGGCTTGCATGCCTCGGCAAGGTTGGGGTACTCGTCTATCACCACCACAAGCCTTTCATCCCTTGAGCAACTGTCCAGCGCCTCAAACGCGAGATTCCAATCTTCGAAGGTCGACTTCTGCTCACTGGGCGCTATCACAGCGTTGATGGCATGGCTGAAATGCTCAAGGTTCCAGCTGTCCGCTCTTGCAGTAAAGTAGACAGCCCTCTTATCCTTGATGAACTCCTTTATCAGAGCGGTCTTTCCAACTCGCTTTCGGCCATATATGATCACACACTCATACTTCCCGCTGGCATGCAACTCGTTCAGCTTCTTGAGCTCAGCTTTCCGGTTCACAAACATTGCGCCACCTCCTGTCTGTTGTGTTTTATCTGATCTTGCTGTAAAATCAAAAACCAAAAAGGCGGCTGGGAAGCAAGCCCAACCGCCTTGAAGAATCTATAGCCACAATCCTGGCCTCACAGCGCTTATCATAGGCAATTTCATGAACCGTGGATATGCGCGATGAAAGAAGCCTGAATGCCGTGGCAAAGAGGCGAGACGGTTGAACCGAGACCTCTGTTTCCCACGGCAGCACAATGACGTCCTGCGCGACATCTTTAGTATAGCATAGCGTACGGCAAATGTAAAGCAGTACGTTAGCGAGGATTAGCTGGATTTGACGGTTTGGAAGGCGATCCCATGGCAATTCGGGGCTGTCTCCCGCTTTGGCAGCCCAAAGCCCTTTATTCATTGTTGTAGGATCATCAGGAACTTCTCGATCCTCCGTTAGCCGCTGTGGACTGCGCCTTGCGATTTACTTAGGCGGCTAGAAGTAATAAATTGTGCAATCGCAGAGTATAAAATGCCAAATTACGGCAAATCGAAATTTAGCAAGCGTTTATATCAGTGATGTATTTTATAGGAAAATAAGTAAGGTTAGAGATATAGTTTGCAAATTTTATAATAAGTAAAACAACTGTGTAAATATATGTATAATGTACAATTTGCACAAAACCATGCCTCTAGCCTATTTATCCTCAATAGTGCAAGAACCTATTTGGCTTCAAGCTCGCTATCCGAAGTTATGTACATTTTTTCCATCCGAATCCTCGTAAGCTTTCTCACTTGCCAAAACTTCACAAACTTTCTCGGTTCCATTAGCCTCTTACGCCAATCCGGTTTCCATGGTTTTGTACGCGATTCCGTTTTCCGTAGCCTCGCACTCATTCTCATTTTCACCATAGCTATTTTCTCAGCTTCGTCTCTTATATCTTTATACCGCGACAATATTTCGGCGAATTCAATTCTTAGCACTTGTTTAGTTTTAAATTCTATCTCTTCTTCCAGCTTATTGGCTTTAGCAAAATCCTCCGCATTAGAGTATATGGCATAATTGCATTCTCCATAAAAAGCGTCACGGCAAATCATTATTTTGCTGTATTCCTCGTCACTAATTTTAAGCTTCAAAGGATAGTCGCCTTTGTCAATTGCTGCCGTGACCTTGAGTCCTGGCAAATTAGTTGTAGCCTCGATAAGGTTCTTAACCTTATCGAGTGACGTCAGTGGATTGGCGCGCCAGTTTTCTGATACCGCCGAGAACAGCATGCGCTCAATCGGGTTCCATTTGCTGGCGTATGGCGAATAGTGGCAAACATATATTGTTATTCCCCATTCGTTGGCAAGCTCAAACAG
>JAISWZ010000680.1 GCA_031270945.1 Clostridiales bacterium | reverse complement strand
TTTTTTTTCGTTTTAATGATAAATACAAGGCACATGACTTATTCCCATAAAATTTATTGTCTGCCTATTTATGCCATCATTCTTTATGCTTGCCTAATTCCGCGATTTTTATGCTTGGAACAAAAGTTGGCTGCCTTTTTAATCCGGGCAGGGCTAGCGCCATGGACATAATATTTATCGCTTTTCCAGACAAACCCTGGATTTGTCTTGAAAACCCCCAGGGTTGTCCTTCAAGTCACAGGTTCGCCATGCACCCAGCGCCCCCGAACATAAATTTTGTTTGATTTAAACACCCGGACAAGCCTCTGTTTTTTTCTTCCAGGCAGATCTTGGTTTGTTTTTGGTTTGTTTTTCGAACCCCAGATTCACTCTTTCGAAACCCAAATCCTTCTTTCCCTCACTCAGCGCCCCCTATCGGGGGCAAAGCCTCTTGGCGCTTCCGATTGATTATCCCCCTTGTCCGCCTTCGATATGCCTGCCTGAATCCGCGCGAGAGAAATCTTTTGCGTAATTAACTCCATCTCGCCTCTCATGCGCGTCTATTTAGTGCATATTCCAAAATTCCGCAAGTGGCGCAGTAAAAGTCATCGCGATGCTTTAACGCGTGACTTTTGCAAGCCCTTGGATTAATTTTGGGATATGCTCTTACTACAGCGAAACCTCAATTCTTTCCGCTCGCGAGAGCCTATCAAAAAAGCCTGAATCCAACTGATTCAGGCCAATCGTACCTCTTCGCCGTGGAACCGTCCGCAATGGGCTGACGTCAAACATGCCCGTTATGCATATCGGCGCAAGTTGACCTATTCATAAACGGATAATCCGCAAAAGTGCCCAAAGGCTTGAACCCAGCGGATTCAAGCCTTTAATTAAGCCTTTATTCCAGCCTTTTCGTCTGCGGCAAGCGCCTGCTCTTCCCCAGCTTTTTCTGTCTTGCCCTTGCTAGGCGCCAGCTGGGACAGCAGTATCCCGGCGAAAATGAAGCCGCACCCAATATAGCCTCGAAGCCCAAGCCTCTCGTTTATTATGAGGGCACCTCCAATGGCGGCAAACAGCGCCTCAAGGGAAAAGATGATCGCGGCCTTGTTGGGCTCAACGCCCTTCTGGCCAATGGTCTGAAGCGTATAGGCTATGCCTACGGAAAAGATGCCGCCATAGAATATGGGGATCTTGGCCGCCAGAATAGCGGGGATAGTAGGCGACTCAATAATGAGCGCCGCGATTAGGCTCAAAACTGAGGTGGTCGTGAACTGGATGAAGGAAAACTTAAGCGGGCTGATGCTTCCCGCAAACAGGTCAATGGCTATTATGTGGCCAGCCCAGAAAAACGCGCTGACAAACAGCGCTATGTCCCCTATGCCGACACCTGCCGGGCCTTCTGAGAGGCTTAGGAAGTACATGCCTACAGCGGCGCTTCCAGCGCCAACCCAGGCCAGAACCGGGACTTTCCTGCCCATGAATATCCCTAGCGCCGGAACTATTATGGTATATAGCCCTGTTATGAATCCCGCTTTTCCCGCTGAAGCCCCAAACTCCATACCCAGCTGCTGAAACGAGGATGCCGCAAACAGTATCGCGCCGCCTATGACTCCAGCAATGGCGGTCTTCTTCATGTTGGGGCTGCCTTTTTCAAAGATGAGAATGACAGGTATCAGGCTCAACGCGCCCAAGGCGAAGCGAACCCCATTGAAGGTAAAGGTTCTCACGTATTCCATCCCAACCGCCTGGGCGACAAAAGCCAAGCCCCAAATGAGCGCGGTGGAAAGCAGGAGAAGGGAGGATTTCAAGTCGTTCTTTTTCGCATTCTTGATTGGGGTCACCTTCTAAAAGATTTTGGCGCATGTCGGCTGCCCGGCATGCGCATGGCTGTGTGCGCGTACGAAAATATCGCTCGCGCGAAAACATGTTTCGCATATTGCTAAAGCGCGTTATTAAAGCGCATCCAATGGGATGCGCTTTTTTACATGTTCATCCCAAGATCCCTGGGCCTATCTTCACCTACAATATGCTGTTCAGGAATTGTCTCGTGCGCGGATTCTGCGGCGCCGTGAACATTTCTTGAGGGTTTGACTCTTCAAGTATCATGCCGTCCGCCATGAAAATGACCCTGTCAGCGGCCTCCCTGGCAAATCCCATTTCATGCGTGACAGCAAGCATTGTCATGCCGCTTTCAGCCAGGGACTTCATCACGCTCAAGACCTCGCCGACAAGTTCAGGATCAAGGGCGCTTGTGGGCTCGTCAAAGAGCATGATCTTCGGCTCCATGGCAAGCGCGCGGGCAATGGCCACGCGCTGCTGCTGGCCGCCTGAAAGCCTGGCTGGGTACTCGTTCGCCTTGTCCTCAAGGCCGACCCTGGCCAGAAGCGACATCGCCCTGTCCTTGGCTTCGGCCTTTGAGACCTTCTTGGCGTGCATAGGCGCCAAAGTTACGTTGTCCAGCACTGTCTTATGGGGAAAGAGGTTGAATGACTGGAAGACCATCCCCATCTCCAGGAGAAGCCTTTTCCATTCGTCGTGGTCAACCCTTTTAACGGTTTGGCTGTCCTTCATTTCGAGGAAAAGCTCCTCGTCTATGAATATGCGGCCCGAGGTTATTCTCTCTAGCTGTATGAGGGATCTCAAGAAAGTGGATTTGCCGGCGCCAGACGGGCCTATTATGCATACCACGTCTCCCTGCTCAACAGACATTGTGACGTTTTTCAAAACGTCCAGCTGGTTGAATGACTTGCAGACGTTCTCTGTTCGTATGAGAGCCATGCCGACGCCTCCTACTGGTAAACTGAGAAGCGCTTTTCAAGCCTGCCAAAGATGAAGGTGAAAAGCGCCGTGATAAGAAGGTATATGATCATGGCTGGTATATAGACCACAACCGAGCTTGATGAGCTTGAAATCGACCTTGTGACCTGGGTCAAGTCGGCTAGGGCTATGATGGAAACGAGGGACGCGTCCTTTAGCATCATTATGAACTCGTTCGCCACAGGCGGGATAAGCCTCCTGATTGACTGCGGTATTATGATAAGGCGCATGGTCTGGGAATAGCTGAGCCCAAGGACTGATGACGCCTCGAACTGGCCCTTTTCAATGGACTGTATGGCAGCCCTTATGATCTCGGCGCAGTAAGCGCCAGAGTTCAACGAGAACGCTATGAACGCGGCCAGGAACTTGTCATTTATGGCAAACGCCGGGTTTAGCTGTGGCAATCCGTAGTAGACAAAGAACAGCTGCATAAGGAGCGGAGATCCCCTGAAGAAGAATATGTATGCGCTGCAAAACCTGTTTATCGGCTTGATCTTTGAGATCTTGCCAAGCGCGAGGAAAACGCTCAGAACCAGCCCGGCGCACACGGCCGCCATGGTAAGCTGAATTGTGACCCCAGCGCCCCGCATGAGGGCGGGTATCCAGATGATCACGTTTCCCAGGGTCTTCATGAAGCCCGTGTTGACGTTAACCATGTTGCCGGCTATTCCGATGTAGGTGTCAGTCTCGGCAGTGTTGGAGTCTTTTGCCCTTATGATGTTAAAGACGAAAAAGTCGTTATAGGTTTCCGCGTACTTGCTTCCAGCGTTTTCTATGAGAGTCGTTGAAAGGCTGGCCGTTATTGTTTCCCTGTCAGGCTTCGTTAGCGCCAAGGCCGCAAGCGCCGCCAGGATCACGATCAGGGTTATCGCAACGCGCTTAAGCTTCTTGTTGGAGCTTTTGGGATTTCGATCCACGCCAATACCTCCTTACTTGATATGCGCGCCAGGCAATAAAAAATGCTAAAGAAAGAGACGCGCGCTAATGGATTGGCTTTTTGGATAAACCGCATGAGCAAGCGCCTGCCGCTTGAGGCAACAAGCCTTGATTGAATTTTGGAAAATTGCCATGGATGCTTGAGGGACTTTTTAGGGCAAAAATAATTAGTGCATAACATTCGTTGCGCCGCTCTAAATCTTTATAAGCCAACGGCGTATGGCACCAGCCATACGCCGTTTATAGGACTATGACAAAGGGAACGCGCGAATTACAGCCAATTCTTCCTTATGTTATCAAGCTCTCCGCTTTCCTCAAGCTTTCTGAGGGCGCCGTTTAACGCGTCAAGGAGCTTTGTGTTGCCCTTCTTTACAGCTATGCCAAAAACTTCAGCGACCGCGCCGGGCTCGTCACTCTGGATCCAAGTAATCTCGAAAACGCCAGGCTCCCTGGACAGGTAGCCGTTGGCGACAGTGCTGTCGCAAAGGACCGCGTTGATCCTGTTTAGCCTAAGATCGTCAAAGCAGTTCAAAACCTTGTCATACTCGTTGACTTTGCAGGCGACTTCTCCAGTCTCAATCAGCTCGGCAAGGTAATCATCCGATGTTGTTGCGTCCTGGTAGCCTACAGAGAGTCCGTCCAAGCCCTTCATGCTGGTGACGGCGGGCGTTCCCGTCTTCACGACTATGGCTTGCCAGTTCTCTATGTAAGGCTGGGTGAAGTCCATCTTCTCTCGCCTTTCCGCGTCAATGGTCACAGCTGAAATGATGCAGTCGTACTTGTCTACGTCAAGGCCGGCGAAAATTCCATCCCATGCAGTATCCTCCAGCTGCGTAGTCAAGCCGAGCTCCTTGGCAATCGCTTTTCCAAGCTCAACGTCAAGGCCAATAGGTGTTGTTCCGTCATCGTCATAGAGCTCGAACGGAGGATATCCGATTTCGCAGCCTACTTTCAAGACTCCGTCTGTCAATAACCCGATATTCGATGCAGATCCTGACGCGGTTGCGGAACAGCCAGCGGCAATGGAAAGTACCAGCGCGAAACACGCTGCCGCTGTGGCAAGCTTCATAAGCTTCTTCATCTTTTTCACTCTCCCGAAGATGCGCTGTGTGCGCTCTGAGTATCGCGACTGAGCGCATGCCAAACCGTTTTGGCTATGCGCTTTATTCTTTGGAGCCGCTCCTTTTGGCTAAAGTGAATAGCACACATTTATCTGATGGACGCTTTATTCTAGCAAACTGTTAAACTCCTGTCAATAATTTATTGCTGGAGCAGCGCTTGGATTTCTCGCCTGTGGTGGCAGCCATTAGTCAATTCGTCCGAACTTTAGCGCCAAACGCGCCTTTTTTTGTCTATTAGCCATAATTCCCTGCCTTATATTTCTTGTTTCTGCATTCAGAGACGCAGCAGGCAGCGCCAATGAGGCGCTAAATTTGATCTTCTTGAATTGCCATTGCGAAAACGCGCTTTGCAGGTTTTTTATTTTTATTTTTTGAGCGGCCCAACTGGCTTTTGAGGCGATAAAAACATCCATATTTGATCAAGCGTCAGCGCAAGCGCCCTCAAGGCAGCGCTGCACGAGCTTAAAAACGCGCATTTTCAGCGCCTTGGCAGGCGCTGGAGACGCATAGCAACGAGCTGCTTGACACTAGCCCCATTTTGGTATAATCTAAAGAAAAGACGCAATCAGGCGCAAGCCCCGCATGCGAGCGCTAGCTGTGTGCATATGCATGCCGCTAACAAAAGCATGTGAGGCGCATATCCCAAAACTATATCCAAGGTGCCAGAAAAGCCAGGCGGCACCGTTATGGAATTTTGGAATATGCGCTTGCCAAGCGCCTTGCGACAGGGAGGGATGAAGGCCGGGGGCGTACGCTTTTCTGTAAACACGTGTTTATTCCCCCTATGGCCGATGCTATGCAATACTCTGAATTCGGCAAGACAGGCATCAAAGTTTCCGCTTTGGGTTTCGGCGCGATGCGCCTGCCAATGGCTGGAGAAGGCGAAAGCAAGGCTGTTGACTACGAAAAGGCCGTGCCTGTCATGCAGCGCGCGTTTGAGCTGGGCGTCAACTACATTGACACAGCTCCCTACTACTGCGAGAAAACCAGCGAGATCGCCGTGGGAAAAGCCTTGAAGGGCTGGAGGGACAAAGTTTACCTCTCCACAAAAAACCCCATCGAGGATGACTCCGGAGACCATTTCAGGGAGAGGCTTGAGCGCTCCTTGAAAAACCTGGACACCGACTACATCGATTTCTATCACATGTGGGGCATCAGCCTCGAAGCGTTCAAGACCAAGATCATGGCTGCAAACGGCCCTATGGCGGCCGCCCAGAAGGCCAAAGAGGAAGGGCTGATCAAGCACATATCATTCTCCTTCCACGACAAGGCGGAGAACTTCACTGAGATAGCCGGAAGCGGCTATTTCGAGTCAGTCCTTCTCCAGTACAACCTTCTTGACCGCTCCAACGAGGCAAACATCCAGTTTGCCCAGGAGAAGGGTCTTGGGGTTGTTGTCATGGGCCCTGTGGGCGGCGGACGCCTTGGAGCGCCAAGCCCTGTGATAGCCTCTCTCATGAAGGGCAAGTCAAAGAGCTCAGCCGAGACCGCGCTTAGGTTTGTCCTTTCAAACCCAGGAGTCAACATCGCCCTTTCAGGCATGGGCTCCCTTGAGATGGTGGAGGAGAACGCCGCCATAGCCTCATTGGAGGGCCTTCTGTCAGACGATGAGAAGGCGGCAGTCCTTCACATGATGAGCGAGAACAAGCGCCTTTCCGAGCTTTACTGCACAGGCTGCAACTACTGTCAGCCCTGCCCGCAAGGCATCGTGATCCCGCGCCTGTTTGAGCTCATGAACTACCACAAGGTTTACGGGATAACCGATTACGCCAAGAACGAGTACGAGCAGATATTAAAGGGCACCGCTTGGAACAAGAGCAATACAGTGCTTGATTGCGTGGAGTGCGGCCAGTGCGAGTCCAAGTGCCCGCAGAAGCTCGCCGTAATCAGCCAGCTTAGGGAAACCCACGAGGCGCTTTCTGTTTAGGAATTTTGTTGGAGCGCGAAGGCGTTGCTCTTTCGCGCTTTGATCGAGGCAGGCTTGTCGCCAAGGCTTTAACACAATGGCTAAGTGCATATCCCAAAATTCCGAAATGGCACCGGATAGCGTTTGCCCAATGTTCATGGGCAAATCGCCAAAATCCTGGCGAATGCTTCAACTAGTTTGCTCGGGCTTCTTCGAGCAAACACCCGGATTTTTCCGGTGCCTCGGATATAATTTTGGGATATGCACTAAAAGCAAGAAAAGGGCAAAGAAAGCTCCGGCTTTCTTTGCCCTTTTTTTATGTGTGCTCACCAGGCTTCTTTTTCGGAAATCGCCTTGATTCGATGCGGATTTTTCGCAAGGATCGGGATTTATTTTCAAACGCGTCTTGTCAAGCCCTCACAAGCTTTTTAGTTGAAAAACAGGGGTTTTCTAAAGAATCTCAAATATTTTTAGTCTGATTAATCTGCTCTTTCAACGTCCCAGAATTAGCTTCTGAATATTTCCAACCGGAATTTATTCAGCCAGACATCCTTCGCATTACCTAAAACGCCCCAATTTAACCCGCGTTTCGCATTTCAATCTTTCGTTTTGCCTTTTCGTTCCGCTTGACAACTTTAGCAAAAACCCTTATAATTTATCTGAAAAACCTTCATCAATCGAATCTCCGATGAAACATTTCGCCAAATGATCTAAATTTTACTATTCATTTACCGAAACAAAACGTATGTTCGCGATTTAGCCTGACCTTTTTTAGATTATCGAGCTTTTTAATGCCGAATGTGGTATGATGTTTACAAGCAATATCATGATTAGCAGCTTTCAAGCATTAAGAGAAAAATCCCAAGAAAGGAGAAAAAGCTCGAAACATGAGCGACCCAATTGCCTATGGATGATGACAACAAGAGCGCCCCTATCCAAAACGAATCGGCGCAGCCCGTCAAGCGAGCGCGGGGAAAGTCCGGAAAAACCGCGTTTCCTGTAGATCCCGCAGTTTTGCTGGCGCTTGAAAAAGCTGAGGCTGACGCGAGGGGGGCGGCGGCTCCGGCAAAGCCTGTCGTTCAGGCAAAACCTGAAGCGGCGCCAGAACTGGTAGCCGAGGCAAAACCCGAAGTTGCACCGGAACCGGTAGCCGAAGCAAAACCCGAAGTTGCAACAGAACTGGAAGTCAAAGCAAAACCCGAAACGGCAACAGAACTGGAAGTCAAAGCGGTGCCAGAACCGGTAGCCGAGGCAAAACCTGAAGCGGCAACAGAACTGGAAGCCGAGGCAAAACCCGAAACGGCAACAGAACTGGAAATCAAAGCAAAACCCGAAACGGCAACAGAACTGGAAGGCGAAGCAAAACCCGAAGTTTCCCAAGAACCAAAGCCTGAAGCAACGCCAGACCCCGCAATCGAAGAAGCCGCTGCAGCTCTCGAAGCTCCTGAAAAACCCGAGGCTTTAGAAAGTCCTGCTCCAGCTCCTAAAGTTGCTGAAATAAAGGTTGCGGCAATAAAAGCTTCGGCAACAGAAGAAATCGCCGCGTCTCTTGAACAGCCCGCGCGGGCGGCGAAGAAGTCGGCGAAGTCAAAGGCAGCCACGCCAGCGGTTTCGCAAAAAGTGTATGTTTACAATGATCCCTTTGAAGCCGAGGAGGAAGAGCCTGAGGAGATGCCGGATGTCTTGCCGGCGGACACGCCTTTTCCTAAAGGCGAGCTTATAGCGATAGCCACGCCGTCCGGGATT
>JAISWZ010000671.1 GCA_031270945.1 Clostridiales bacterium | reverse complement strand
TTGGTCTCGTCTGGCACGTCTTCATCTTTCCTGATGTCAACGCCAAACCGCTCCTTGATAGCCGATATGTTTATTCGCCCCTCGGTCCTCCTGGACTCAAGCTCTGTCGAATCTATCCCGTACTCATACGCTGACAGCAGGTTTCCCATGTTGCCAGCATAGTTTGAAGCGCCTTGCCAGACATGGCCATTCATGATCACGCCGCCGCCAAATCCGGTTCCCAGAGCTAGGTAAATAAGGTTTGACTCTTTGCGCAAAAGCCATTCTCCCAAAGAAGCCGCGTTCATGTCGTTTTCGATAAAGTAGGGGATCTCTTTCAGGTTTTTGAAGGTGCCAAATAACTCCAAAAACTCTTTTGGGCTGTCATAGGATCTTACGATAATCGTCTTTGCCTCGCTGTTTATGATCCCCGGAAGCCCCAAGCCAACCCCCAGAATTGTCGTATCTGGATGCCCCTTCTGAAAGTGGCGTATGGTGTCGGTCATATGGGCTGATATTCGGGCATAGTCCCGACCTTCGACGCATTCGCTCCCCAGCTCGCTGTAGTGGAACGACTTTAGATCCAAAAGGGTGTGCGACAGATTCACAAGCCCTACATGAAGGTAATTGCCTTCGAAGTGGATCCCCACAGCGCTGTAAGCGTTGGCGTTAAGCCTCAGAGGTTGGCCCTTCCGCCCAAGCTTGCTGTCAGAGAAGCTGGATCCTCCGGACGTCTCAGTTAGTATTCGCTTGGACAGAAGATAGTCGACTATCTTTATGACGGTAGGAAAGCTAACATTCGTCAGCTTGGTTACATCCGCCCTCGTCAGGTTTTCGCTCTCCAAGAAAAGATTCAGAACCAGGGCCCGGTTCTTGTTTCTAATGTAAGCCGGAAGATAAGACTGCATGCCGCTCCCCCTTTCTATACGCGCTCTAAAGTTCTTACCCTTATCGCGCTTAGGGCGACAGGATATGCATTGATTATATCAGTATAGAGTGGCTTTACGCAACAGCCAATATTCGATATTTTTTTGCCATTTGGCAACTCCATATGCCATCATTCGATTTTTTCGCTGCATAAGCAAGAAATGTAGCACTATGACCAATCCCGTCTCAGTTAATCCATGAAACGCATGCATTATTAACAAAAAAGCCGAAAAAAATAATTTGACCTTCGGCAAAAAGCATGCTACTATTATATTAGTGAACTTCATTAATTAATAACATTAACCCATCGAAGAGGTTCCCATGTACAAGTTGGGCATAGATCTGGGCGGCACTGGCATAAAAGCCGCCTTGTTAGACAAAAACGGATCGATTTCGCAACGGGCCGCCATCGCTACCCATTGCGAGCTTGGCTACCAAGCGGTCTTTGATAGAATAGCTCAATGCGCCGGGCAGTGCCTGGAGCAAGAACATATAAAACCCTCTGACTTGAAAGCGATAGGGCTTGCCGCCGCAGGCATGCTAAGCGAAGACGGGCAGGAGATCGTCTTTTCCAGCAACCTGCGCTTCCTTCACGTAAAAGCGGTAGACGAGATGAAAAAGCGCTTTCCCTGCCCGATCACGCTTACCAATGACGCCGATGCGGCCGCCTTGGGCGAGCACTTCTATGGAGCGGGAAAAGGCGCCAAATCCTCTGTCACCATTACCCTTGGCACTGGCATAGGCTCCGGGATCGTCATGAACAATAAAATCATGTCCGGCTCTTTCAGATCTGGAGCGGAGATCGGGCATCAGATCATCGAAGCCAATGGCATCCAGTGCCGCTGCGGCCAGCAAGGCTGCTTGGAAGTCTACGCCTCAGGCACCGCCCTTATAGTTGACGCCGCAAGGAGAGCCAGAGAGAATCCATCCAGCTTTCTTAACTCCATCTGCTCAGGAAACCTAGCCAAGCTGGATGCTGGCATGGTCTTTCAAGCTCACTATAATCACGATCCTGACGCGACAAGAGCCATTGAGCAGTTTACCAAGTACCTGGGCATAGGCATAATCAACGTCATCAACTTACTCCAACCAGAGGCGGTCATAATCGGAGGCGGCCTCAGCGCTGAAAAGGAGAATCTCACAAAGCCCCTGAATGACTATGTCCGCAAGCACCTCCTGTTTGGAGGGCAAAACATGCGCACCAAGATCCGCTATGCGCTCCTAGGCAATGACGCTGGTGCCCTTGGCGCAGCCATGCTCTGCGAATAAAAAATAAGTTAAATCAAGCGCCGCGTTTTTAACTTGATTTAAAAACGCGGCTTCCCCTGGAGGGTGTCATGGAAACAAAGAATGGCGTCATAAAAACAAAAAAGGATGTTATAAAAACAAATAAGGGTGTCTTAAATACAACAAAGTTTCCCGTAAGCCTGTTCATGCCCTACCTGTTCTTCTACGCTGGCCAGGCTATCTATGAAACATACCTGAACCTCTACTTTAATGACATAGGATTCACCAAAACCCAGATGGGCAGCTTCACATCCATAGCCACTTTGATAGTCCTGCTGGTTCAGCCTCTCTGGGGTTACGCAAGCGATAGAACCAAGAACAAGAACAGGATCCTGTCCCTTCTCATCCTGGGCTGTGGAACTACCATCCTCGGCTTTTACTTAGGAATCAACTATTACTACATACTTCTGTTGAACTGCGCCTTCAGCGTTTTTTATACTTCTTCTCCAGCTCTCATGGATAACCTGACCCTAGAGTCCCTTGAAAAGAGAGAAAGCAGGTTTGACTTCGGACATATCAGACTAGGCGGCACCCTTGGCTATGCCATAGGCGTCCTGGCGGCAGGCCGGATCATGAGCGATAACTACAAGAAAATGTTCTACATGATCTCGATCCTGATGTTCCTTACCTTCATAGCCATAAGGTTTATAGCCCCGGTGGCAGGGCATAGGTCCAAGGAAAAGACCTCCTTCAAGTCCCTAATCAAAGACAAGAAGATCTTTTGCTTCATCCTTGTAAACTTCATCTTTTCCCTTGGCATGACAATCTACTATAGCTTCTATCCCTTGTACTTCACGTCAATAGGAGGGGATAGCGCCCAGATCGGCCTCCTGATGTTCGCAACCGCCGCATCGGAGATCCCGTTTTGGCTTATCACCGGCAAGTTGGTCAATAAACTTGGCTATGAAAAGATGATCGTCATCTCCATCGCAGTCACAGGTTTCCGCTGGCTAGCCCTCTTCTTCGTGACTAACCCCCTCCTGGCCATAGCCGTAAACCTGACCCATGGGTTTTGCTTTGTAACCCTCAATTACTCCATCATTACATATATCAACGCCCATGTCCCTAAAGACCTGAGAGCCACTGGCCAGTCCATGAACAACCTTCTGACTACCATCTTCTCAAGAGTCATCGGCGGCGTTTTGGTTGGCTACCTCAGCGACAAGTTCGGGATCAACCAGATGCTCCTTATTTCAAGCGTCCTGGCGTTCGCTGGTTCTATCATTTTCCCTATAGCATTCACAGCCATCAAGCGCTCGGAAGCGAAAAACGCTTTGGTATCGTAATCGTTGATGCCTAATCTCAAGCGGCTAAAGCTTAGGTTAGGCAAGTCTTAAACGGGAATCTAGAACCTGGAGAGTGATGCCGATGGGCTAGGAGTTTTGGGGGTTGGTTTGGTTTTGGCCTTTAAGAAAAAATTGGTTGCAGGTATGATGCTTTGCTTGCTTAATGGGCATTTGGCAATGTTGGATAGATGATTTGAAGATATGCGAGCAACTTGTGATAATTATTTGAACTTTAACTATAAAGATGGAAAAACCGGATGACAAAAAAGACTTCTGAATAAGATTTGGTTGAAATTTTAAGCAAAAACTCGGATTGAAATGTTGATATGTGGATAAAGTTTTGGCGTGAACGGGAAAGCTGTTGCCAACTTGGGCAGAAACTGCGCTTGTAAGCGCTTGACTGCGCTGTGGATAAATCGAGATCCTAATATCGTATAGAGTTTAACTGTAAGCTTGCTCACCTATGAAGAGTGAATATTGGCACAAAAACACGCGAAAAACCAGCTTTCCTGCTTTCCCTTAAAGAGCGACATGCCTCACAAGGCATATCCCATATCCTTCCTTGCCTATCGCTTTGGATTTGGATTGCGTCTCGAATCACGCCAGCATTCCAGCTGTCGTTTTCCAAGCATCCCAAGGCAAGGCAGAGCAATGGATCCCCATTGCAAAGAAAGTGCATACAAGCTTTTGAATCTATTGAAAAGGAGCTGTTTAAATGAAAACCTGTAAAAAGATTCTAGCTCTGGCACTCTCGTTAATGCTCATGGCGACCGCGATAGCTGGTTGCGCAAGCCCAACTGGAGCAAATCCCCCAGCCGCTCCGGCTGATGGAACAAGCGTTCCAGCGCCCCAAGCGCCTGCGGACGCAGGTCCAAAGAAGGAAACTCTGCGTGTCATTACCTATTTTGCTGGCTCTGACCAATGGGTGCCAGTCTGGAAAGAGGTTATTGCAGAATACCAAACCCAGAACCCTCATATCACAATATCTGATGAGTCTGTTCCAACAGCTGGAACAAACGATGTATTCAGGCCAAAGATGAATGCTGACATAGCGGCGAATACTCCAACTGACCTGGCCTTATACTTTAATGGATCTGATGCGAAGCCCTTGCTGGATTCAGGCATGTATGTCACTTGGGAGAGTTACTTAGCCGCAGATCCTGCTTGGAACTCCCAGTTTGTAGACGGCGCTCTTCCAGCTGGCGAATGCGAAGGACAGCTTATATCTTTGCCGTATATCGGGTTCTTTGAAGGTTTGACCTATAACGCCAAGATCTTCAGGGACTACAGCTTGGATCCTCCGGATTCATGGGAAAACATCCTTAAGGCGGTTGAGGTCTTAGCCAAGACGGATATCATCCCGATCTCAACTTCTCTGCTAAACCCGACTGTCTCAATAGAAACTATGGTTCTTGCAGAAGTGGGCCCGGACGCCCAAAAGAAGATAGCAGATCCCTCCTGGGCGCCAGCCCTTGATCGCTTCAAAGTGCTCTATGAAATGAACGCGTTCCCGAAAGACGCCGCAACCCTGGCCGACGCCGATTCCCGCCCGCTCTTTGTAGACGGAAGAGCCGCCATGTCCTTTAATGGATCCTGGGTCTTGAACTCCCTGAGGGATAACCCTGACATGCGCATCATAGCGGTCAATCCCCCTCCAGGAAGCTCAGGCACAAAAGGCGCAATCGTCGCCGGTTTCGGATCTGGTTGGTACATGTCCAAGCAAGCGGCGCAAAGAAGCGAGGAGTCACTAAAATTTGTGAAGTACATGTGCTCTCCGGAAATCCTGTCCCGGTTCATCCAAGTAGGCGGATCCGCAGCCATGAAGATCGAGCTTCCGCCAGATACAGAGCCTGTTCTCCTAAGCGCCACCGAGATGGTGTCAGCCGCCTCATCAATGAGCAACCCCATCGACGCCCAGATGCCAAGAGAAGCGTTCAATAAGCTGGCAAAAGACCTGATCTATGTTTGCGAAGGAGAAAAGACATCCATCGAGCTTCTCGAAGAAGTGAAAGAGCTCATAGCTTCGGCCAGCTAACTTGGCTTATCTTTATTATCGAGAGAAAACATTTGTTATATTAAATTCAGGTTTTCGCTCGCGCTCAACCACCGACTAGAGCGAAAAGCACAGTTATTTTCGCTCATCAATTTAACCAATACCCAGGGTCTGGCAACGCCAGACCCTGGGTATTGGATTTGTCGGGGAGATGGTAATATGGTCTTGAAAAACAAGAAGCAAGCGCTTCTCTTTCTGTTGCCGGCCCTGCTTTTTATCTCGGTGTTCCTGATCGTGCCGCTCTTTCGCACAGTCTACTATGGCTTCACCTCATGGCATAACTTTTCTCCGAATAAAACTTTCATAGGACTTGAAAACTACAAAAAGCTCCTAAATGATAGGGTCCTCTGGATCTCCATCAAGAATACCGGGATCCTGATCGTTGGCGTTCTCATCTTCCAGATCGGGGTCTCCATGCTCCTTGCCATCTGCGTAGACTCAATCAAGCATGGCATGCGGTTTTTCCGGACTGTCTACTTCTTCCCCATAGTCATATCAGCTACAGCCATAGGGCTCATGTTTTCACTGATCTACAAGTATGATTACGGACTGCTCAACTACTTTGTCACAATCTTCGGCGGAGAGCGCGAGGTCTGGCTAACAAAAGAGAGAGCCATCTTCATGGTCTTAATCCCTGTCTGCTGGCAGTACGTAGGTTTTTACTTTGTGGTCTTCCTTACAGGCATCTCCAAGATCCCCGATGACATCTGCGAGTCAGCGGCCCTTGATGGCATAAGAGCCTGGCAGAAGGCGTTTTACATCACGATCCCCTTGCTCAAGGATATCCTGGTCTCCAACCTAGTTCTCGTCGTCTCAGGCTGCTTCAGGGTCTTTGACATGGTCTACATCATCACAGGCGGCGGCCCCATGAACTCCAGCGAGCTCCTGAGCTCCTACATGTACAGAAAGGCCTTCATGGACTATAACGTGGGCTACGCCAGTTCCATAGCGATAGTCATGATCATCCTGGGCCTTGCCCTTACAGGTGTTATGAGAACCCTAGCCAACAAGATCCAGAGTGAGTAGCATCCATATTTACGCGTAATGCCGGAAAACTGGATATCTATGGCTTTTGGCTGCAATAGGAGGAGATCATGACCAACAGCAAGATACTAGCCAAACTAGCTTCGGTTCTTCTCTATTCGTTTCTGGGGCTCTGGGCGCTTACAACCATCATACCTCTTGTCTGGGTCTTCATAAACTCGTTCAAGCCCTCGGACGATATCCTTTTGAGCTCCATCTCCCTGCCGAAGGTCTGGACGCTCAAGAACTATATAGAGCATATCCCAAAATTCCGAAATGGCAGCGGAAAAATCCTGGCGAACGCTTCAACGCCGGATTTTTCCGCTGCCTCGGATATAATTTTGGGATATGCTCTTAACCATGTCCTCATATCCCGACCTAAACATGCTTGTAGCCTTCCGCAATAGCATGATAATATCAGGAAGCGTAGTCATTTGCGTGGTCCTCTGCGCAGGCTTCGCCGCCTTTTCCCTGGGCAGGTTTGACTGGAAGATGGCCAAGTATATCAATGCGCTCCTGGCAGGAGCGCTCTTGGTCCCCTCTTTCTCCACCCTTATCCCCAACTTTGTCCTGATCAGCGCCTCCCCCTTCCGAGGCACCTACTTTGCCGTTATCCTGCCCCTTACAGCCAGCAACATGTGCTTTTCCACCCTGCTCCTGACCGGATATGTCAAGTCCCTCCCAAAGGAGCTGGATGAAGCCGCGATCATAGACGGCGCCAGCGTCATGCAGATATTCTGGAGGATCATCTGGCCGCTTACAATCCCGATGTTTTCAACCATAGGAGTCATGGTCTTTATCTGGTCCTACAATGATCTGCTGACCTCCCTTGTCTACCTGCCTACAAGAAACCTCCAGCCTGTCAGCGTCATACTGTCCCTGGTCAGCAACATGTTTGGAACAGACTATGGCGCGATGATGGCCGCGATCATGATAACTATCATGCCGCTTCTGGTTCTTTACGTAATATCGCAGGAGCAGGTGGTAAAAGGGCTGACGGCTGGGTCGGTGAAGGGATAAAAAGGCAAGCAGGATAAAAATAGGATAAAAAAATTAGTAAAGCATCCAAGGAGAACTGCCATGAAACGAATCCTAACCACCCATGTCGGGTATGACTCCGGCTTCAGCAAGAAGGCCATCCTCCAGACGGATGAGCCAGTAAACGCGCAGACGTTCAGGCTAGCGCTTGAATCTTCCAGCGCAACCGTTTTTACTGGAAACCTGATAAAAAGCGATACCGTAGCCCAGTGGAACAAAGGCGACTTCTATGTCATGGACTTCAGCCAGTTCCAGCCAAACCAGGATCAGAACTTTGGGCCTTATTACAACATCATAGTCGATGCCCCAGAAGGCCCAATTGTCTCATCTCCTTTTCAAATATACAAGAATGTCATCGAGCACTCTACCATGTCCGCTGTAGCCTATTACTTCAAGTCCCAGAGAGCTACAGGAGAGTGGGAAGCATTTGACAAGAACATCGGGTTCCGAGGGCCTAGAGAAGGAACTGTAGACGCGCATGGAGGCTGGTTTGACGCCACAGGCGATGTGGGGATCCATATGACCCATCAGTCTCATACCACTTACTTCAATCCCCAGCAAGCCTCCTTTTCCGCTTATGCCCTGTATAAGGTCATGGATCTCCTGAAGGAAAGCTCCAACGAGTATTTAGGCATTTTTATAAGAAGGCTTTTGGATGAAGCCTCCTATGGCGCGGATTGGCTTATGAGAGCCAGAGCCCCTTCTTCTTCCTTCTATAAGTCAGGGCCAGGCAGAAAGAATGCCTATGAGCCGGTAGCCAAGAACAGAGCGATAGGCTTTGAATACAAAAAGTCCAGCGCTCAGTTTGGTTCTGCTACTTCAGCGGATCAAGAAGAGATCACGGATGAGTACTATGAGACCTCCTTCAGATCCGGAGGCGGATATGCCATAGCAGCCTTGGCGGCCGCTTCTCGCTACCCATATCCCTCCTGCGAGCATTCCGGGTATGGATACCTGGATGCCGCCAGAGCCTCCTACCTTCATCTGGAGGAGTTCAATGACAGATATACAAACGATGCCTCCTGGAACTTACTTGATGAATTCTGCGCCCTTGAAGCCGCAGTCGAGCTTTACAAAGCCTCGAATGAGATGGGGTTCCTGTTCAGGGCCAGAGACCTGGCAGATAAAGTCATGGCCCATTACATCCCGATATCTGACGACTCTGGCTATTTCTCTGTCAATGAAACTGATCGCCCATTCTTCTCAGCAACAGATGAAGGCACCCCCATCATAGCTCTTCTAAACTTCTGCCAGATCGAGAAGGACAAAAACACAAAGGCCAAGATCCTGGATATCGCAGAAAAAGCCATGCGCTTCAAGCTCAGCCTGACCTCTGAAGTCTCAAACCCCTTTGGCTATGCCAGGCTTTTCTATCAAGACAAAGACGGCAATCGTGGCCATCAGTTCTTCTTCCCGCATAACACGGAAATGGCGCCCTGGTGGCAAGGCGACAACGCCAGAATCCTCTCGCTCTCAACCGCCGCCAGGCATCTGGCCGCTACCACAAAAGATCCGGTTCTCGCCCAACAGCTTAACGCTTTCGCCGATGATCAGATCGCCTGGGTTCTTGGCCTCAACCCCTTTGACTCCTGCATGCTGGAAGGCGCTGGCCGCCATAGCATCGACTACTTCTTCAAGCGCCGATTTGACTTCATTAGCGCTCCAGGCGGAATAGTCAACGGCATCACCAGCGGCATCGACAACGAGGAAGGCATAGATTTCATAATGAGCCCGGAAGAGCGCCCAGATATAGACGATAACTGGCGCTGGGCGGAACAGTGGCTGCCGCATGCGTCTTGGTACCTGTATGCGATAGCTATGAAAAAGGTATAAAATAGAAGAAGAGTTGTAGCAATGCGCCCCATCAGGCCGGAGGCCTGATGGGGGCGCATCGCAAAGAGGGGCGTGAGCCCCTCTTTGCGCAGGGTTTTGTCTTTGGCTTTCTGAAACTTGAAGTGCGATAAAATATCAATGAAAGCGTCAATGGGAACTAAGCATGCATTAAAATATTAATATTAGCATCAACAAGAGCCGTAAAGCGCACCCCCGACTGATGGCAAGCCGTCGGCCGGCTTTCCCTCTACTATAAAGGAGCAATCCTATGAGAGAATGGTTCAAAAAGGACTTGACAGAGTCCGCGAACATCCATAAGCCCCTTCGCATCCATGAGGAAGAGATGCGAGAAACCAGATGCCTGGGGAAGAAAGTGATAAAAAGCGTCTTGCTTGATGACCTGGAAACGCTGGATAACTGGGAGGCGATAGGCGATACAGCCAGAATCGAGCTAAGCCAGGAACACGTCAGAGGATGCAAGAACTCAGTGAAGTTCTCGTCTGTCACAAAACTCGACCATTGGCCTAGAGCCTTCGGAAGAATCTATACAGTCCCCAAGGCTGTGCGGAAAGTTAACCACGAAAATTGGGGAGACGTAAACCGCATATCTTTCTGGGTCTACCCTGACATGCCAGGCTTTCATTCCATCAGCTTCCGCATGCAGCTATTAAACGGAGGAGAGCATCCGGT
>JAISWZ010000602.1 GCA_031270945.1 Clostridiales bacterium | reverse complement strand
AAAAATTTGCGTTGCTCTATGCATATCCCAAAATTCCGCAAGGGCGCAGGAAAAGTCATGCGATGCTTTTACAGTGTTTGCTCGGGCTTCTGCGAGCAAACTTGCGTTGCTTTTCCAAGCCCTATTATAAATTTTGGGATATGCTCTTTGCTGTGCGGGCTTCTTTCTTTATGATATATCTTTTTCATCCCTAAATCAAGACGAATATACGGGCGGGACAACTTTTGCGAATCCCAAAACGAAAACCGTGAATTATCGAGTCAAATGTGGTATACTGATGTTATGGCGGCAAGATATGCCAAAGCCCTGCCGGCGTCAAAGACGGGCAAGGGAAAACGCTCGCCAGAAAGCCAATTCGAAAGGTGGGATTGTTATGCCTAAAACAGGCGCCATAACGATTATTGTCAATGACGAGACAAAGCAGTGCATCGAGTACCTGCACGCCAGTTTTGGGCTGACAGTATCGGATGCTATAAAAATCTTCTCAAGCAAGCCGCTCATGGAGAAAGAGCTTGCCCAAGACATGAGCATGAGCCGGGATTTGGGATTTCCGCTGAAGAACAGGATAATTCTCAAGACCCTCGGCGCGATGGAGGAAGCCCATGGCTCTAAGCCAAGCAAGGTGCAAACCAAGGCGTATTCATCCTTGACGGAGATGAACGCTGACTTTGAGCCGCTCGATAGCGAGGATTGAGAGGATAGGGGCAGGGGATAGAGAGATAGGGGCATGAGATAGAAAGATAGGGCAGGGGATAGAGAGATAGGGCAGGGGATAGAGAGAAAGCAATAGGGGCATGAGACAGAACAAAGGTTTGACATAAGCTTTTTTCTTTCTGTTTCGGGTAAAGAGCGCAATTGGTTTTAATAACATTAATATCCCAAAGCATCTCAAGCGGTCAATATAAAAAGCAGCCCGGAACCATATTCCGGGCTGCTTTTTTAGTATGGCCGAGCTATAGCCTAGCCCTAAACCCTAAAAAATCTTGTTATAAAGCCTCCAAACGGCGATAGCCGCGTTGCCTCTTGTCATTTCTTCCTCGCTTCCAAACTTCCCGTCCGTGCGAGTGGTAACGAGCCCAGCGTAAGTGGCCAGAGCGACATCGTTTTTTGCCCAGTCAGGAATGCTTGTCGCGTCGATAAACGCTTTAAGCGAGGCGTTTATGTCCTTTGGGGTGGCGTATCTCATCTCGTTTCGGAGAATCCTGGCGCTAACGGCATAGATTTGGGACTTAGGCAGGTTTGCGGCGCCCCTGAAGGTATTGTCCTCGTATCCCGTTATTAGGCCTTGCTTCTTGGATGATCCAGCCGCTCCAAAGAACCAGTCGGAATTCCTGACGTCGGCAAAGTTGCCGTTGGCGTTTGGCTCCAGCTGCTTGAGGGTAAGAACCAGAAGAGTCGCGATCTCAGCTCTGGTGATCTTTGCGGTCGGAGCGAACTCTGTAGCGGTGCGCCCGTTGATAACCCCTTTTGACGCCAAGGCCTTGATGGCCTTTTGAACTTCGCTGTCTTGCGATTTCAAGTCTGTGAAGTCCTTCTCGCTTGGCGCTACCTTGAAAGTGCCAGAGCTGTTGATTTTAGCCTTGAAAGAGTCTGAAGCGGGATCGTAGATTCCGCCGTGATTGACTCCAGTTTCATCTGTCACTGAGTAATAGTCATTTGCCTTGCCTTGACCAGGGAAAGCTACTGTTACGACGCTGTTCTTGGCAGAGCCAAAATCCACTTTTGCAGTCGTCGAGGACGGGCTTGAAATTGAAAAGGTTCCGGTTTCCACTTTATTCTTGCTGATGTAAAGATCTGCTCCTGCTGTGTCAATGATGACCATGTCAGCTCCAGCGTTAGAGTAGTTTTCGTTGACGTTGAAGGTGGCATTTGAGGCTGTAGCTGGCGCCGGAGCGTTCAAGCGAAAGGCGCCTGAGCGAAAGGCACCCAAGGAAATGAGGCTTGTCACTGGCTGGTAAGCTGTTGTCTCCATGACATTAACCCTGACAACTGACCGAAGCTCCCTGTTCACGGGCACTCCGCTTGAGACCAGCGCGTTGGTGACAGCGGTTTTTGCTGAAGCTGATATTTGGTCAAGGCTGGATACGAGAGCGAAGTCAACTACGAATTGGTCGGATACTATAGTTGCCGCCGCCATTGAAGCGGCTTCTTCAGCAAACTGCTCAAGTCTGTCCACCCCAGTTGGAGAGGTCTTTTGAGCTTCAGTCAGTGTGCTGACGTAATCGCGCACGGCCTTCGCTGCGTCTTCAGGAGTTATATTGGTCACGATCTCTGATGCTGGAGGAATGACATCCACTCCAGGATCGGCTGGGTATACGTAGGTCGGCGCTCCATCAGATGGAGGCACAACAGCCGACGAATCGACAGCCCCAAGGGCATTGTATGAATATAGGCGCAAGGCGTTGGCCGAGGCGCTGTCAGCCCAGTGAACCAGGCCGGTTGCGGGATTGTACCGAAGAACGTCCTGGGTGTTGAGCGAAACACCCGCCAGCTTCTTCTCCGGAGAAGCAATGCTGCCTTTTTCGTCAATGACCATGCTGTATGTGTCGGTGCCTGACATCCACATGACCAGGTACTGGTTTGCCCCGATCTGCGCGATTTTTGGAGACTCCACGCTTTTGCCGCTGCTGTTGGCGCTGTTTGGAAGCCATATCGGGTCGCTTACAGACTGAAGATCCTCGCTGAGGACAAGCGCCATCAACTTCTTTACGCTTGCGTTGGGACGCCCTTCTTCGTATGAGCCTACAAATACATACCCGCCCTTGGATGCGGCCAATCCTCCCATTTCAGAGTACGTATTGTTGTCGCCTCTTCCTCCGTAAAACTCGAAGGACGAAATCGTGTGATTCGCGCTGGAAAAGTTGAAGGCGCGAGGTGAGGCGTCGCCACGGTCTACAAACACGAAGCTGTTGTTGACCCTTGGCAGCAAAAACTGGTCGAAGCTATGGCTTACATAAGGGATATTGCGTTTTACCAGGTTTGTTTGCGCCAGATCCGTGTTCCGCCTTTCTGAGCTTGAAAGCCATTCAAGCGTATTTAGATCTAGCACAACCCCGGTTGACGCCTGTTGGTTGTCGTCGCGAAGCAATGTCCGGGAAAAGTGAGCGGCAAGCTTGTCTCCAGAGATCTCAAGGCGGCAAAATCCAGATGTGAAGCTTTCTTTTATGCTTGCATCCTCATCAGGCTTTTCCGCTGATGTATCCATTGCCGCCCTGCTGAAAGTCTTAACTGTTTTTCCTGTTGAGTCATATTTCACTATCATGAAGCTTATAGCGTTGCGCTGGTCATCCCTGACGGATCCGCCATACGCGATGTAGTAATTTCCGTCTTTGTCCTTTGTGAATGAGCCGACCAAGGGCAGCTCGGGCTTGAATCCAACCTTCCCCAAAAGGGCGCTGTTTGGAGAGTATTCATATATGTAAAATTGGGATGAGCTATCGGTGTTCTTGTTTAGGACGCTTATGTTGCCGTTTGGATTTATTACTGTTTGCAGAGTGACCTTGGCAGGATTCTCACTTGTGTTCGCGCTTGTTTCTGTCGTGACGCTAGAGGGGTTTGCAGTTGCGTCCTTGGCCAAATGCGGAGTTGGAAACGGGGAAGGACTAGCTGATTGCTGTGGAATAATATAAAACATGTCATTTTTGTCAAGATATTTTTGCGCGGCTGAGCCAGCGCTGCAGTACAGAGTTGTATCCTTGCCAAAGGCGTCTGTCCCAAAATCAGTAACAGTGTCTGGAATCGTCAGGCTTTTCAGTTTGTCGTCCCCAATAAAGGCTTCGAAACCAATGCTTGTGACACTGTTTGGTATAGTGATGCTTTCAAGGCTTTTGCAGTTGGCGAATGCCCAGTAGCCAAGGTTCGTAACACCATTGGGTATCGAAACGCTTGTTAGGCTGAGGCAATCGTGAAACAGCTTATCTCCAAAACTCGTGACGCTAGGCGGTATAGATATGCTTTCTAAGCTTACGCAGTGATCAAACATCTGCGCGCCAAGGCTCGTAACGCCATTTGGTATTACGATGCTCTTTAGGCTATCGTTGCCGTAAAAAGCATGCTCTCCAATGCTCGTGACACTATCCGGTATAGTGATGCTTTCCATGTTGAAGCAGCCAGCAAACGTCCATTCGCGAATGATCGTAATGCTATTTGGTAGCACAATGCTCTTTAGGGCGCTGCAACCCCCAAACGCATTATCTCCAAGATATGTGACGCTGTTCGGTATAGACACGCTTTCCAATTGCTTGCAATCAAGAAAGGCCCTTGCCCCAATTTGATCCACTGAATTCGGGATGATGACGTTCTTGACGTTGGTAGAAGAAAAACACCCAATGGCAACAGTTACTACCGGAGTGTTTTCTAGAGAGGAAGGAATGTACACGGTCTCATCGTTTCCTAGATAAAACTCAACTACGATGCCTCCATCCCCGTAATAATACCTGTAGTCGCTATTTTCGAGCGCAAATGCCGGCTGCGCCGTGGCCACTTGGATTGCAAATATTGCGGCAACAGCGATGACTGCCTTGATGGCTGTCTTGATGATGGCCTTGATCATTCATTTATCCTCCCCGTCCATTCCACGCCATGCCCCTCGCCCGAAAGCGTTGCCCCAGAGCCTTTTTCCAGGCGCTAAAGCAGGAGACATGCGTGATATTTTTGAATATTGTAACTCATATTATGTGGCAGAACAATGAAACTCCGGATTTCAAGCATGAGTTGCACCAATGTTGACCTGAGTGCATATCTAGAAATGCCGGAAAAGCGCGGCAAAAGGCATAGAGGCGTTTCAACAATGTTTGTCTCAGGCTTCAAAGAGCAAACTTGTATGGCTTTTGCCGCGCAATAAAGTGATTTTGGGATATGCACACCGACTGAGTTCTGAGGGATAAAATATCCTAAAATCGACAAAAATAGCCAGCAAAGCGGCGCATAGGCGCCTGATTTGCTGGCTATGCTTTGATTGGGGCATTTATGCGAAGAAGAGAGACGCAAGCAATATCAATGGCTTGCAAAGCTGCTGGAGCTCGATTATAATGATACATGTTTTTGAAATATGAATCAGGCATGACATATGCCTAAGAGGGTGCCATATGCTAAGTGTAAGCGAGAAAACATATACTGACAGTGACGCTATTATGAAGTATTGCGTATCCAGGTTCAGGGGAACAAAGGAGATTCGCGCTGAGGTGTTGGGCACCCGCCCGGATCTCAACCTTGAGGCCAACTTTTCCTTCGAGAGGCCTTTTGGGAGCTATGCCATAAGAGATGAAACAGCGGCAAAGATAATCGAGCAGGCGCTATCGCGCTCGGCCATAGTGAAGCTAGGGGCTGAGGTCACGCAAATGGCGGCATTGACCGCTGCAAGGAGCAGCTGCAGGGAGCTGGGCTTTTCCTTTGGAGTGGCTGAGGATGAGGATGGCGCATTCGATGTTGATGGCAATGTGATTCTTGATCTAGCTGCCGAATTGATGTCAAGCGAGCTGGACACGTTCGCTCTGTTTGGCATAGGGAACGAAAGGGAGCCTATAGGCTTATCCACCCTGGCGGGCGTGAAGAAGCACAGGTATGAAGAGCTGAACAAAGACACAATAGAATTGGTGAAGCGCCAATTCATTGAAGGAAACCCTAACCCCGCAAAGCCTGGTTGGGTGATAGGCTCAGGGGCTTGGGAAAAGCTCTTCAACACGAAAGGCGTGATAGGCAAGTCCAAGATTCGCTGCGACATGGAAAAAGGCATGCTTGAAGGATTTCCATGCTTCCAGGCAAATTTGTTCGATGGCCGAGACAAGGGCAATGAGCTTTTCCTGGGAGACTGGGCGGAGTTCAAAGTAAGGTACGTTCCATTTATGAGGCTGGATTTCGAGCAAAAAATGATTGAGAAATTGGGTGACAATTGGGTCTTGATGATAAATGGACGCATGATTTATGAAGTTCTTAGGGATCCTAAGCGCTTTGTTGGAGCGAAGCCGCATAAAGCATAGGATCGCAAAAAGCAAAGGGCCGCAAAAGCATAGGAGCGAATAAATAAATAAATAAAGCATAGGATCGCAAAAAGCATAGGATCGCAAAAGCGTAGGAGCGAATAAATAAATAAATAAATAAGAGCTAAAAAAGGTCGCGAACATAGCTAAACGCGCTTGCCCAAGCAAGGGCGGAAACCGCTTTATGGAAATGCGCACGTGATATCAAGAAAAGGCTTCGGAGAGCTTCCGAGGCCTTTTTTTGCGTAAACGATTCGAAAAATTTTTGTTCTCATAGATTTGAAACATGCTTGTCACCCCGATGATATTAGGTTATAATAATGCTCATGTTTGGCCGGGGGCTTATTTGTGCGTGTTGGCAATGTTTTAATATAAGAATAGGCATGTCCTAGAATTACAAAAACTTGCATCCAGCGCATATCCAAAAAATTTCGGATGGTGCCTGAAAAGTATTGGCGATCCTTTAGCTAGGCGCTTTTTGGCACCCATAAGTTGGTTTTGGGATATGCACCAAAGATTTATTCGATTATAATAATGCTTGCGATTAAATATACTTTCTTGAGAGCGTTTTGCAAGGGTCAAAATTCCAAAGGCTCTAATTCTCGGAGATTGAATGAGCGCATTCCGAAATTCATGCAAAGGCTCAGGTTATGGGACTTGCGCGCGACGCGAATATGTTTATGCTTAAGACTATGAAAGAAGGCTGGCTAGTGAACAACGAAGACGGGATGGCTGTCTGGGATGACTGCATATGGGCATTGAAGTATTGCGCCGCTTATATGTTTGGCACAACTGAGGATATGGCTAAGGTTTATAAAATGCGCCCTGATTTTGATCCTGAAAAAGTCGTGAACATATATTCCAACAATATGGCCGCTCTCTCGGAAAGGCTTTCAAGAAAGGTGAGCTCCGAATTCTTTAGCGACTCCCTCATAATGAAAGCGGGGGCTGGAGAGGTTCAGAAGATATTATCAGATGATTCGCCCTATTTGGAGTTGAACATGGAAACTGACTATATGTCCTTTGCAGGGTACGAATGCTCGCATGAAGACTTTAGCGACATGATAAGGCTGGCCTCCAGCAAATTGGACTGGGCTGTGCTGTATGGATCGGGAGACGATCTGGAGCCGCTGGGGCTCTTGAACGCGGCAGGGGTTAAGAAGCACAAGTTTGCTGAGCTAAAGGAAGACACGCATATTCAGGTGCTTGAGCGCTTTTTGGCAACTAACCCAAACGCGGAGAAGCCCGCCTGGATAATCGGATCAAAATCCTGGGAACAGATGGAGCAAAGCCATGAAGAGATGAAACAGGGGACGCTTTCAGGAATTCCTTGCTTCATGCTTGACTGGAGCAGATACTCTAACGCGGACGAGAACCGGATGTACGACATCTTTTTGGGAGACTGGGCGGATTTCCGCGTCAACTTGGATAAGGTCTGGCACTTGGTCTATGATTTTGGTAATGGGAAACATGCATCTTCAATGTTCATTACCTGGGTGATCATGTTCGCCGCCATAAGGGCGCCCAAGAAGTATGTCGCGGGCAGAAAGCTGTCAAAGGCCATAACGCAGGAGTGAAAGGATTAATCATCGGGAGCGAGGGGTTAGGCGCATAGACCAAAAATCTGTAATGGCATCGGAAAATCCTGGCGAATGCTTTAACTGGTTTGCTCGGGCTTATGCGAGAAAACCCGGATTTTTCCGGCGCCTCGGAGTTGATTTTGGGATATGCGCTAGGCGCTTGATCGCCAAGCCTTTTCGTTTCCAGGAAAGAAGGCTGGCTTATGGGCAGCGAGGAAGAGATGGCTGCGTTTGAAGAGATTGCTGCGTTTGAAGAGATTGCTGAGCTAGAAGAGCTGGCTGAGCTAGAAGAGCTGGCTGAGCTAGAAGAGCTGGCTGAGCTAGAAGAGCTGGCTGAGCTCGAAGAGATGGCTGCGCTCGAAGAGACGGCTGCGCTCGAAGAGATGGCTGCGCTCGAAGAGACGGCTACATTCGGAGAGATGGCTGCGTTCGAAGACTACATATGGACGCTGAAGTACTGCGCCGCCAGGACGTTTGGCACGGTTGCGGATATCGAAGATGTCTGCTTGTCGCGCCCAGGCATTGAGCCTGGGGAAGCTGTGGAAACAGCCATGAGCAAAGGCGTTTTGGCTTTCAGGATCTCGGCTGGCATCTCGGAAAAAATGGCCTCCATCTATTTCAGCAAGTCCTGCGTGATAAAAGCGGGAGCTAGGGAAACCAAGATGAAAACTGGGGAAAAGAGCTTCAAGTGCCTGAATCTGGGTCTGCAAAGCCAATACCCGGGTTTTCTGAACCATGCCCTGGGAGCGAAAGAGCTAGAAGCATTCACGGATATGGCTAGCGCCAGGCTGGATTGGTACATGTTTTACGGATCAGGGTCGAAAAATGAGCCGCTTGGGCTTTTGAACGCGGCAGGGGTGAAGAAGCACAAATTTGTTGAGCTGGAGAAGGACACGCACACAAGGGTGCTTGAGCGCTTTTTGGCGGCAAACCCCAACCCGGAGAAGCCTGCCTGGATAATCGGGCCGAAGGCTTGGGAATTTCTTTACGCAACCCATGATGAGATGAAGCAGGGGACGCTATCCGGAATTCCGTGCCATGAATTCAAGTGGAACTACATAGACGCTAACGAGAGTCGGCAGAGCGACATCTTTTTGGGAGACTGGGCGGACTGCAGCTTCAAGAAAGAAAGCCGCTGGCGTGCCATGTGCGAAAAAAAGCCAAGCGATCCCTTGATGACCATCTATGTGCTAGCCGTTTACGATTTTGACAGGACGCCCAGCAAGTATGTCGTAGGCAGACAGGTGCCAAGAGTGAATGCGCAGGAGTGAGTGAATAAACACAAAAGCCAGCCTCAAGAGGCTGGCTTTTGTGTTAAATCATCTCATCAAACCCTATGAGCCTGACATGGCTCCTGTTCAAAGCTTCATTGCAGAGCCTCTCTGTAAATCCGGTTTTCGAAAACAGCCAGAGCCAGGTTTCTTTGTATTGAAACAGCTCCGCCTTTTTTGCCAGGGCGGAGAGTACGTCAACATCAACTAACGCATTCTTCCATTTGCATTCGCAAAACAAGGCGATATCCTTGCGGCTTGTTACAATGTCGATCTCTTCTTGCCGCTTCTCCTTGGAGGCACCCCACCATCTGCCGAGCTTTCCGGGCAGAAGCGGAAGCGCCCCTATCTTTGCCTGCTCATACAGGTATTGCTTGCAGATCTCCTCAAAGACAAGTCCCATGTACGCAGGAAGCTCATCTTCTATCTCGGCACCAAAGATAGTCCTGCCCAGGCCGTTTGTGACACCGCTCAGGTTTGGGAGAACAAAGCGGTACCAAAACCGGAACATCATGTCTTCCAAAAGGTAAACGCTCTTTTTGGACGTGTCCTCATCAAACGGGAACTCTTTCTTCACGATGCCTAGAGACATAAGCGAAGACAGGCATTTTGCGCACTTGTTGCTTTTGAGCTGGCACTTTGCCGCGATTTCATTTAGATTGGAAGCCCCGCTGGCAATAGCCTCAATAATGCTGTTGTATGTGCCGGGCTCTCGAAGCTCCTGATTCAAGAGGTTGGACGGCTCCTCAAACAATGCCCCGGAGGGGGTCAGAAACATGTCAATAATGTTCTCTGACGCGGATTTTGCTGGGTTAAGCTTGCCCAGGTATTCGGGAACGCCTCCAGTCACGCCGTATAGAACAGCTTTATCCTCCCTGGGGAATGAGTCCAGAAATGGCAGGGATTCAAAGAAGGTGAAGGGCCTTAGCTTCAGCTGGGTTGTCCGTCTGCCGTAAAGCGGGCTTTGGTAGCCTAGCACTTGATTCTCCATAAAGCTCATGCTTGACCCGCACAGGATCAAAAAGAGCTTGCTATCCTTGAACTGGTTGTCAATGTGAATTTGGAGGATTGAGGATATGGGGCTATAGCTCCCAGCAAGAAACGGGTACTCGTCAATGGCCAGCACGAGCCTTGCTTCTTTGGACACTTGATAGATATAGTCAAATGCCTCTTCCCAGTCGGAGAAAAATGCCTTTTTCGCAAGCTCCTTCGATGTCACAGAGTAAACGTCACTGCTGAACCAGTTTAAGTTCAAAGGGCCATCAGCTTCTCGGGATGCAAAGTATATAGCCTTTTTGTCTTTGATGAACTCCTTTATCAGCGTCGTTTTCCCTACGCGCCTTCGCCCATAGATGATCGCGAACTCAAACTTGCCAGAGGAGTGCATTTCGTTTAGTCTTTTGAGCTCCTCGGATCGGCCGGTAAACATGGGTTTCACCTCTTGGATCAAACTTTTGAGTTTGGAACTAACGAGTTTGAATATATAAAAATGGCGGGAGAATGTCAATAGCGAGGGAAATCTTGTTGAAAGCGGCGCGGTCGGGTGGAGCATGGAGCTACGGCAGCAGGCTCGCTGGGGGTGCCAAGGCATAGAATATATGGCGGAATGCATTTGCCGAGCGGATTGCTTGGGGAAATACGTTCGTAGCCATTATTACATGAAATGTTCAATATACAGACATTA
The DNA here is from genome assembly GCA_031270945.1 of Clostridiales bacterium. Lineage (GTDB taxonomy): Bacteria > Bacillota > Clostridia > Lachnospirales > WQUN01 > JAISWZ01. The sequence goes on along the minus strand of JAISWZ010000602.1, from coordinate 14,233 downwards.
CAACCAAGCGCCGCTTTGGGCGGGGACGCGGATCGAGGGTTCATTTGGTAGCAGGAGACTTGACTGGCAAGTCGGCCTAGCTGTTGGCGTCAATAGCGAGCATGCCCAATTTGATCCCGAAGCCTTTGTTGCAACGAGAGAATTCTGGATATTACGAGAAAACGGCGACTTCGATTTTAGTTTGCAGAGCCAGCTCTTTTCGTTTGAAGACAGTCTGCAAACACCACTCCCAAAGGCCTCCGCGCTCAGCGCGGAGGCCTTTGGGCATTGCGCGGGCGAACTGGGTAAGGGATCGATTCGTCATTCTTCCAAATTGGGCAGGATAGGCCTGCTGAGCATTTGAAGTTGCCAGGATAAATGTGAGCGCCCCCTCTGGCGTAATTGACTGAGGATATTCAGCGCTAGCCGTGTTTTTCTTCAATAACAGTATTGACTTGGAGTTAACTCTAAGGAGTAGAATCATTTTACAAGCAACCTCAATCACAGGGAGGAAATCTCATGAGAAAGACTGAATCGAAGCGCCTTTGGCAATATGTCATTTTAGGTGCTGTCTTACTATTTGTCCTTGCTTCGTGCACCTCCAATACTTCCGACGAGCCCTCATCTACGCGCGTATCGGAGGAAATAGGTTCAAGCGCAACGCCGACCGTTGACGATTCAGGCATAATGCCGACTGATGACGATATAGGCGCAATACCGGACAACGCACCGATTTCTAGCGGCACTCCCGTTGTCTATTTCACAGCGGACATCAGCCCCGATGGCTTGAAAGCGGTCTATGAGGCTCTGAATTGGACACCGGAGGGAAATACGGCTGTGAAGATTACGACAGGTGAGCCGCCGAACAGCAACTATCTGAGGATTGAACTGATCGGGGACTTGGTGAAGTTGGTAGATGGAACGTTTGTGGAGTGCAACACCGCTTACGGCGGTTCTCGCGCGAACACAGCCATGCACAGGCAGGTGGCGGAGGATCACGGCTATACTAGCGTCGCCGACGTGGATATTCAGGATGCGGAGGGATCCATGACGCTTCCCGTCACGGGCGGAGCACATTTGTCCGAGAATTACGTCGGATCGCATTTTGGCGACTACGATTCCTACATTGTTCTGTCTCACTTCAAAGGGCATGCCATGGCAGGATTCGGCGGCGCTATCAAGAATATTTCCATCGGCTTGGGTTCAAGCGAGGGGAAGTCTTGGATACATACGTCGGGAAGAAGCAAAAGAGGCATCAATGGAGATCAGGACAGTTTCCTCGAATCTATGGGAGAAGCGGGCAAATCGGTTTCCGACTATCTTGGAAACGGCGACCGAATCGTTTACTTGAATGTTATGAACCGATTGTCTGTGGACTGCGACTGCAACGGCAATCCTGCAGAACCGGACATGCACGATATCGGAATTCTCGCGTCTGCCGATCCGGTGGCGCTGGATCAGGCGTGCATCGATCTCATATACAGTGCGCCAGATGAAGAGAGCGCCGCGCTGATCAACCGCATTGAATCACGAAACGGACTTCTGACATTGGAATACGCGGAGAAAATCGGGCTTGGCAGCCGGACGTATGAATTGGTGAGCGTAGAGGGTTGAAGCTGTCAGCCTCATTTGCCGCGAGTCTCTTTGTCTGTGTGATTTTTGCAGTACGTCTTGAACAGATAGCAGGTTGCTGGGTGATGGACGTCTAGCTCGGGTTCGCCGTTTCCATTTTCGGCGAAGCTTCTCACATGGCAGCAAGACCTGGCGAATGCTTCAACGCGGATTTTTCCGGTGCCTCGGATATAATTTTGGGATATGCTCTAATTGACTACGAATAAGATTAATGGGCGCATCTAAAAACGCAATTTTTAGATGCGTCCATTTATTTGGCTCAGCATCGCCAAAATCATGTCAATGCAGCATAACATAAGTCAATGAGAAAAAGCAGCGACCTCCACGAAATGCTATAATTGCATCAAGCCAATGATGAGAGGCAACAAGCACAATATGAAGTTGGAGGCTGATGCAATGCAAAACGAGGAAGGCAAATTCAAGCCCGGGAAAATCGGGGCTGGAAAGATGCTGGCGTGGCAGACCAGAACAATATCTACTGGCGCGAATCTCATGGTTATTGGGTATTTGAGCATGTATTGCACGGATACATTAATGATGCCCATTGCGCTTGTTGGTGCTTTGCTTATGGCAAGCAAGGTCGTGGATGCCATTACGGACTCGTTTGCCGGTTTTTTGGTGGACAGGACGAAGACAAAATTGGGGCAAGCGCGTCCGTATGAGTTATGCATTATAGGCATGTGGATTTGCACTGTTCTACTCTTTGCGTGTCCGCCCTCTTTCTCTGTCGTGGCAAAATCCGTTTGGGTAGTATCCATGTATATAATGGTTAATGCAGTGTTTGTAACCTTATTGAACGCAAATTCAACTGTTCATATGGTACGCGCGTTTAAGAGGCCAGAACAATACACCTCGCTTCAAACCTATGGATCGATTATAACCATGTTAGGCGTTCTTATATTTAATGTGATATTCCCTATGGCCATGGGCAGGCTTGCAACTTCGCCGCAAGGATGGACTACGCTGATTCTCATTTTCGCAGTTCCTCTTGCAGCGTTGGGAATGCTTCGTTTCATATTTATCAAAGAAGTAAATGAAAATGCTGAAGTAAAAGCGATTTCTGGCGAAAAAGTTGTTTGGCGAGATGTTCTTGAGGTGCTTAAGAAAAACAAGTATATTTGGTTTATCGCAATACTTATCCTGGTATATAATATAATTACAAATATGGGGATAGATACATACTATTATCAGCATATTGTCAAGAATATGGACATATTTGGATTAGTACAGCTAGGAACTTTATTCATACTTCCTGTTTTTTTCGCCATGCCAGCCTTGATGAGAAAAATAGCTAGCGGCAGAGTTATAATGCTAGGCCTAATTCTGTCCGCTTCTGGATTTCTCTTGAATTATTTTTCATACACAAATTTTCCGATGCTAATGATTGCCAATATTTTGCGCGGGATAGGCAACGTGCCAATTAACATGTTGCTTCCTCTGCTGATTATTGATAATGCTGAGTATAATGAATTTAATGGAAATAGAAGATTGGAAGGCACTATGAGCGCTTTGACGGGGTTTACCGCAAAGGTAGGGTCATCGCTGGGTGTTTTTATGGTTGGCGTATTTATGAGCGCAAGCGGATATAATGGCGAAGCCGCTCAAGTGGGTGATTCAGCTATTTTAATGATACGTCTTTTGTTTTCTTTAATCCCGGTGGCGTTTTATATCGTCTTGGCATTTGTAATGTTTTTCTATAACCTGGACAAAAAGATGCCGGATATCCGTAAACGCAATTCCGAAATGAGGGCAGAAGCTTCAGCAACTTAATAAGCGCATATCTCAGGCCAGAAAAATCCCTGGCGAATGCCTTGATTTTGGAATATGCTCTAAAGCAAATCATTGGAGAGAGGATTGAAACGATGGCTAAAGCAATATATGACGCTAAAAAAGATCCCATGTGGGGGCATCCTGTCATAGATGCAGATGAGATGAGAGAGCGTGAACTTCTCGACAAGACAGTTGTGAAATACCGCTACATGCACGGCTATTTTGAAGATACCGCAGTCAACGGAACTGATGTCAAGTTCACTTTTTGCTTTCCCGAGAAAGAGCGGTACACAGGCAGGTTCTTTCAGCACCTATGCCCATTTCCTGGGCCAAACGAGGAAAACGCCTATTTTGACAGGAAAGGGCGCGACGACTTAATTTCGTTTTCCATCGTGCATGGAGCAGGGTTTATAGCCTGCAATATGGGTTCAGGTGAGCTGCTTGGGCAAAACGCTGATTCTTCAATGGTTTATAAGTCCTTTGCTGCAGCTGCGGAGCACTTCCGCCAAAAGGCCATAGAAATATATGATTGCGGCAGGCCTTACGGATATGTTTTTGGAGCAAGCGGCGGCGGCTACAAGTCAATGAGCTGCATTGAAAACACGAATGCCTGGGATGGAGCAGTGCCTCATGTCATAGGCTCCCCTGTTTCAATACCAAACTGCATGTGTGTCCCTTCATTTGGCAAGCGTGTTCTTCGGCATAAAATCGCAGATATCATTGAAGCACTGGATGTCGGCGGATCGGGCGAGCCGGCCAAGCTCCTGGATGCAGCTGAGAAAGACGCATATGAAGAGGTAACAGCGATGGGCTTCCCGCCGCGCACATGGTTCATGATGGAAGAGGGCATCATGGATGACGGATCTTTGGTCGTGCTTGCGCCTGTCATACACATGGCGGATGCGTCCTATTTTTCAGACTTTTGGACGAAAAGCGGTTACGCGGGTTTCGAGCGGGAAGAAAGCGTGATGTCTGATCTTGTAAAGCTGACTTCAAAGGTGAAAGAAGTTCATCTTTTGGGAGAAGCGGAGGATTCCGAAACTGGAACAAATGGGGCTAACAACGCATTTTTAAAGCAATTGGGAAACGCCGCAAACAGTTTCATTTCGCTTGAGGAAGCGCCGGAACAAAAGGATCTGTATGCAATGGGCATGGAGGTGCGGATCGAGAGCGGCGAGGCAACAGGCGCAGTCCTGAAGGCAGGCAGCATTGTGGGAAATCAAATCTCCATAGGGGCCACTTATGGGGTTGCGAATGTAGATGAAATCCTGGCCAAGGTAAAGCCTGGCGATCAGGTAACGCTGACAAATGAGGACTACCTGGCTATCCAATTGTATTACCGATATCAAGATGTCAGCGAGGACTTCTTTCCGTGGTCGTATCTTGATCAAAAATATCCGAACCGCCCCAAAAGGCAAGGAGATCCTGTAGGCATGATGATTTGCGCCAATGGTGCCGGGAGCTTGCAGGATGGGGATTTGCAAGGAAAAATTATTGTCGTGGAAGCTTTGATGGATGAGTTTGCCAGTCCATGGCAGGCTCACTGGTACAGAAACAAAGTGCGCGCGTCCGCATCTGAGAAAGGGATCGCAGAAGAAGATGTTTTCCGGCTGTGGTATATAGATCACTCTCTGCATAACGATAGCCAAGAAGATGGAGGAACGCGCACAGTCAATTACTCTGGCGCTGTGAAGCGAGCTTTGCTGGCTGTGTCTGACTGGGTGGAGCGCGGCGTGAAGCCTGCCGAAAGCACGGAGTACGCGCTGGATTTTGCACAGTTAGTTGTGCCGAAAGACGCTGCACAGAGAAAAGGCGTCCAGCAAACTGTGACCCTATATGCTAACAATGAAGAGTCGGCTCGAGTGAAAGCTGGAGAAACCGTTCAACTGACGGCTGTCATCAAGGTGCCAGCAGCAGGAGAAACCGTTGTAGCGGCAAGCTGGAACTTTACAGGCGAAGGGAAAACAACCTACGGGGCAAACCAATTTGCGGATGTTTTTGGCCCTGAGAGCACTGATATAGTAGCAACTGGGGATGGCTCGTTTTTGGCAAAAAGTTCATGCATATACACAACACCCGGCTTGTATTACGCGGTTGTCAAAACGGTTACCAATCCATGCCCGCAAGGGGCAAGGGATCCCTTCTTGGATGTATTGAATATCGGCCGGGTGAGGATTCAGGTTGATAGACAAGAAGACTGATTGCCGCAACGCAACTCACATCCTTCGGGTGCCTGGGCGATTTTGCCCAGGCACCCGCTTGGATTGGCAGATTCATGGATAGAGAATTCTTGGATCCAATCTTATCGCTGGTTGCGATACTCATTTGGCGTCTTGTCCGTTATCCTTTTAAATAGAGTAATCATATGCGCGCAAGAAGAAAACTCTAGTTGAACGGATATCTCACTGATTGAAAGCTCGGTTGCGGTCAGCAGCCGCATGCATTCGCGGACTTTTTGCTCGTTGATGTAAGTTGATATCGTCTTTCCTGTCTCTTTTTTGAATGCCCGGCAAAGGTATGATATGTTCATGTTTATATCTTTAGCTATTAAGGTCGGAGTTACTTTTTCGTGCAAACTTCCTGAAATAACCCTCTTGATTTTCATGACCAGGGGCGAACATGAGTTGTTGTTAAGCATGTTTATTTGATTTGCAAAGTTCATGAACATGTTGCAAAACAAATCAAATACAGCAGTGTAGCCATGCAAGAATTCAACTTTATTTAAATAATATGTGCAAATCTCGTCAATAGTATCATAATCCAAACCAGCTTTAAGAGCTGTGCGAGAAACCACACCTGTGGCAAAAATCACAATATTCTTAAAAGCGCGGTCAGCATCGTCACTTATTGCTGGCACTGTGCCGATCTGTTTGCCCAACTCGTCAAGCGCAATCCTCAGTTGCCCGGTTTGGCCGAACTCAACAAAGGACAACAGCTCGCGTTCCAGAAAATCATCTTTATGATCTATAGGAAATATAACCGCTTCTTCAAGAGCTCTTTGATGATTCACGTATTCAGAATTCAGCTCCAAAGAAAATGATGCAGGAGCGATTTTGTCTTCTCCATTGAATATCAAATTCAATGTGCGCAACAAGGCTATCGAGCGCTCTATACTGCATGCCGGGATGCTTTGCAGATAGTTTAAAAGACGAGGTATGTAATGAATTGGCACCCCGTTGCTTTTGGCAAAGGTTTCAGCCAGTTGCTGCGACGGCTTAAATGAGCTCGTCGGCCCAATTAAAATCTTCTCGGATGAATTGCTTATGTTTGCATAGCCTATGAATAACTGTTCTTTAGTTACTGTGTAGCCGATTGCAGCTGGCTGGCGGTTCAATTGCGAGGCAAACAAGGAAAGCGGAGCGTAGCTGAATTTTACTCGTGCTAGGTCAAGCTTCAAGGTTTCTGAATCATATAGTTGCATTGGTATGCCTGTGAATTGGAAAAGCAGTTCGAGCTTGTCAATGACCATGCGCATCCTCCAAAAAGGAATTTCACAGCTAAGAGCATAACCTAAAATCTTGACGGAATTGCTGACTTCAAGCAAAAACCCCGAGGCCTTTTCAAAACATCATTCATAATTTGGGATAAAAACTAAATTATGTAAGGTGGCTTTAAGTCGCGAACATAGCAACAATAATCTACCGATGATTGCAAACTAGGGGTTTGACTAGATATAAGGCCAAGCAGTTTCTAAACTCATGTCAATTTATTATAACATAAGTCAATGAGCAAAAGCAATGGATAGTCAAACGATTATTGGCTGATTTTACTTGGCGCTAGCCAGGATAAAATGCGAGCGCCCTCATTCGGTGTGATCGACCGAGGATATTTGAATCGTCATTACTTGCAGTGCTTGCCAGGATAAACGCGAGTGCCCCTCTAGCGTAATCGACCAAGGATATTTGATTTATCAATCCTTGTAATGTTTGCCAGGATATTTGCGAGTTCTTACTCCGGCTAGTTGAGTTTTCAAAAAGGCTATTTGGCAGGAAAAGATTGCTGGGTATGCTATTGCTCCTAGAGACAGGCAGAAATGCTGGAAAACGCTTTAGGGCAGGATATGTTTGGTGGGGTTGTTGTGTAGCTCACAGTAACAAGCACAAGGCTTCTGACGGAGCTTTTAAAAGTAGCCAGAATGATCATTCCTGTAAAAAGCGGTGCGGGTGAAACGGAGCAAAGGCTCTTAGGCAGGATAGGAGCACTGGGTTTGCTGTTGCCCCGATGAATTCTTCTTCTGGTGTAATCGACCGGGATATTTGATTTGCCATTCCTTGCAGTGCTAGCCTGGATAACGTGAGAGCTCTCGTTCTAACCGGGCAAATGTCGGAAGTTCTAAGGTAGTATAGGCTTGCTGGGCTTGCTATTGCTACAAGGGACAGAGAAGGCTTTTAATGAGCATTCTGAAAGCTGGATGAGAGTCAATCTCGTGGATAGCAGTGCGAATGAGTCGAGGAAAGGGCTATAAGACAGGATTGCTGAGTTTGCAGTCGCGTTACAAGAACTAAAGCCCTCCCTTAGCATTCCTCTGGCTGAGCATTCAAAAGTAGCCAGGATAATCATTCTTGTAGAAAGCAGAGCGAGCGAACTAAGGCCTTAGGTAAAAAGTAATTCTTCTAAATCGCAATAGAGCATTAGCCAGATCAAGCCTACGGAAGCGTTATATTTTTGACTATATAGTGACACAATGCCCCCCATCCGATGCCAGTTGCAAATTTTAGGACCGGGGGAGGTTGCCCAGTGCCAAAGTAAGTGAACCTGCTCTGGCACCATTTTGAAAGGGTGGCGCAATAAATGGAACCATCGATATGGTAAGAAAGAATTACGTCTTGCATGGCCTGGACGCTGCCTTGAAAATGAAAGAGCCCTCCGCTGACGAAACAAGGTAAGGCTTGCGCAGTTAGGCTTGTCGTGTTTGCTGTTTCCCAGAGGAACTGCAGAGATGCTATCGCTGGCTTTGAAGTTGCCAGTACAATTAATCCTTTGGAAAGCGGTGCGGGCGAGCTGAGTGAGATTCTGACTGACTCGTGGGGTGTGCTATTGCAACAAGGGACAAGTGAAAGATTCAAGAGAGCATTTAAAAGCTGGATGGGAGTCAATCTCGTGGATAGCGATGCGAGTGAGCTGGGAAAAGGCTCTTAGAGAAGATAGGTTAACCGGGTTTGCTGTTGCATCTAGAGACAAGACAAAGCCTCTGGAGCATTCAAAATAGGCAGATTAATCATTCTTGTTGAAAGCGGTGCGGGTGAACTGAGGAAAGGTTCATAGGCAGGACAGAATGGTTAAGGCTTGCAGGGGGTGCTGTTGCTCCAAGAAAAACAACTAAGAGCATATCCCAAAATTCCGAAATGGCACCGGAAAAATCCTGGCGAATGCTTCAACACCGGATTTTTCCGGTGCCTCGGATATAATTTTGGGATATGCTCTAAAGCCCTTGCCAAGCATTTTAGACCGGCCAAAGTTCTTAGGCAGTTAGGCTTGGCATGTTTGCTATTGTCTCAAGGAACAAGCGCAAAGCCCCGCTGAGCTTCATAATTGTCAGGACAAATAATCCTGTAGAGAGCCATGATAGCGTTCCGACGTTCTGATCCGAGGTAAAGGTTCATAGGCGGTTAGGTTAGCTGTTGCACTGGGATCAAACACAAAGGTAATCGCTGAGAACTTTAAAGTCCTTAGGCAGTTTAGGTTGACTGGGTTAGCCGTTGCTCCAAGGGACAAGAAGAAATGCCTCCACTGAACATCTTGAGGTTGCTGGGGAAAATTAATCCTGCTGAAAGCGGTGCGGACAAATTGGGGCGAATGTTCTTTAGTCGGCATAGACCCTCTGGGGTTGCTATTGTTTCAAGGAACAAGCACAAGGGTCATCGATGAACAAGAACAATGGTCATCGCTGAAAACTTTAGGTGCTAGGAAAAATAATCCTGTTGATAGCGGTGCGGATGAACCGGGGTTGAATTCTTAGGCGGTTAGGCTTACTTGGGTTTTCTATTGCCCTGATGAACAAGTACAAGGGTCATAGCTGAAGCTTTAAGTTGCTAAGGAAATTAATCCTGTAGAAAGCGGTGCAGACGAACCGAAGTCAGCGGTGCAGCATTTGGAATAGAGGCTCTGGAGACTGAGTTCCATTTAATTGGAAGCCCAAATGCTTCACGAGATGAACATTTTTTTCATTTAATTTTGATAAGGTCAAAAACTAAAGGAATTGGAGCCGGTTTGCTTAGGTAAGGAAGAAGCCAGGAACCTCATCGCGGGGGAGAGGTAAACACGTTCTGTTTTTGTGCTTTTTGAAGCTGGAAGTGATCTTCTTCCAGTACGTAGCGGTGCAGCCAAACTCGATGCACTTAAGGCTATCTCAGTTGAATGCTAGTCAATGAAGAAATCAGGAATCTCATCGCAGGGGGCGCAGTAAAGCTCTTTCTGTGCTTTTTTGATTTTGAAGCTGGAAGTGATCTTCTTCCAGTGCGTAGCGGTGTAGCCAAACTCAGGGCACTTGAGGTTTTCTCGGTTGAATGCTAGGCAATGAAGAAATCAGGAACCTCATCGCAGGGACGCAGTAAAGCTCTTTCTGGGCCTTTTTTGTATTTTGAAGCTGGCAGTGATCTTCTTCCAGTGCATAGCGGTGCAGCTAAACTCAGAGCACTTAAAGTTTTCTCAGTTGAATGCTAGGCAATGAAGAAACCAGGAACCTCATCGCAGGGGGTGCCGCAAAGATCTTTCTTTGACTTTTTTGTCTTTTGAAGCTAGAAGTGAATTTCTTCCAGTACGTAGCGGTGCAGCCAAACTCGATGCACTTAAAGCTTTCTCAGTTGAATGCTAGGCAATGAAGAAATCAGGAACCTCATCGCAGAGGGCGCAGTAAAGCTCTTTCTTTGACTTTTTTGTCTTTTGAAGCTGGAAGTGAATTTCTTCCAGTGCGTAGCGGTGCAGCCAATCAGTCTGCTCTTCAATGTACAGATCTGTCATTCGTCGCTTTTTCTAGCCGACACTTTGCCAAGTCCTTTGCAGGTCTTGCATTTGTCTCAGACTGGAACGTAGAAGTCTGTCGGATAGTTATATGACCATACTTCTCCAGCGCAATTGAAATCTGGGCAGACTTTTGTAGGCCCTTCCAATAAGCCCGAGACGAGCATGACAGAATCAGTCAAAGGACTGTTCCGGCGTTTTTTGGCTTTGCTGATTCCGTCATATATATAAGGCAAATGTGAGCAGGTATTGCTTGACTGGGCAAAGGATTTGAACTCCGGAGTTGATGATTTACGACCTGATTTCGCTCATCACTACATATAATGTTAAGTATACAGAGATTAGTTTCGAGCGCCGCTTTCGGCGGGATGCGGTTGGCAGTACAAAAAAAGAAGGCCGCCCATAATGGACGGTCCATGACGCCTAGTTGTTATAAAGCTTCTTGCAGTTCGTTTGCGCCGCTTGCACACGGGTTGTGGTTTCTTTCTGACTCATGATGTGCCGCTTGGTGCATATCCCGAAACTCCACAATTCCTTCGCTTGCAGCCCACGCTATGGGGGCGCTGTAGCGTTTTCCAGGAGGCGTGTCAGTGAAAATGAAAGGGGTTGCGCCGCAAGAGAATGTGATTTGGAGCCACTTGGAGCCTCTTGGAGTAGTTAAAAATTAACAGAATTTTATTCGCAAAATCAATTCTTGGCCAATGGCTGCTGGAATCATGCCATCACGACTTTTGCTTTTTGGATGGCTTATACTTTGCCTCAAAGAACTTCCAGGCTGTCTCGAAGTCTTTAACGCGATCACAGCGGTCAAATGGGGCTACGTACTCGATAACGCGCTTTATGGGGCCGCCAGGCAGTGTGTCATCTGTGATCTCGCGGGTAAATGCGCCAGTTGAGGCGTTCTTGATTTTGTCCCATTCTGTTCTATAGAATCCAACACCAGTAAGACTGCGGTTGATGGTGAAGACGATTCTCCCGTTTTGGTCATACCAGGTGTCAGTCTCGTAGTTTTGCATAACCGGGAACTGGATGCGGTATATGGTTTTTAGCTGATCCAGCGTCATGCCAAGTGCCATGGCGCTAAGGACGTCGAGCTCAACAAGCGCTTGGTACCGCTCGAAGTCTGTGCGTAGGGGCGTATGCCAAGTCCAGTCTGGTGAGAGCGTAGAAAACTTGTCAGGGCTAAGGCGTGGATCAGTTTTTGACCATTGGTAAGATAGGAATGATTCATTCCATTCTGCTTTCCATAAATCTGAGTAATATTTGGTAAGGCAGTTGAGCAACAAGGATCTCGCTACTATCTCGTACCTTGTTGATGATTCCAAGGGTATTGGCAGTTTTGAAAGAATGTCAAAATTGGCGTGTGATTTACCTGTTGTTTTGATAAAGAAATCATAAGGTATAGATGACAGTAATCCTGAGGCATAGCCGGTTAATCCTCGAATGCATACTGATTGAATAGTATCAATATGGCAAATGCCGGGAGGAATAATTGCTGGAGAAAGCGTTCTTTCTGTGCTTGGATCTATCATTCGTCGCATTGATATTCGATACTCTTTAGTATATAATTCCCCCCATGACGTAATAGGGATCATTTTACGATATACTTCTAGTGACATTTTGGGTTGATAATTGCATCTTTGTAAATAGTCCTCGGGAATAATGGTTAAGTCAATGCAATCGAAGTCGCTTTTTAATTCGCATTTGGAGCGAGAGCATTTAAAAATTGGGTTTGCCACGGAGACATGAGGCCCAGAAAAAACGGCTTTGTTTATGGAATCAGGGAAGTTTACGCTACGTACAATGGTATTGTTTTTTTGAGCATTTGTTTCGTTCCATATTTCGGATGAAAATACTTCTAAATTATTGCTGTCAATATATGTTTGTTGTGTCGAAAAAAGCCTTAGCGCATCTATCATCTCACGAGCGTGTATCGCTGGTAAGCGCGCCGATGACCATTCATTGCTTCCGTCCAGCAATTTCGAAAACATAAGAAGATCTTTTTTTCTCACATTAATAACTCTGCTTGGATGCCCATTGATATTCCAAGCGCCAGTATTATCTTTAATTCCCGGAACATTTCCAACGATTGAATCATCAAAGCATTGGTCGATTGTGCTTGGATCATAGAGATTGCTTATAGAATCAAAGCCGGTTTGCTGTAAATAGCTATAGATATTTATGCTGAACTTTATCCTGTGACCTATTTCTTGGAAAAGAATTTTCTCGTTAGCAAATTGGAAGTGAAATCGCAATCGAGAGTTAACGATTTTGCGTAGCGTTTCTCCACCTGGATCATCATATATGCTATCGGGATGCAAGAATGCCATTATCCCCATGGGAAGTCCAAAACTCCATGCTTGCGGTAAGAAGCATTTATATAAATTAGAACTTTGACCTTTCAATTCGCTGTAATTCTGCTGAGAGTTAAGAAAATTCTGGATACCAAGCATAGATTCATATTCCGAAAAATAGAGATCTTCGGCTACCTTATCTTTCAATGATTCTTCTCTTTGAAGAGAGGTTTGAGTTGCTGTAAGCTCCTTCACAGTGAACATAGGGTTCTTGTCAGAAAGTACGCTTAGCTCTTTCCATTCCAGCTTAATCCAAGGAGGATTCCCCAAGATCAAGTCAAACCCGCCCTTGTCAGCAAAAATATCCGCAAACTCGAGCTCCCAGTGAAAGAAGTGTTGCTGTTGCGCTATCTGCCTAGACATAGCGAGTCTTGGATTCAACCTGCACATGTCATTTAGGTTTACTTTCCCGATGTCGTTCCAAGCGTAACCAGAATAGGTGTCCCGTATCTCGTCTGCCATAAGGTCTAACTCAGTCACCTCAAACATGGTCATCTGAGCAGAGCTCACCGATTCAACCGTTCCTTCAAGGATCAAGTCCATGTCAAAGAAAAACTCGCTTCTTGATGGAAGGAGCTCAGCGTCTCGAATAGGCCAAAACCAGAGGGCGCACCAATAGTCCATCGCAAACTTCAATCTCGCGTAGGGTGATGCATTGTCTCCACCTACCGTTCTATAGAGTTGATCGAAGATATCGTCCTTTTCACGGATCGTGGTAGACGCTTCTGCAACGTCTTCAGTGCGTCCGTATATCGAAAGGGCATCAGTTGTTCTTCCACGTACGCTTCGAAGGTGGTTGATCTGCTTTCGCCAGAGCTTGTCAATGACGCTTGTGATTCGGGTCAGAGTTTCGATTTCGCTGGTTGTGTAAGGCTTGTTGAAGTCCTTGTTCCAAGCCTTCAGCTCTTTGATCTCGTCAGGCGCAAGCCCCTTAATCACTTTGTCAGGGTAGCTAGCCATGCCGGGGTCGCCAGTCAGAAAGTGATATACATGACTTTTAGGCGCAGCGGCTTTTCCCGGTTTCACGCGCATTGGAGCGTTTTCCCACCATCTGTCGGGTGTTTTTGTTGCTTGCAGTTGAACAATGGGATATACCTGTCTACGAGCTCCAATCAGTGAGTTCCCGTTAAAGAGTTGCGCCCTAAACCAAGGAACAAAGGCACCTTTGTAAATGGTATTTAGCCAGAGGGAAACCTCAGCCAATTCTACGGCAACGGGATTCAGGTCAATCCCGTAAACGCACCTGTCAGCAAGGAACATCTTAACCTTTTGCAGTTCCTGCGGTCGATCCTCATGGGAAACAAGGACGCCAGACTCTTTTTGCTTTAGCTCAATATAAGCTTCAGCCAGCTGGTTCACCGCTTCATTCAAGAAAGCGGCGCTGCCCATGGCGGGCTCGCAAATGGCAAGTTTAAGGATGTCATCAGAGGTCTTGTCTTTCAAAAGCTCTTTGAGAGCGTACTTGACCAGGCACTGCGTCAATACTTCAGGGGTGTAGTAGGAAGCTGACTTTTCGCGCTCTCTTCCCGCCAGCCGAT